>PMIJ01000215.1 GCA_003157015.1 Bacteroidales bacterium
TTTCAAAAGAAGTGTAAATATAAATAAACTCTGTGAAACTCCACTCTCTGATAATAACAAGTTATTCTACTTCTTAGCCCTCTTTGATTCATCTGTGGCTCTTCTGTGTAACAAAAGGAATAAGAACTGACACAGAGTTTCACGGAGAAACACAGAGTTCCACAGAGAAAAATGAAATATACAATAGGTTAATGAAGCCTGATCTATTCGAAGTATCCTTTCATCCTGTCAAAAAAGCCTTTATCATTTTTGTCAGGATCGGGTGTGAAGGAGTCAGATTCTTTAAACTTCTCAAAAATCTTTGACTCCTCCTTATTGAGGTTCTTTGGTATCCATACATTTACATTCACAAGGAGATCGCCACGGCCGTATCCGTTTACTTCAGGCAATCCTTTTCCGCGAAGTCGCAGTATTTTTCCTGGCTGGGTACCAGGTTCAATTTTAATTTTTACGTTATTATCGACAGTGGGTACTTCAACATGGGTCCCGAGCACAGCGTCGGGAATGCTTATAAACAGATTGTAGATCAGATCGTTACCTTCCCTGATCAGTTCCGGATGTTCTTCTTCATCAATCACCACAAGGAGGTCTCCATTAACACCTCCGCGTCTTGGCGCATTTCCTTTGCCGCCGACGGTCATCTGCATCCCTTTTCCGACTCCGGCCGGTATATTGATTTTGATTATTTCTTCCTTCTGTACTACGCCTTCACCATAACATGTGGTACATTTTTTTGTGATCGTCTTCCCCTCGCCGCCGCAGGAAGGGCAAACGGAAGTAGTTTGCATCTGTCCAAGCAACGTGTTGGTAAGCCGGGTAACATGTCCTGACCCATGACAGGTTGAACAGGTGGATAAACTTGAGGGAGTGGCAGCTCCCGTACCACCGCAGGAGTCGCATATATTGTATTTATTAACTTTAATTTTCTTTTCCACTCCGGCAGCAATTTCCTGCAGTGTTAACTTAACTTTTACCCTGAGATTGCTTCCTTTGTTCACACGCCGGCTTTGTCTGCCACCACCGAATCCGCCAAACCCGCCAAATGCATCACCGAAAATATCACCAAATGAAGAGAAAATGTCGTCCATAGTCATTCCCTGACCTGAGAATCCGCCGCCATTATTTCCCATTCCGGCATGGCCATAACGGTCGTAACGGGATTTCTTTTCATCACTGCTTAAAACCTCATACGCTTCGGCAGCCTCCTTGAAGTTTTCCTCCGATTTCTTATCACCAGGGTTCTTATCGGGATGATATTTCAAAGCCTGTTTCCTGTATGCTTTTTTTATCTCTTCCTTTGTGGCCTCTTTAGATACTCCAAGAACTTCATAATAATCTCTTTTTCCCATCCCGTATTATTTTAATTTTATTCAGACACTCCACGCTTTTCAGATCAATATCATATATTAATCACCAACTACCACCTTGGAATGTCTCAGTACTTTATCCTGCAAATAATACCCTTTTAGTAATACATCCACAACTTTACCTTTTTTGTCGGCTTCTTCAACGGGAACTTTTGATACTGCATCATGCAGGTCAACGTTAAAACTACAGTTAAGTGATTCAATTTCTTTTACTCCGTTCTGTTTGAGAAAGTCGCTGAACTTCCCGTAAATAATTTCAATCCCGTCTTTTAATACAACACAATCTCCTGTTGTATCCAGGTGTTTAAGGGCACGCTCAAAATCATCCATTAGAGGAAGAATACCCAGAAGAAGTTTTTCGCCGGCATATTTTGATAAATCCATCTTCTCGCGCAGAGTTCTTTTCCTGTAGTTATCAAATTCAGCTGAAAGACGGATATATTTATCCTGCATCTCTGCCAGTTTTTCTTCTCCCGCTTTCACTTCGAGGACAACTTTGTCAGAAGAAGTTGCTCCACCCTCTGAACCATCAAAAGCTGATTCAGCAGATCCTACAGAACCTGAATTATCAGATTCTTGCGGGTACAGCTTATCTTGATCAGTGGTATTTTCTTTAATTTCAGTTGATTTGCTAATATCGTTATGTTTCACGTCTCCATAGTTTTTCATCTTCTTTTTCATCATCACAGGCCGTATTTCATTTTATTAAACTATTTAGCAAATTGCCTGCCAACCATTGGGAATTGACAATTTGGCAGGGAAATTATGACTAAGAGACTGAGAGACAAAGAGACAGGGAGATATAATGAGACAAGACATGCAGGCTAAGACTCCCTTTGCTTTTTAGTTTCTTAGTCTCTAAGTCTCTTCGTCCCCAAGTCATTGTTATTGTACTCGTTGGATGTCCGCACCCAGTGCATTCAACCTTGTGTCAATACTCTGATAGCCACGGTCAATTTGTTCTATATTATGGATAACGCTTTTTCCGTCTGCAGAAAGAGCCGCAATCAGCAAAGCCACACCTGCCCTAATATCAGGTGACGTCATAACTGTACCTTTTAGCCTGATCATTTTATCCTGGCCGATTACGGTGGCGCGATGAGGATCACACAGAATGATCTGAGCTCCCATATCAATCAGTTTATCAACGAAGAAAAGACGGCTTTCAAACATTTTCTGGTGTATGAGCACAGCACCTTTTGCCTGGGTTGCTATAACAAGGAAGACACTGAGCAGGTCAGGTGTCAGTCCGGGCCAGATAGCATCAGAAATTGTCATTATGGAGCCATCAATAAAGGTTTCTATTTCGTAATGTTTCTGAGCTGGTATAAAAATATCATCGCCTCTTCTCTCGAAGTTTATGCCAAGGCGCCTGAAGGAATCCGGAATAATTCCAAGATTTTCAAACGATGTGTTTTTGATCGTAATCTCCGACTCTGTTATTGCTGCCATCCCTATGAATGATCCTATTTCAATCATATCGGGAAGGATAGTATGAGTACATCCGCTCAGACCGGTAACTCCGTCGATATAAAGCAGATTTGAACCAATCCCCTCGATTTTAGCTCCCATGGAAACAAGCATTCTGCAGAGTTGCTGAATGTAGGGTTCACAAGCGGCGTTATAAATGGTTGTTCGACCCCTGGCGAGAACCGCGGCCATAATAATATTTGCTGTACCTGTAACAGAAGCTTCATCAAGATGCATATAAGCGCCGGCCAACTCGGGGGCTTCAACTTTATAAAAAGGGTCTGAGGAGTCAAATTCAAATTTAGCTCCCAGCTTTTGGAAACCGGTAAAATGTGTATCCACTCTGCGGCGGCCTATTTTATCACCGCCCGGTTTAGGAATATAAGCTTTTCCGAAACGTGAAAGCAAAGGACCAACTATCATTATCGAGCCTCTTAAGCTCGAGCTTTGGGCCCTGAATTCACTTGTCTGGAGATAATCGAGATTTACATTGACAGCTTCAAAACTTGCAGATGAGCCTGATTCTCTTGTGACCTTTACTCCCATGCAGCCGATCAGTTCGATCAGCATATTTACATCGCTGATATCGGGAATATTCCTGATTGTAACCTTTTCTGAAGTAAGGAGAACCGCGCAGATTACCTGCAAAGCTTCATTTTTGGCACCCTGAGGTGTTATTTCTCCTTTTAGCGGCCTACCGCCATGAACAATAAAAGTACCCATTAATGACGGCTGTGTCCTTTTTTCTTGACAAAATTTTTATTTTGTAGTTTGCCATGAGGTTTTCCAATTGGTTTCCTTTTGACAGGAGGAATCAGTTCCCTCACTTCAAGGATTCTTACTCCCTCGGTCATCAGCAACTTCCCTTTTGACAATAATTTCATATCTTTAATTATCACCTCATCGGCGACCTGACCTCTGTTCCAGGTGATATATGATTTCTTCATCTGATTGACAATGAGAGTTGTAAGATATTCCTTCTCAGGCCCTTCTGCCAGTTCACAGGCTGCGTCAATCATTAGTTCTATAATGCGACCATAATGCAGAAACCTTATATCTCCCTGCTTGTAAGGAACCTGTTTTGGTTTTTCAACGAATTTTGATGGCTCAGGAACAGGATAAGGTGAATCAATATCAAGCTCAAAACTAGCAATCAAAGCAAGATGATCCCATAATTTATGTTTGAAATCGCCGACATCACGAAGATGAGGATTAAGGTTGCCCATAATTGAAATTATGGTCTTTGCTGCGCGGTTCCTCTCAGCCCTGTCCTCAATGGTCTTTATATGATCGACCATCTTCTGAACATTTCTTCCATACTCGGGCAATGCCATTCTTTTCCTCTGTGTATTATAATCGTAATTCAACATAAGCATAGTATTTTATGCAAAGCTAGTAATTTATAGCAAATTCACGATAGTGAGCTGAGGGGTAAACATAATAAAGTGATCCACGGATTCAAATATTACAGGAACTTTATCTTATTTTTTACACTACCTTCTTACCTTTGAGTAATTGCCAAACTATAAAAATTATGAAAATCATTTGGTCCGTTTTCCTTTTTCTTCTTTTATTTTTTCCACTTTCCGGGAAGGATGGTTATAAGCGAAATTCATCTGTTGATATTATTCATTATGATTTTTCATTATCAATAAGCGATACAAGTGATATTATTTATGGACAGGCTGTGATAAATGTTAATTTTATAGGATCTATAAAAACTATGGAGTTTGACCTGAAAAACAATGGAACTGACGGGAGAGGGATGTCCGTGCACAGTTTAAATTTTGACCGTGGATTGATCAAATGGATGCATACAGGGAATAAAATCATAATAACTTTTAATGATTCGGTGAAAGCAGGAACCAATGGAACTTTCAATATTGACTACTCTGGCGTACCTGCTGACGGACTGATAATTTCAAAGAATAAATTTGGGGATCGTACTTTTTTTGCGGATAACTGGCCTGACCGGGCACGTAACTGGCTTCCATGTGTTGACCATCCATACGATAAAGCAACTGTCGATTTTATTATAACTTCTCCTGATCACTATGAAGTTGTCGGAAGCGGATATCTTGTTGAGGAGAGCTGCATGCCACGACATACAAAACTAACACACTGGAAAGAAGATGTGCCTCTGGCTACAAAAGTAATGGCTTTTGCAGCTGCTCCTTTTGCCTCCAGACTGGAAGGCAATGTTAATGGCATCCCTGTCTGGAGTTGGGTATTCACTGAAAACAGGAAAGAAGGATTTTATGACTATGCAGTCGCAGTGAAACCTCTTGCATTTTATAGTACGCTTATAGGACCCTATCCTTACGAAAAACTTGCTGACGTTCAATCCAAAACTATATTCGGAGGTCTGGAGAACGCCGGATGTATATTTTATTCGGAGAATTCTGTTACAGGTCAGGGCAAAGCTGAAGATCTTATTTCGCATGAAATTGCACATCAGTGGTTTGGGAATTCAGTTACAGAAAATGACTGGCATCATATCTGGCTGAGTGAAGGGTTTGCTACGTATCTAACTGCAGTATACCAGGAAAAGACATATGGGAAAGAAAAGCTGAATGAGACAATGAAGTCGGCCAGGGACCGCGTAACCGGGTACTATTTAAGATCACCCAGGCCTGTTATCGATACATCTGTTACTGACCTGATGAAACTCCTTAATCCTAATTCATACCAGAAAGGAGCCTGGGTTCTGCATATGTTAAGACGCCAACTTGGTGATGATATTTTCTGGAAAGGGATCAGGTTATATTATGAAGATTTTAGAAACAAAAATGCTCTGACCATTGATTTTCAGAGTGTTATGGAAAAGGTCAGTAACAAGGATCTTGCAGGATTTTTTAACCAATGGCTATTTGTTCCAGGTCAGCCTGCGCTAAAAATTACAACCATACCTGGAAATGAAAAGGGTTTCACTGATCTTATAATTGAGCAGACACAGGATTATCTTTTTAATTTTGATATAGAGCTTCTCATTAAAGATTCAAATGGGTCGCACAAAATTAAAATACCGGTGTCGGACAGAATTACAATAAAGACCATCAAAACAGAAAAGATTTTAGAAATTCTCCCGGATCCTGATATTAATCTGTTATTTACACTGGTAAAATCGTAAATAATAATTCAATCTGTCATATACCTAAAATACTGAGCGAAATTTTTTTCAGTGTTTATGAAATACATAATGAGAATGGTAATGTTTATGTACCTCGTCCCCATGTTTATGAATATGCTCATGGATAAGGTTAACGCTTATCAGAAATTCCTGGTCGTTCAGGATCTCAGATGAGGTGCCGGTTTTCTGTATTGTGTGATCTTCTGAAAGAACGACAACTTTAGGTTGAAGGTGATCAATCAGATCAAGATGGTGAGTTGTAAAAATAATGGTTTTGCCTGAACGGTTGAGTTCAAGGAGAAGGTCAATGAAAAAGGTTTGAGTTTTTGGATCAAGACTTGCGAGAGGTTCATCTATAAGAAGGATTTCGGGATTCATTGTCAGAACGGATGCAATAGCGACTTTCTTTTTTTCCCCTCCTGAAAGCATTAATACCGGTCTGTCTTTAAGATATTCTATTCCCAGAAATGATAATGTCTTTTCCGCTCTTTCCTCAGCATCCCCAACTGGCATATTTAGCTGCAATGGAGCAAACAGAAGCTCATCAAATACTGTTGGACAAAATAACTGGATTTCGGGATTCTGGAAGATATAACCCATGCTCTGTCGCAGTGTCATTCCAAAATTTTTATCACTTAATGATTTTTCGGTGACCGGATTTCCTTTTAACAGAAATTCTCCGGAGTCGGGAAATATAAGTGCATTGATTATATTCAGCAACGTCGATTTTCCGCTTCCGTTCAATCCTATTACCGCAACCATTTCACCTTTTTTCACTGAAAGGTTAATGTTTTTTAAGGCAGCAATCTTCCCGAAATATGAATAATAAATATTTTTTAATGTTATAATATCCTCCATAGTCTTCTATAAATAAATGATCAAAATCCCCGATACGACAATAACAATAAGGGTTATAAAATCGATGGCCGTGAGTTTTTTTTGTGAATGAAACAGCACTTTCCCCTGATAACCTCTCGAAACCATTGCGAGGTATGTACTATCATAAATCAGCATTGATTTTTTAAATATAAAGAATATTCGTACGCTGATGAGTTCCCTGATCCTTCTGTTGCCGACATTCCCTGAGAGCCTCGATTTAAGCGCAAAATAAGTTTCCTCAATTGCACGGGAAAGTATAAAAATGTATTTGTAAGCCAGTGAGATAATCATAAGGAAAGTGTCGGGGATACCCAGGATCCTTAAAGACTTTATGAAAGCGGGGAAAGATGTGGTAAATATGACGAGCATTGCAATAGAAATGGAATTAAGTATTCTCAGGAAGATCAATGACACTACTTTAAAACCGTTTTCAGTAAATCCTATATGCTGAGGAATGTTATAGATCAGGAAATGCATGGGTTTATTAAAAGTAATAATAGTAAAGATGATTTTTCCCGGAGTTATAATATTCAGCGATGCCGGGAATACAATAATAATTCCGAAGAGAGTGGCCAGGAAAAATATTTTTTTGTAAACATCGAAAATTTTTAACCTTGCTATGAGAAACAGTGAAAAAATAAATACTGAAATAATCAATTGTGTGCCGGGACGATTGACAATGCTTATGACGATAACAGAATAAATAAGCAATATAAGTTTGACACGGGGATGGAGCCTTTGAATGTAATTTCCTGTTGATGCATTTTCTGCCTGAACATAAATAGATTTTAATGCGGCTGCCGAATTCATTATTGTCTTGTCAGGAAAAGAAAGTCTTGCTCCTTTTGATTTTGGAACTTCATATTGATCATTGAAGGTTTGCAGCAGATATGAAGGGATTTTATTTTCCATTTCTGACAATTAATTTGGAAATTAATATCATGACAAGATATGTCACAGTTGCCCCTATTATCCCTGAGACAATATAATAGCCTGACTTATGTGCAACTGATCTGTCTGTGCTTTTAACATTATAATCGGGCAGGGGTGCCTTATATATATCAGAATATCTTTCAAGTCCTTTAGGCACATAACCTACGAGTTCTTTGACTGTCTGAGCCGACCATTCTCCCCACGCATCTCCGGTATTAAAAAATGCAGGGAGTAAGATACCAGCAGGCGTGATAAGGCATAAAATAACCAAAGTGACAAGAATTTTTTTTTGAAGTTTAGTCATTTTTCATCCTTTTCCTGAAAGCATAAATTAACGTTTGTTCATTTTTCAAAAAGTAGTTAACAACTAATGCAGTGATGATACCTTCAACAACTCCAAAAAGCAGCATATGTTCAATTGCCATTGCGGGAACTGCTATACTCAGATCATAAGGACAATACAAAGCTTTACCATCAGAAGCGGAGGCAATTATGGGTTGAATACCGAATTCCACTGCCGTAAGTATTGCGGCCAGCACCAGGCTGAGATAGCCTGAAAAAAATGCAGCAACCGCCACTCCTGTTTTTCTTGCGGGGTTTCTGCTGAAAAGCTTAAAAATGTAATATGCTGTGAAAGGCATAAAAACAGCCATGTTAAAGCAATTGGCGCCGATTGCAGTAATGCCTCCATCTCCAAAAATCAGAGCCTGGATAATAATTGCCACGGAGACAGCTAACATCGCTGCCCACGGTCCAAAGATGATAGCAATTACTGCCGAGCCTACAGCATGACCAGTTGTACCTCCTGGTACTGGTAAGTTGAACATCATGATAATAAATGAAAAAGCTGCTGCCATACCAAGATATGGAACATTTCGCGCGGAAACTTCTTTTTTAACTTTTTTAACAGCTATGGCTGCCGTTGCTACAAATACTCCGAACAACGGGATATATGTTTGCGGGCTGAGATAACCATCTGGAATATGCATGTTTTCAGTTTATTCCTAAAAAATTGAAAATTACAGGTTCAAAGATATATCAAAACGTTGAGGAGTCGAGTTTCATGTCAAATATAACTTATCTTTCTCTTTTCTTGAGATTATGAACAAGCACGGAAGGTTCGTTTGCGGCTGGCAATCATTTCTCACATTTTTAAAATAAGGATTTAATTGGATTCCACTTTCCGGTGATATCTAAAATGTTCTTTGTGTACCTTTGTTGCCTTAGTGTTCCTTTGTGGTAAATCATAATTTATTGAACCACAAAGGATCACAAAGTAATTCACTAAGTAACACAAAGGGGGGGAAATATCTATTTTTAAGCGAATCCTGTGGATTTTATTCATAAAAGGAAAATGAAGAAAATTCGTGAAAAGAACAAAGCTGGCAAGACAATAAGGATAATTGTGCATTCATCTCCTTTTGTTCTTGCTACACTTGTTTTTCTCAGTATTCAGTTTGCAATCAGAAATCCTGAAATAGTCGAACATTATTATTCGCTGGGAGCATACCCCTCTATTGCGAAGTTTTTTTCCTTTTTCAGCAGTCTTGTTCCTTTTTCATTATGGGATATCTTCTGGGTTATAATAATTCTTCTGATAATTTGTGGGTTAATCCTGGTCGTGCTCAAAAAAATAAAATTTGGCTGGTATTTTTTGCATGTCATACAGGTACTGGCATTTCTTTATTCCTTTTTCTATATAGTCTGGGGCTATAACTATTTCAGGCCAAAGATTGAACGACGGATAGGATGGGAGACTTTAAAAGCTGATGAATTGAATTTCCGATCGGTACTCGATTCGGTAATTACGCATGCTAACAGCAGCTATACTTCTGTTTCAGCTTCCGATTATGCTGAAATAGATTCGCTCGTTGAGGCCTCTTATAGTAAAAACTGCCGGGAACTTGGAATCAAATATCCAAATGGCAAACGGCGACCAAAGACAATGTTATTTAGTTCGTTTGCAGGAAAACTTGGAGTAAACGGCTATTTCGGACCATTTTTCAACGAGATACATCTCGATTACTACCTCCTTCCAGTTGATTATCCTTTTGTTCTTGCTCATGAGAAAGCTCATCAGTTTGGAATTACCAGTGAAGCTGAGGCAAATCTTGTTGCATTTATAATTTGTGTAAAATCAAAAGATATCAGGCTAAATTATTCCGGATATCAGTCTGTGCTGCTTTATTTTCTGAAGGATGCATATCATATGAAAGATTACAAGGAATTTTTAAGTAAACTAGATGAGAAGGTAATACGTGATTTAAAATACCGGCAGAAATATTACCAGGGTCTGGAAAGCAAAAAACTTTCTGACATGCAAACTGCAGTAAACGATGCTTATTTAAAAGCCAATAAGATTGATAAAGGGGTTAAAAACTATGATCAGGTTGTTTCACTGGTTATAAGCTGGTACCATAATTCGAATAATTATTAACTTTGCCCGCCTTGATAAGAAGGTCCAGAAAATATTGCATGGAATTGTAATGAAAAGATCTGATCATCATCTTGATATTAGGAAGCTATCTTTTGCAGGTCTGATAATCACACTTGGTGTTGTTTTTGGTGATTTAGGCACAAGTCCTCTGTATACCATGAGGGCCATTCTTCTCGCCGGGAAAGCCAATATTAATGAGCTATTAATATACGGCTCTTTATCATGTATATTTTGGACTCTGACACTTCAAACCACCGTTAAGTACATTCTCATCACACTCAGGGCAGATAATAATGGTGAAGGCGGAATTTTTGCACTTTTTGCACTTATAAGAAGAAAATCGGCCTGGGCAGCCATTCTTACAATGGCAGGGGGCGCTGCACTACTTGCAGATGGAGTAATAACACCTTCAATTACAGTTACATCGGCAATTGAAGGGTTGAAATTATTCAACACTGATATCCCGGTAATTCCAATTGTCCTGATAATCTTCGGAGCATTATTTTTTATTCAGCAGTTTGGCACCAACTTTGTCGGAGGATCATTCGGGCCTATGATGGTGGTATGGTTTTCAATGTTAGGAGTATTAGGTTTTTCTCAATTAATACATTATCCCGATATTCTCAGGGCCATCAATCCGGTATTTGCAATAAAATTTCTTACTGATTATCCTGGAGGATTTATACTCCTTGGAGCTGTATTCCTGTGTACAACAGGAGCAGAGGCCCTATATTCAGATCTGGGACACTGCGGAAGGTCAAACATAAGAGTATCATGGATATTTGTTAAGACGACACTCTTGATGAATTATTTTGGGCAGGGGGCATGGTTAATGATGCACCATGTTTACGGAACAGATCTTAATCCTTTTTATTCAATTATGCCACAGTGGTTCCTGCTCCCAGGTATATTGATTTCAACTGCTGCCGCCATTATCGCCAGCCAGGCATTGATAAGCGGATCATATACTCTTCTCAGTGAAGCTGTATCACTGAATTTCTGGCCCAAGATCAGGATATTGCATCCTACATTCATACAGGGTCAGGTTTATCTGCCGTTTGTGAACTGGTTCCTCTGGATCACCTGCAGTCTGGTGGTATTCTTTTTTAAAGAGTCGGCAAATATGGAAGCTGCCTATGGGTTAGCCATAACTATTACAATGATTATGACAACTTTGTTACTCTCATATTATTCATATCAGCGAGGATGGAATCACAAGCTTGTATTTTTGATGCTTACTGTATATCTCACAATTGAAGGAAGTTTTTTAATTGCTAACCTTCACAAATTCAAATACGGAGGATGGTTCACTCTGATGCTGGCATCTCTTTATTTTATTATCATGTACGGATGGTATTTCGGGAGGAAATTGAAAAACAGGTATGTGACTTTTGTGGGCCTTTACAAGTATATTGATCTGTTTAAGGATCTGTCAAAAGATAATTCAGTCCCGAAAACGGCAACTAACCTTGTCTATATTATAAGGGCTAACAGGCAGGATCAGGTTGAATCAAAAGTGATCTATTCAATTTTTCAGAAGCAACCCAAACGAGCTGATACCTACTGGTTTCTTCACGTGAACAGAACAAATGAACCTGACACGATAGAATACCATGTTAACCAGATTATTCCCGGAGTCCTGATAAGGGTTGATTTTCAGATAGGATTTAAAATGGAACCGAAAATTAATCTATATTTCAGGGAAGTACTGGAAGATATGGTGGCAGCCGGAGAAATTAATCTCGAGAGCACTTTTGCTTCATTGAAAAAACACTGCATGCCAGCCGACTTTAAGTATATTCTCATTGACAGGATAATGCCTAATGATTATAAACTTTCAGGTATGGAAAGTGTGACGATGATTCTTCATCAACTCTCCAGGCTGTTGTGTATTTCCGATGTTAAAGCGCTGCAGCTCGATTCTGCAAACACAATCGAGGAGCAGGTTCCTATTACCATTAATCAACCGGTTAAAACAAGGATCAGACGGATAGATTGAATTCAGATTATATTGCATGATATATGAATGCAATGCCATTTGTAATAGGGACAATAGCTGTTAGTTCTTATATTATCCATAATGATATGTGTTGCGATTATATTTTCAAATGCACTTCCGAAATGGATAAGGGCTTATTGAGAAAGGAACTCATCCTAAGGTGGAAAGCCTTTGATTTTTTGGTTTAGTTGCAGAGCCCAAAAGAAATCTGGGCCCTTTGCGAGAAGACTATTCTTCATGGATTAGAAATTCGCGAAGTTCCCTCAACTCCAAAAATTTCCTCTGAATTCAGTAGTAGTTCAACATACTGTGCTCTTTTATAAACAAATGGATTGCCTGTGAGCTTGTTTTTTGACAGTTTGCCTCTGAACTCATCAATGTTTTTATAATTCTTTTTGTCCATCCATTCTTCCAATTCTCTTCTAATATCGCTTATCCGGGACAAACCATTTTTATATACTGTACTCACGATCTGAACGCATGTGGCTCCTGACAATAAAAGCTTAACAACATCTTCACCACTGAATATTCCGCGACTGCTGCATATATCTGCCTTAACGTTATCGAACAGCAGTCCTGCATATCTAAGTGATTTCTTATAGTCCCTTTCGTTGCTGAGATGAGATGTCTTAATATGCTTTTCGGTATTTATATCTATATCGGGCTGGAAAAATGAATTAAAAAGAACAAAAGCATCTGCCCCGGCTTTATCCAGCTTTTTAATGAAATTCAGAATATTTGAGTAATCGGGGCTCAGCTTTACACTGATCGGAATTGATATATGTTTTCTTATCTCTTTCAGGGTATTAATCTGGGAGTCTTCAACATCTTTGGAAGTCTTGTCAAAATCCTCCGGGATCTGGTAGAAGTTAAGTTCAATGCCATCAACTCCCGTTTCACTTATGAGCATGGCATATTTTAACCATGTATCATTGTTTATTGCATTAAGACTTGCTATAACCGGTATTGTTAAGCTCTCCTTTGCCTTCCTGATATTCATCAGATGCTCGTCGGGTCCGGCATGAACCATATTAGGATGTATCTGAACCATTTCAGCATATAGGTCATTGAATTCATTGAGTCTTTCTTCAAGCTGATAGCTCTCGAGTTGGATCTGTTCCTCAAAAAGAGATCTGTAAACAATTGCACCTGCTCCAAGTTCTTCGGCCTTTTTAAGATTGTCCAGATCCGTGACAAGATTAGAAGCTCCTAAAATTATGGGGTTATTAAATTCAATCCCCATGTAGTTTGTCTTTAATTTATTCATAAGATTGATTTTATATGTCATTCTGCATAATCCTCTTCCAGATCGTTGTGATCATCTCCGCCCAGACTGTAATAATTGTTCTCCTCATCTTCGCTTCCTATTCTCTCAAGCTCGTCATCGAGCTCAGAACCAGGAACATCCAGATCACTGCCTGAGAGATCCTCGTCAAAATCTTTTTCGTTATTTATCCCTGTCTTATTATTAAAACCAGCTTCTTTTAGATTGGAAGGATCTTCCGGATCTATTTTTCTGTCTTTTTGATATTTTCCATAAATGTCTTCACTGGGAGGGTATGCCGGGTATCCATGAAGGCGGTCATTCTCATTGTTATCTTCCTTATTGAGAGATGGGTTAGTTTTGCCGGGTTTTTCTTTCATGTATTGCTTCAGTCAAAGAAAATTTCAGTATGTAAACTTGTTCGTTATCTGTTTTTCTTAAAGAATAAACTTCTGAACAAACCATTTAATTATTACAGATTAAACAAACTCATTACTTTCATTGTTCATTACTAAAAATTAAGATCATATTCCAGAATGATTCATATTGAAGATTATAAACGGAAAACAATTTTATCCGGTATTTCCTGATTGAATTATACTGCAGAAAGAATAAACACAATAGCCTGATTTTTGATTAAATTCCTGATTCACTGAAAAAACTGTTTATTATAATATTTATGCTTTTTGACCTTAAAAAATCATATATTTAAATCAGATTTAAGTTTAATTAACTGAAGTAATAAGTTACATTCATCGCTTTATATATTATGGTGTTGGTTCAAGATATTACTTTCTGGCCGTTTATAGTTTTCGCAGTTATTGTAATCTCCCTTATTGGTATAATGATAGGTCTTTCATATGTGCTTGGAGAAAAACATAATGAAAAGGATACTGATGAACCATATGAGTCAGGGATTCCCCCCACCGGTGATGCGAGGCTTCGGTTTTCGTCGGGATTTTATATTATTGCAATGTTCTTCGTCATTTTTGATCTTGACGCTGCTTTCATTATGCTGTGGGCGGTATCTTTCCGTGAACTTGGGTTAGCCGGTTATATTGGAATATTAATATTCATAGGCTTACTGGTCGTATTATTGATTTACGAACTCAGCATAGGAGCGCTCGATTTCGGGCCGAACGGGAAAAAAATACTGCAGTATAAGAACAGGATTAAAAAATAGTTTGATGATAAGAGCCAATAATAAATTAGTGGATCTGGAATCAGGAATAAACGAAGACGGTATCCGGAGGTCTGTCCTGGTTGGCAAGCTTGATGAAATGATTTCCTGGGGACGAAAGAATTCATTGTGGCCGTTTGGTTTTGGTCTTTCATGCTGTTTTGTTGAAATGGCCACCGCCCTTACCAGCCGGTATGATATTGCGCGATTCGGCGGAGAAGTGATACGTGGTACACCCCGGGAAGCAGATGTGATGGTCATCGCCGGTACAGTCTTCCTTAAGATGGCTCCCATAATACAAAGGCTGTATGATCAGATGATGGCTCCCAGGTGGGTCATATCTATGGGGTCGTGTGCTAATTCGGGTGGTATGTACGATATATACAGTGTTGTACAGGGTGTTGACAAATTTTTGCCTGTCGATGTTTATGTATCGGGCTGTCCCCCGCGTCCTGATGCTTTTCTCGAGGGTTTGCTTCTTCTGAGGGAATCGATAGGAAAAGAAAAGCGGCCGCTGAGCTGGGTTATCGGACCACAGGGCATTCATAGGCCCGAAAAGATCTCGATGAGGGATAAAAAGCAGGAAGAACGTTCCAAAATGGGTATAATAAGGCCGATGAATGAAATTTAGCACCAGATATGTAAGATAAATATCAGAATGAGCCAGGTCAGTCAAAATATGATTAATGAAATAAGATCTAAATTTGGTGATCAGATTATCCTGTCTGAGCAGCTGACCAGAGATGATACTACCACAATCTGGATTGAAAGGAACAACATTGAAAAGATTTTAAAGTTTCTTAAGAGTGAGATCATCCGGCCTTTTAAAATGCTTTATGATCTTACATGCATTGATGAACGGACCCGTACAAAACGCGACGGTCAGCCCCCAAGTGATTTTTCAATTGTTTACCACCTTACATCTTTTCAAAGAAATCAGGATATCAGGATCAAGGTGGCTCTGAATAATAGCGACCTTTCTATTCCTAGCATAACTACTATCTGGGAATCAGCTAACTGGTATGAACGCGAAGTGTTTGATATGTTTGGCATTAACTTCACCGGGCATCCAAGGCTTACAAGAATACTGATGCCAAAGTCGTGGAAGGGCCATCCACTGAGGAAAGAACATCACGCAAGAGCTACTGAAATGGATCCGTTTGTTCTGACTGATGCTATCAGGGATGAAGAGGAGGCTAATCTCAAATTCAATCCTGAAGAGTATGGGTTGGATTCAAAAAGCGAAGACAGTGATTTCATGTTTCTGAATGTAGGACCCCAGCATCCGGGAACCCATGGATTATTGAGGCTGATTGTTCAATTGCATGGTGAAGATATTGTAAATATAATCCCTGATATCGGGTTCCATCACAGGGGAGCCGAAAAGATGGGAGAAAGACAATCGTGGCATACCTTCATTCCATATACCGATCGGATAGATTACCTCGGGGGAGTAATGAATAATCTGGCCTATCTGCTCTCCGTTGAAAAACTGGCCGGTATTGAACCGCCCGACAGGGCACAGGTGATCCGTATAATGATGAGTGAACTCTTCCGGATAGCCAGTCATCTGGTATGGCTAGGGACCTTTGCACAGGATATGGGACAGATGTCACCTGTTTTTTATGCATTCAACGACAGGGAAAGAATCTTTGATATCGTCACAGCAATTACGGGTGGCAGAATGCACCCGTCGTGGTTCAGGATTGGCGGCGTTGCCCATGATTTACCGGATGGTTGGGATAAACTAATCCTGGAATTTGTTAAATACCTTCCTAAGAGACTCAAAGAATTTGACAACATTGTTCTTAAAAACCGGATATTAAAAGCACGGACTATAGGCATTGGGGTATTTACGACCGAAGAAGCTATAGAATGGGGGATAACCGGTTCGGGCCTCAGGGCTACAGGCTTTGACTGGGATTATCGGAAGAAGAGGCCCTATTCAGGTATTGAAAAATTTGAATTTGATATTCCTCTCGGGAAAAATGGTGACTGTTACGACAGGGCTCTTGTACGGATGGAGGAAATGAGGCAGAGCCTGAGGATCGTTGGGCAGTGCGTCAATAATATGCCGTCTGGTCATTATAAATCCGACCACCCATTGGCAATACCTCCAAGAAAAGACAAAACAATGACAGATATTGAGACTCTTATCACTCATTTTGTAGGCGTTTCATGGGGACCGGTCATTCCTGCCGGTGAAGCCATGATACCCGTAGAGGCAGCCAAGGGAAGCAATGGCTATTACCTTATCAGTGACGGTAGTACGTCATCATACCGTTCAAGAATCCGGACTCCGTCCTTTCCTCATATGCAGATGCTGCCATTAATAACGAAAGGATATACGATACCTGATTTACTGGCCATTTTAGGGGCAATGGATTTTGTTCTGGCTGATTTGGATAGGTAAGAAGAAAGGAGAAAGTTAACTGTAAAAGACAAAAGATAAAAGTAAAAAGACAAAAGATTGCTTCGCTTCGCTCGCAATGACGTTGCAAGTAATCAAGGTCTGATTTTAACAAGAATTGAAAACGAGAAACAATGAACGAGGAACAAGCAACCAGCACCAAACACCAAAATTAAATACCAATGCTGACTGAGAAAGAAATAAAAGAGATACAGGAAGAGATTAAACAATATCCTTATCCCGCAGTGGCATGCATAGATGCTTTGAAAATTGTACAGCATCATCGCGGATGGGTTTCTGACGAAGCTGTTAAGGCTATTGCAAATCTTCTCAGTATTTCGAATGAAGAAGTAGATGGGGTTGCAACTTTCTACAGCAGGATCTATCGAAAACCTGTAGGTAGAAATGTAATACTAATCTGCGACAGTGTCAGTTGCATGATAATGGGGTATGGATCAATCTATGAATTTATTTCAAAAAGGCTCAGCATTAAGTTTGGAGAAACAACATCAGACGGAAGGTTTACACTTCTTCCGATCTCATGTCTTGGCGATTGCGATAATGCACCGGCCATGATGATAAATAATGATCACTTCAACAGGTTGACAGTGAAAAAGGTTGAAGAATTGCTTGAGCAATATAAATAGTACCTATGGAAAAGCCCTTAACCAGATATATTAATCCAGCCTCAGATCCTTATAATCTTGAAGATTACAGAAAGGTTGGCGGTTACGATAGTCTCCGGGAGGTGCTTAAAAATATGAAACCGGCAGCGGTGACAAGCCTGGTCAAAGATTCAAATTTGCTGGGACGCGGAGGAGCAGGCTTTCCTACAGGAGTAAAATGGAGCCTTGTGCCAATGAATGAAGACAATTCAGAACCAAAATACCTGGTTTGTAATGCAGACGAAATGGAACCTGGCACCTTTAAAGACAGGTATCTTCTTGAAGGAAATCCGCATCAGCTTATCGAAGGGATGATAATTGCTGCTTATGCAATTCAGGCTGGTAAAGCATATATATTTCTTCGCTGGGCATATAAGAAAGCTGAAAAGGTTCTTCGCAAAGCGATCTATGAAGCATATAAGGCAGGATATCTGGGTAAAAACATTCTAGGATCGGGTTTTGATCTTGATTTATATTTACATTCCAGTGCCGGCAGGTATATCTGCGGAGAGGAAACAGCTTTGCTTAATTCGCTCGAAGGCAAAAGAGCTCTTCCACGGACAAAACCACCATTTCCAGCAATAAGCGGTTTGTTTGGCAGACCAACTGTAGTAAACAATGTTGAAACCCTTTCGTGGATCTCTCATATCGTGGAAAATGGTGCAGCATGGTTTAAGGGATTGAGCCTGACGGGCACTGGTGGTACAAAGTTGTATGGAATAAGCGGGAAAGTAAAGAATCCCGGAACATGGGAACTTCCTCTTGGAACAACAATGCGTGAGCTTCTTGAGGTACATGCAGGTGGAATGGCAGAAGGTCACAAGTTCAGGGGAGCATTACCGGGAGGTGCCTCCACAGATTTTCTTGTTGAAGAACATCTCGATGTGAAAATGGACTTTTCAACTGTGGCGGCTGCCGGCAGCAGGCTTGGAACAGGAACTATGATTGTGCTTGACGACAAAACCTGTCCGGTTGCATTTATTCATAATGTTGAGAGGTTCTTTGCTCTTGAAAGTTGTGGATGGTGTACACCATGCCGGGAAGGACTTCCATGGGTTGAAAAGATGCTGGCATCGATTGAAGCGGGTACGGGTAAAATGGAATACATTGATCTGCTTAAGTTTAATGCAAAATATTTTGGACCAGGCAACACATTCTGTGCCCATGCTCCGGGAGCGGCAGAGCCTTTACAGAGCGGACTTAAATATTTTCATGATGATTTCATAAAGCATATTACTGAGAAAAAATGTCCCTGGAGGTAAAAATGGTAAAGATCAGGATAGACGGGAAATATTATGATGCAAAACCTGAGAAGAATCTTCTCGAGACATGTCTTGCTTTCGGAATAGACATACCGCATTTTTGTTTCCATCCTGCTCTCGGGTCAATAGGTGCCTGCAGACTTTGTGCAGTAAAGAAATTCAGGGATAAAGATGATGCCAAAGGCCGGATCGTTATGTCGTGCATGGAACCGGTAACTGAGGGACTGATTGTTTCAGTAGAAGACCCTGAAGCAAAAGCATTCAGGGCCTCCGTGATTGAGGGCCTTATGACAAATCATCCTCACGATTGTCCTGTTTGTGATGAGGGAGGGGAATGTCATCTGCAGGATATGACAATTATGACAGGCCATAATTACAGACGATTTGATTTTCCAAAAAGGACATACAATAATCAGGAATTAGGGCCATTCATCAGTCATGAGATGAATCGCTGCATTCAATGTTACAGGTGTATAAGGTTTTACAAAGATTATGCAGGGGGAAAAGATCTTAACGTTTTTGGCTCTCGGAATCATGTTTATTTCGGACGGCATGAAGATGGTCCACTTGAAAATGAATTCAGCGGAAATCTGGTTGAGGTATGCCCGACAGGTGTTTTTACCGACAAAACATTAAAGAAACATTTCACCCGTAAATGGGACCTCTCAAATTCTCCTTCAATATGTGTGCATTGCAGTATCGGATGTAATACAATAATAAGCGAGCGTTATGGTTCACTCAGGAGGGTAATGAGCAGGTATAACGGATCTGTTAACGGGTATTTCATCTGCGACAGGGGAAGGTTCGGATATGAATTCGTAAATGATGAAAAACGTATAAGAACTGCCTTTATCCGCTATGAAAAAAGTGGAAAACCGGAATCAGTTGATAATGAAGAGCTATTATTATCTCTGGAAAACTTATTTTCAAAAGATAAAAAGATGATTGGTATCGGTTCTCCGAGAGCTACCCTTGAGTCTAACTTTGCATTATTGTCTCTTGTGGGTGAAGAGAATTTCTATCATGGTATTTCAAAAAAAGAGCATCATTTGAGCAGAATAGTTTCAGAGTTCCTGCAGAACAGCGGAGTCAGAACCCCTTCATTAAATGAGATTGAAAAAGCTGATGCTGTACTTATTCTAGGTGAAGATCTTGTAAATACTGCACCCATGATCGCCCTCGCATTACGTCAATCTGCACGGAACCTGACCAATGAAGAAGCCAATGTGAAAGGTATTCCCTTATGGAACGACTCCCCTAGAAGAGAACTTGCTCAGAAGAAAATGAGTCCTCTGTTTATTGCTTCAAATTATAATGTTTCTCTCGATGAAATTGCAGAAGGCTCTTTTCATGGTTCATCTCAGGAAATAGCCGCCCTGGGTTCTGTAATTGTTTCTGAACTTGATGGGAAAGCTTACAGTTCAGGAGACTTAGGGGAAAATGTAAAAAACCTGGCTGCTAAAATTGCTGAAACATTCAAAAATGCAAAAAATCCTTTGATAATTTCAGGTATAAGTTGCGGTGCTGAAGAGATCTTGCTTGCAGCTCTTAATATTTCCAGTGCACTTTTATCTGCCGGTTCAAAAATTATGGTCAGCATGATAGTGCCGGAATGCAACAGCATGGGGCTGTCATTGCTTCCGGGCAAGGCATTTGAAGATATTTTAGAATTAACTGAAAATAAAGAGATTGAAACATTAGTTGTTCTTGAAAATGATTTATACCGAAGGGCAGGTAAAGATTCAGTCGATGAACTCTACGAAAGAAGCAGCAGAGTAGTTGTTCTTGATTATCTTGTTAATAATACAACAGAACACGCTGATATTCTATTGCCGGCTGCGACATTTGCAGAATCAGAAGGCAGTTTTGTAAACAACGAGGGTCGTGTCCAGCGATATTATAAGGCAATAGCCGGCAAAAGCCAGGTAAAGGAAAGCTGGAACTGGATAAATGATTTTATAAAATTAAAGCATGGAAATCCGGCTGTGCCATGGAACAGGCTGGATGATATAATTGAATCTATGGCTGAAGAATTTCCAGTCTTTTCCAAGTTATTGAAATACAAACCTGATGCTGATTTCAGAATGCTGAATTCAAAGATACCAAGGCAGACAATACGTTATAGCGGCAGAACCGCCATGAATGCCAACATTACTGTTAGTGAACAGAAACCTTCATTAGATAACAACTCCCCATTAGCCTTTAGTATGGAGGGACAACAGGAAAAACCTCCGTCAGGAAGGGTTCCGTTTTACTGGACACCGGGATGGAATTCAGTACAGGCGTTGTATAATTACCTCGATGAGCCTGACGGATCCATGAAGGGTGGTGACCCCGGGATCAGAATCTTTGAACAGGCAGAGTGGATTAAACACATTTATTTCGATCAAACCAATCAAATCACTGAACTTAGGAAAGATGAATGGCTTATTGTTCCGGTAGCTCAGATCTTTGGAAGTGAGGAACTTAGTTCTATAAGTCCATCCATAGTACAAAGGACTTCAGAAACATTTGTATTGATGAACCAGGATGACGCTGATATTATTAATGCAGATAATGGCGACTACGTACAACTGGAAACTGGTACATTTAAATTAAAGGCTAAAGTTAAAATCACAAAGAGTATTCGGAAAGGACTGGCAGGATTGTCTGTAAATTTACCCGGGATGTCATTTGTTGATATTCCAGGTATTGGGAAATTTCATAAACTGTAATTTATTATTCATGAAATATGTATTTATCATAGCAGGCGTACTCTTAATACCATTGTCCATTGCGGCCGGACTAATATGGGTTGAGCGAAGGCTTCTTTCCGTATGGCAGGACAGGCTGGGACCCAACCGTGTAGGTCCGTTCGGTCTGGGGCAGGTTGTTGCAGATACGGTAAAGCTATTCTTTAAGGAAGATTGGGTACCTCCTTTTTCTGACAGGCCGGTTTTTGTGCTTGCTCCTGGTATACTTATGATAACAATACTGCTGACATTTGCGGTCATCCCTTTCGGTCCTGGTTTCTATGTATTTGATTCAAATATTGGCATCCTTTTTTTCCTGGGTAATTCATCACTGGGTGTTTACAGTATTGTGCTGGGAGGCTGGGCTTCAAACAACAAGTATTCGTTGATTGGCGCTATGAGAGCTTCAGCGCAGATGCTTACTTATGAAGTGTTCATGGGACTTTCCCTAATGGGCGTGGTAATGATGGCTGACAGTTTCAGTTTCTGTAAAATTGTGGAAGCACAAAAGGGAGGGTGGTTTTTCATTCCACAGTTTATAGGATTTATTGTCTTCTTTATCGCAGGGATTGCTGAAACGCATCGGCTGCCGTTCGATATTCCTGAAGCTGAAGGAGAACTGATTGCCGGGTACCATTCAGAATATTCCGGAATGAAATTCGGTATGTTCTTTGTTGGTGAATACCTTGGTATTACTCTTATTTCCGCGCTTATCTCAACATTATTTTTTGGAGGATGGCTTGGACCTTCATTCCTTCCGCCTGTTTTCTGGTTCTTATTTAAAACCTTCTTTTTTATTTGTGTATTCATCCTGCTTCGGGCATCATTGCCAAGGCCACGATATGATCAGCTTATGGAGCTTGGATGGAAGGTTTTGTTGCCTTTGTCATTACTGAATCTTTTGATTACAGGTGCGATCCTGATATTTTTAAAATGAGGGCATTATTATAAAAATGATAAACAGTGAATTGAAAATAGTTGGTTTAGTTTTACCCCCATCCCACCCTTCCCCCAAGGGGGAAGGAGTTAAAAATTCTGGTTCCATTGACATCATTTCCCCCTTGGGGGAAATAAGAAAGGGGGTAAATAATACTATTCTGAATGTTAATAAGATAAGAAATTAATTATGATCAGTATTCTTCGAAGTATGTGGCTGACTTTCCTTCATGTGTTTCACAAAACTGAGACTGTGGAATATCCTGAGGTCAGGCCATATCTTCCTCCACGTTACAGGGGAAGAATTGTTCTCACACGAGATTCGGAGAATAAGGAAAGATGTGTTGCCTGTTACCTGTGCGCCGCAGCTTGTCCGGTGGATTGTATTTCACTTCAGTCAACAGAAGATGAGAACGGCAGAAGATATCCTGAATTCTTCAGGATAAACTTTTCACGGTGTATTTTCTGTGGCTTCTGTGAAGAAGCATGTCCTACTTATGCCATTCAGCTTATCCCCGATTTTGAAATGGCTGAGTATGACAGGCAAAATATGGTATATGAAAAAGAGCATTTACTAATCAGCGGCGAAGGAAAATATGCCGGATATAATTTTTATAAAAATGCAGGTGTTGATATGGGGATAAAAGGAAAAGGAGAGGGAGATAATGAGGAGCTGCCAGTAGATGTCATTGACCTTTTACCTTAAAAATAATGCACATAAGATGGATGTTTTTTTCTATACAGCTGCAATTGTAGCAATTATTTCAACGATAATGGCTATCTCAGGAAGGAATGCAATCCATTCACTTCTGTTTCTTATTTTGTCTTTATTGGCAATATCTGTCATTTTTTATTTGCTCAGTGCACCTTTTATTGCTGCTCTGGAGGTAATAATTTACGCCGGCGCTATTATGGTACTTTTCATTTTTGTGACAATGATGCTAAATATAGGACTTGAGAGAGAAACAGAAAAGAAATGGCTGAGGCCACGAATGTGGATAATTCCATCAGTATTATCTGCTATTCTTCTTGCCGACCTCATCCTTACAATAAAAAGTGTACCGGAAATCCCTTCCGTTAAAGAAGCAATAATGCCTAAACAGGTTGGTATTTCGCTGTTTTCAACGTATCTGCTTGCGGTTGAGATTGCGGCTGTCCTTCTGATGGCAGGAGTTATTGGAGCTTACCATCTGGGAAGTCAGAAGAAAAAAGTTAAACATAGGTTTTTAGATATAAAATAGAAATATGCTGACAGTATCCATCGGAACACAAATATTGTTTGCAGGAATAATCTTCTTCCTTGGACTGATAGGTTTGCTTGTTCGAAGGAACATGATTTTTATGTTAATGTCAATCGAGATTATGTTTAATGCCGCGGGACTTGTTTTTATAATTGCCAGCACGCACTGGAAACAACCTGATGGTCAGGTGATGTTTATATTTATTCTGGCGGTAACTGCAGTTGAGGTATCAATAGCTTTAGCTTTGATCCTGCAGGTATACCATCATTTTAAAACACTTGATGCTGATGCAGTTAATAATTTGAAGGATTAAAATTGATTAACGAATGTCCACAATTATCCCCCTGATACCTGCAATCCCCTTCCTGAGCTTTCTCATCCTGGCTCTTTTCGGTCATAAGCTGACCCGGAAGGTTGCAGGTATAATCGGAGCGGGATCAATAGGTATAACTGCAGTTCTTACATGCATTATTGCTGTTACATTCCTTAAATCTTTACCTGAAGTCAAATCTTATTCAGTTCATGTTTGGGATTGGATAAATGCAGGCAATCTGAAGGTTGAAATATCATTTAGTCTCGATTCTCTTTCACTGGTATTCTGCTTTGTCATCACTTTTGTAGGATTCCTGATACATATTTACTCGATTGGCTTTATGGAAAAGGATGGGGGATTTACACGGTTTTTTGCCTATATGAATCTTTTTATTGGTTCGATGCTGGTACTTGTTTTAGCTGACAATATTTTACTAATGTATCTTGGATGGGAGGGCGTTGGTTTATGCAGCTACCTGCTCATCGGCTTCTGGTATAAAGAGCCTGCCAATGGTTATGCAGCAAGAAAAGCATTCATTATTACACGGGTTGGGGATACTGCAATGATCATAGGTATCTTCATCCTGTTCATAAATTTTGGCACTGTTAATATAAATGAACTGATGCAGCAGGCTTCTGCAAAGTGGGTTGCAGGTTCTTCTTTAGCGGTATTGACTGCAGCCTTATTGTTAGGCGGCGCTTTGGGAAAGTCAGCTCAGCTTCCGTTGCAAACATGGCTTCCTGATGCTATGGCAGGCCCATCTCCCGTAAGTGCACTGATTCATGCAGCAACAATGGTTACTGCCGGCGTCTACCTTATTGCGCGCACACATGTATTATTCAGTCTGGCTCCGGTTGTACAGTCTACCATCGCGATAATTGGAGCTCTCACTTTGCTGATTGCCGGCTTCAGCGCCCTGGCCCAGCACGATCTAAAAAGAATTCTTGCCTATTCCACTATAAGCCAGATAGGTTACATGTTTCTTGCCCTGGGTGTCGGAGCTTGGTCGGCTGCCGTGTTTCATTTTATGATACATGCCTTTTTCAAAGCACTGCTTTTCCTTGGTGCAGGAATTGTAATACTGGTACTGGACGAAGAACATGATATCTTCAAAATGGGAGGCCTCAGAAAAAAAATGCCTGTTGTATTTTATACCTTTCTGATAGGCTCTGCTTCTCTTTCCGCCTTGCCGCTCATAACTGCCGGCTTCTACAGCAAGGATCAGATCTTATGGTATTCCTTTTCATCGCAAAGCGGAAGCATAATGCTGTGGCTGGCAGGGATTATCGGTGCTCTCCTGACTGCGCTTTATTCCTTCAGAATGATTTTTATAGCCTTTTATGGTGAGGCTAAAACCCAGCCATCATTTTCGCCAGGTAAGCTGATGACTGTTCCTTTAATCGTTCTGGCTGTATTATCTCTTGTCGGCGGATTTGTTGAAATGCCGTCGTCAATCGGAAATATTCATCTGTTTTCAAATATAGTTGGCAATACATTACCTGCTGTTGTTATTAAGACAGGTGAAGGCCAGGAAATTGTGTTTCAGGTACTTTCAGCAATAATAGCGCTTTCAGGGATCTATATCGCATATATTATATACTTAAAAAACCCTGCTCTGTCAGAACCATTCGATCACAGCAGGATCAACAAATTCTTTGAAAAGGGATGGGGCTTTGATAAACTCTACGATACCCTATTTGTAAGACCGGTTCTATGGCTTTCGGTAATTGATAAAAACGATTTTTTTGATCTGTGGAACATTGGATTATCGAGGCTGGCACTTTTTTTAAACAGGCTTCTCAGTTACACTCAAAACGGTAAGGTACGCTGGTATCTCTTGTCATTCGCCATAGGTATTGTAATAATATTGACTTATATGCTTAGCAGATGATACTGATTTATCTTATAATAATATTGCTGGCAGGTGCATTTTTTGCATGGTTCACAGGTACCAGGAACCCTGTCTGGCCTCGCATTATTTCCATTTCAGTATTGTTAATTGATTTGATTATCATCCTCATATTTGTTCTGCAAAAGACATCGACAGACAAGGGATGGGCGGCTGAAATTAAACTTGACTGGATTCCTGCATTCGGAATCAGCCTGCATCTTGCTCTTGACGGACTTAGTCTCGTAATGATTATCCTTACTTTTTTTCTTGGTTTGATCTCTGTAATTATATCGTGGAAAGAAATAGACACTAAAGTCGGATTTTTTCATTTCAATCTTCTCCTGATTTTAGCAGGGATAACAGGAGTATTTCTTTCTCTGGATCTGTTTCTTTTTTATTTCTTCTGGGAGCTCATGCTTGTTCCCATGTACTTTATGATTGGTATCTGGGGACATGAAAACAGAACTGCTGCTTCAAATAAGTTCTTTCTATATACACAGGCGAGCGGTCTTCTTATGTTAATCGCGATCATAACTTTATATTTTGTGCACGGACATTCGACAGGTTCTTATACATTCGATTACCTTCAGTTGCTGGGGACCAGGATGCCTGCCTCAACTGAACTGCTTATAATGCTTGGATTCCTCGCAGCATTTCTTGTAAAACTTCCTGTTGTCCCGTTGCACAACTGGCTGCCGGACGCCCACACTGAGGCTCCAACTGCGGGGAGTTTAATTCTTGCTGCTTTGCTCCTAAAAACCGGAGCATATGGTCTTCTCAGATTTATAGTGCCGCTATTCCCCTCAGCATCGGTTACATTCGCCCCAATCGGAATGTTATTAGGTGTAGTGGGTATTCTGTATGGAGCCAAGCTTGCATTTGCACAGACTGATTTGAAACGACTGGTCGCCTACACAAGTGTAAGCCACATGGGTTTTGTAATACTTGGTGTTTTTTCCTTTAATGAGATTGCTTACCAGGGGGTTGTTATTCAGATGATTGCACATGGGATAAGCACGGGTGCACTGTTTATTCTTGTCGGTCAGCTATATGAGCGAATTCATACCAGGGACATAAATAAAATGGGTGGCCTATGGGAGAAAGCCCCTGTTATGGGAGCTGCAGGGCTTATTTTTTCAATGGCTTCACTGGGATTGCCCGGCTTAGGCAATTTTATAGCTGAACTCCTTATTCTGATCGGAGCTTTTAAAGCAAATATTTTGATGTCATGTCTGGCAAGCCTGGGACTTATTGCAGCAACAATTTATTCGCTGCGGATTGTGCAAAAGGTTTTTCTCGGGAAAGAGAATACAGATTGGAAAATAAATGATCTTACACTCCGGGAAAAAGCAGTTTCAGCGTCATTGATTATAGCCATCGTCTGGCTTGGGCTTTTCCCGAAACCGGTGCTGGATACAGCAAAGCCTGCTGTTTTAAAAACCTTGATCAAACAAAAAGAAATTATACTGCAGAATCCGGGAAGTAACTTTGAAAAAATCCATTGTGGTCCTTCGTATAACCATTTGTGTGTCTTAGTGGTAAGTAAAAAATCATTTAACAACAAAGGTTGTTCCCCCCACCCCCCCCAAGGGGGGGCTAATACTCTGCCGTTTAGTATATTTCGTCCTGAAACTGACAATAATCTACCCATAATTAGTGGACCAATTTTGGGATTACAATTAAAACTACCTGAAGAACAGAAAATTAACCCCCCCTTGGGGGGGATGAGGGGTGGAAACTCCGTGTTAATGGATTTAATCAAATTTTAGGATATGACCGAAAAAGATTTTTTATGTTTAACCCCTTTTCTCATTTTATCGATAGCTCCTGTTGTGATAATGATTGTAGTTTCCATTTTAAGAAATTACAAAGTTGTTTATGGTTTTTCTGTTCTGTCATTATTAGCCGCATTTGGATCAATATTCTTTGTATTACCTTCTATTCCACATTTTATAGAGCCATTATTGATATTTGATGTTTACAGCATGTTTTTTCTCGGGATAATAATCATTTCTGCACTGCTGGTTACTTTCCTTTCTTATGATTATATAAAGCAGCTCGAAGGAGTGAGAGAAGAGTACTATATAATTATCTTCACTTCAACACTCGGAGCATCATTGCTGACCGTAGCGAATCATTTCGTGCTATTTTTCCTTGGTATTGAGACATTGAGTATTTCATTATATATACTTATAGCTTTTCAGAGAACTAAAAGCAATTCAATTGAAGCAGGGATTAAATACCTTATACTTGCTTCGGTATCATCTGCATTCCTGTTATTTGGGATGGCCCTGATATACACTGCATTCGGAACAATGCAGTTCAGTGCAATAGTTGCAGCGCTTGTAACCGATGAACATTTATCACCTCTTGTTATTTCTGGATTCGGGATGATGCTGGTTGGAGTAGGTTTTAAGCTGGCATTAGTACCGTTTCACATGTGGACGCCCGATGTTTACCAGGGGGCACCTGCCCCGGTTTCAGCATATATTGCCACAGTTTCCAAAGGGGCTGTAATGGCAATTCTGATACGATTCTTTTTTATTCTCAAGGGGTTCAGTAACCATTACTTATTTGTTGCAGTTTCAGGTATCGCTATTCTGTCAATGTTTGTTGGAAACATACTCGCAATCAGACAGAAGAACATAAAAAGATTATTGGGATATTCATCTATTGCAAATATGGGATATCTGATAATTATATTATTGACAGGAAGCAACAGAGGAATACAGGCCTCAATCTTTTACCTCATTTCATATTTTTTTACCACAATTGGTGCATTCGGAGTAATAGCACTCCTTTCAACTAAAGAATATGAGGTTGAAAAAATTGAAGATTTTAAAGGCCTCTTCTGGAAAAGACCATGGCTTGCAATTGTGTTTACAATCTCACTTTTGTCATTGGCTGGGATCCCGGTGACTGCCGGTTTCATTGCTAAATTCTATGTCATTCTGGAGGGGATGAAGGCCGGGCTCATGGTATTAATTATTTTAATGATAATCAACAGTGTGATAGGATTATACTATTACCTTAGGATTATTACCACGCTATTCTCTGCACCAAATGATACAAAGCTGCCGGAACTCTCTCTTTTCGGAAATATTACTCTTGCCATAGTAGCTGTTGGCATATTATTACTGGGAATTTATCCTGGCTGGTTAATTGACATCATTACAAGATTTGTTAGTCTTTGAAAAGTCAGTCATAATGTTCTCTTACAGTAATATTTTCAGACATTCATTCATCCCGGTATGTTTCCTCGACGTCTTTCCATTTTGGCTTTCCCGCAAACTGGCACGTAATGAACTATAATTGGAATGTGCTGTTAATAATATAACACTAACTAAATAATTTATGATCAATATTCCCAGAACAGATAAAAAAAGAGTTGTAATGGTAGGATGCGGATTTGCCGGGCTGACCCTGGCTAAAAAGCTTAAGAATAAAGATTATCAGGTAGTTATCCTGGATAAACATAATTATCACCAGTTCCCGCCTCTGTTTTACCAGGTTGCATCTGCAGGACTGGAAGAGAGTTCAATCCTTTTCCCTCTCCGAAAAATATTTCAGCACTATAAAGATTTCCATCTGAGAAAGGTGGAGGTAAAATCGGTGGATACTGTCAAAAATATTATTAAAACATCTTCAGGAGAAATTGATTATGACTTTCTTGTTCTGGCTCATGGCGCTACAAATAACTATTTCGGCTCGGCTCAGATGCAGAAATATTCAAGGGGAATGAAGACAATTGCGGAAGTACTTGATCTTAGAAATTCTCTATTGATGAACTTTGAAAATGCCCTTACGGCTGAGAATGCAGAAGAACGTGAAATGCTGATGACAATTGTTATTATCGGTGGAGGACCATCAGGCGTTGAGATTGCAGGTGCTTTGGCAGAGATGAATAAATATGTCCTTTCAAAAGATTACCCTGAGTTTAAAGAGATTAGAGCAAAAATATACCTGATAGAGGCCATTGACAGGGTACTGAGCTCAATGTCCAGGAACTCGTCTGATAAAGCCAAGTGGTTTCTTGAAAAGATGGGAGTACAGGTGCTCACAAAAACCAGGGCAACCGGTTGTGATGAAAAAACTGTATTCATTGATTCAGGAAGAAAGATAAGCACGGGGATGATAATCTGGACGGCAGGTATTGCAGGGAACAGCATGGAAGGTCTTAATGCCGATTGTTTTTCAAGAAACGGACGGATCAGAGTCAACAGTTATAATAAAGTACTAGGATATTCAAACATCTTTGCCATAGGGGACATCGCTCTGCAGACTGAGGAAAGTTATCCTCAGGGACATCCCCAGGTTGCACAGGTAGCCATTCAGCAGGCAGAGCTGTTAGCTGAAAATCTGTACAGGATCAAGAACGGCAAGTCGTTGAAAGGTTTTAAATATAAAGACCTTGGAACTATGGCAACGGTTGGTCGTCACCTTGCAGTTGTTGAACTTCCTACAGTCCGTTTTCAGGGTATCTTTGCCTGGTTTGTCTGGATGTTTGTCCATCTGATGAGCATAATAGGTGTAAAAAACAAATTGCTCATTTTCATTAACTGGGCCTTTAAATATTTTACATACGATCAATCGACCAGGTTAATACTCAGGCCAAAAGGTTGTGCGGATATATCATCAAACAATTATTCTATTCCGGAATAGAGCTTCATGAACTGAACCCTTTCAATGGCAGCCGGATTTTCGAGATTAGATTTGCTAAGCTTTGCTCTGAATGAATCGATCGAATTAAAATCATGCCTCTTCATCCAGGCAGATGTACCTCTCAGTATTTCAGGAATTACATCAAATCCCTCCTTATATAAAGCTGATGCAATCTGAACAGTTGTTGCGCCTGCAAGCAGTTGCTTTATAAAGGCTTTATGATCATGTACACCTGTAGATGCTGAAAGATCGCACCCGACATGTCCGGATAAGATTGATATCCACCGCAGTGTATGTGTAAATTCTTCAGAAGTGCTGTAGATCGGACCATGGCTCAGTTCCATTTTCTCAATGTCTATATCCGTATTATATGGCCGGTTGAACAGAACGAGTCCTTTTATACCGCATTCTGACAACTTTTTGATTGATTGAGCCAGTGATGAAAAATAATATCCTATTTTCACAGAAACCGGAAGATTGACATAATTTCTGACTTCCCTGATTATGTCATAGTAAATCTTCTCATTGTCTTCACCACTTCTTCGCCAGTCGGAAGGCAGAATATATATATTCAGTTCAAGCGCATCAACACCTGTTTCCTCTATTTTTTTGGAAAATGAGTGCCAGTCCTGATTTGAGACACAATTTATACTGGCAATCACGGGGATGTCAACATTTTTCTTTGCCTCATTCAAAAAATAGAGATATTTTCCAAGAGTATTGCGTTTGGCGAAATCGTATATATAAGAATAAGCTTCATCGTAGTCGTATATTCTTTTGCTTAAGATTGTATCAGGCGCGTGGCTGAAGGTACTTACCCCGTCGGTATTGTTTTTAATAACCTTTTCGGCTTCAATATGTATCTGTTCCTCAAAAAGAGATTTGATTACAACAGCCCCGACACCTTTTTTTGCAAGTTCCTTAATATTAGATAGTGAATTTGTAAGTCCGCAGCTTCCTGCTATAAGCGGATTTCTGAGTTTTAAACCTAAGTAGGTTGTATGCAAGTTTTCCATAAAAAATTATATAATTTAGCCAGATTTTAAGTTAATATTTCAAAGTTAATAATTCGGAATTAATAGAGAAATATAAGCTGATACATCATTTAAAACATTTTTACCACAAAGGAACACGAAGGATGCCACTAAGGTTCACAAAGACTTTTTAAATTTTATTTTCTGAATTTATTTTTATTTTAATAACCTTATTTGAATTATACTTTTTTCCCTTTGTGTTACTTTGTGGTACTTTATGGTTTAAGGATTTCCAGAGCAGAATCCCAATAACATTCAGCTATGAAAAAAACTATTGTATTATCGCTCCTGATTCTGACGGTAACAGAATTGTATGGTGTAATTAATTCATTCGCGAGATGGACCAAAACAGAGTTGATCCTCAGCAACGGCATAGTGAAGAGGACCATAAAACTGCCATCAGCCGGTGGCAGATTTCTTACTCTGTCATATAAACCGTTAAACGGCGCTTTTGATGCTCTTTCTGATACCTGTACTGATTTTCAGTTTGAGGTTAATGATGTAATATACTCAGGAAGAGATCAATGGAAATTGAAGGATATCCAGGTTATCACTGATAATAATGGGGGAAGCGGAGCTTTGGTAAAGCTCATCAGCGACGACAAGAAGGTTGAACTTACCCTCAGGTTCTTATTGTATCCCAATTCACCTGCCATACGCAAAAGTCTGGTTGTTAAAAATTTAACCGGGCAACCTGTTAAACTCGAGTCGGTCGATGTTGAGAAATTTGAGGTTCCTGGTTATTATCCAGTGACATTCAACTGGATATTTCACGATTATGGGAGAAGGCGACATATCGGTCCATATGACGGTAACAAGCAGGATGCATTAATAATAGTCCACGATATGAACCGCGAGCAGGGTATTGTCCTCGGCAATGAAGCAACCGGTGTAATGAAACATACTTCTGCGTTCTATGAGACTCAGGATATTTGTATCGGAATGACTCATAAAAATGCTGCGTTCCCCTTCCGTAAATGGATTCAAAAAGGAGAATCATTTGAGACTCCACAGGTATTTACAATGGTATATAATCATCAAAAAACTGTCGATGATATACTTAATATCGCTGTTCCGGATTTTGTAAGGAAATATATGGGAATAAGGCTTTCAGAACTCAAAGACAAACCGACGTTTGTATATAACACCTGGGAACCATTTTTTAAGAACATAAATGAAAAACTGGTTATGGAGCTGGCTAAAGCGGCTGCCGATGCCGGGATGAAAGAGTTTGTAATTGATGACGGATGGCAGGATAGTTACGGAGACTGGGGCATCGATATGAATAAATTCCCCAATGGTCTTAAGCCAGTGTTTGAATATATCAAATCACTTGGTATGAAGCCGGGATTATGGGTAAGCATCGGCAGCGCCAGCCCTGAAAGTAAAGTGTATAAGGCACATCCTGAATGGTTTGTACTTGACAAAAACGGTAAGTCTACGTCGTTGTATGCTCCTGATGACAGAGAAAAATTTACTGCATGTTTTGGTACGGGGTGGTATGATTATATTAAGGGAATCCTGCTGAAACTTTCAGTGGATTACGGGCTGGAATATTTTAAGCTTGATTTTGCAGTAGTAACCAGTGCTTATACTTATGATCATATTCAGTCAGGTTGTTATTCAACAAATCATCCTGGTCACAAAGACCACAATGAATCGCTCTATACAAATTATGAACGTTTATGGAAGCTTTTTGATGAACTCCATGCTGCAAAACCTGATCTTTTCATCGATTGTACATTTGAAACAATGGGAGGAACACAACTGATAGACTATGCCTTGCTGAAACATGCGGAAGGAGACTGGCTGGCAAATTTTGATGGAACTGCCGGAGAGAAGACTGATATGCGGATCCGAAACATGGCGTGGTGGAGATCTCCAGCTGTTCCTGCGACTTCCCTGGTTATAGGCAATCCCCAGATGCAGGACAAAGACTGGGATTCACATATAAAATCAATTGCTGGAGCTCTCCCGATCATGCTGGGCGATCCCAGGAAACTCTCAGAATCGGATCTGAAGAAGTACCGTAGTTATTCGGATTGGCTACAGGAGATGGAAAGGAAATACAACTTCATGAGTTTCAGACAGGATCTGCCCGGATTTGGAGAACCAATGGAAGGAATGTGGGACGGATTTCAGCGAATCAATACTGAAACAATGAAGGGAGGGATCATTGGTGTTTTCAGGCATGGAGCAGTTGAAACAAAAAGAATAGTTACTGTTAATTATCTCGATCCTGTAATAACTTATGAGGTGAAAACAATCGCCGGAGATCTTGTAACTACATTAACCGGAAGCGATTTACGGGAAAAGGGTTTTTATGCTGAACTTAAAGGGCCATACTCAGGAGATCTTTTTGAGATAGGTAAAAAAAAATAATATTGTACTTCGTGCAAAGAAGTGCAGAGGCAAATACTTACATATTGGCTCCGTTAATTGTGTCCCGGTGTCTTAACAAATCAGATCCTTACTAAAATAATAGTGTTGACAATAACAGGTAAAAAGATTAATATTGCCATCGAACCGGTCATGGTTTATATTTTATTATTGAGTTATCGAAAATAATATGGCATTTTTTCAGACACTTTTCGATTGGTACATGGCCAATCTGAATTATTTCACTATCGCATTGCTGATGCTGATTGAAAGCACTTTTCTTCCTCTGCCATCAGAGGTTGTGATTCCTTTCGCCGCATATAAGGCAGGTCAGGGGGAGCTCAATGTATTCATTGTAGTATTAACAGGAACTATCGGAGCTCTTACCGGCTCATTAATCAATTATACTCTTGCTTATTATCTGGGGCGCCCACTTGTGTACAAATTCGCGGAATCGAAACTTGGCAAAATGTGTCTTCTGTCAAAGGAAAAAGTTATACATGCAGAGGAATATTTCATCAGGAACGGAAAGACATCTACATTCATTGGCCGACTTGTTCCCGGTATTCGTCATCTGATTTCTATTCCTGCCGGATTAGCAAAGATGAGTCTCAGGGATTTTATGACATTCACATTTATCGGAGCCGGTATCTGGAATATTATTCTGGCAATAATCGGATATTATTTATATGCTGTCAGGGAACAGATATTTCCTTACATCGGGCATATTCTTCTCGGAGGGGGTGTGATATTTGTTATTTACCTCATAATCAAGGCCAGAAAGAATGGGAAGAAATCCTGATTATTTCACTCGCAGGTTCTTTGCAGCTTCATAAAGGATTTTATCTTCTTCATTTATAGGATTGATCTGCAGGTGAGGGGGAGAAGGCCTGGTATTTTCATCAACATGAATAAATGTAACAAAACCATCGACCAGTGATTTTTCCGCTCCATTTTTCTCAACATGCACATATGAGGTAAGACTGGTATTGCCTGTGTCTACTCAGTGAAACTCTCCCGCCGAAGCGGGACAAGTTGTGTCAGTTCTTATTTATTAGTTACATAGAGGTCCACGGAGGAATCACATAAAACCACAGAGTTGTTCTGCGTTTATATGTAAAATCTATAAAAGAATTTTGAGAAATTAATACTCAATAATAATTCAAATCGTCTCTTTGAACAATATCCGGGGAAAAGGCCGGAAGGCATACAGAAATATATTCAGCTCCTCCCGCGAAAGGAGTACTGTATTGGACCCATTCGTCTTGTAAAGTCATTATCGCCTGACCCTCAGATAGGATATATTCTTCACGCTTTGTGTTGATCTTCAGTTTGCCTTTCAGAACCACCGTGTATTCATTGAATTTTGGAGTTTGTCCTGGCTCAACCCAGCCTTCAGGGCTCGTCATATAAGCAATGCTGACTTCAGCTGTTTTGCTGTTAACATGACCAAAAAATTCCCTGATGATTTTTTCCTTATTACCGGCAGCTTTAATTATTGACGGGGATTTAATGAATTGTGCCATAGATATATGAATATATTTAATTAATCCTCAAGATATCCAAATTTACCTGTTTTGAAGTCCTCATAGGCCTGTTTAATTTCAGATTCTGTATTCATAACGAATGGTCCATATGATGCGATAGGTTCATGAATCGGTTCCCCGCTTAGTACGAGCACAGTACTTTTTTCGACAGCTTCAATAATTATATCTTCTCCCTCATGTCCGAAAAGAATAAAATAATTTTCAGGTGCATTTTTCAGATCATTTATTTTAATCTCACCATCGACCACCAGCATGCCTGTATTGTAATTTTTGTCAAAACTAAAAATGACTTTGGCCCCTTTGATAAGTTTTGCATTAAACATATCTACCGGAGAGAAGACAGATGCAGGCCCTTTCTTTCCTTTAAATTCACCGGCAACGATTTCAACACTGCTTTTTCCATCATCCAGCAATACCTTTGTCATATCCTTATTTTCGATTGTCTGATACTTAGCCGGTGTCATTTTATATCTGGCAGGCAGGTTGATCCAAAGCTGAACCACCTGGAAAATGCCGCCCTTCCGGCTGAATTCCTTTTCATGATACTCTTTATGAAGTACTCCGGCTCCGGCAGTCATCCATTGCACGTCACCTTCGGCTATTACACCGCTGTTACCGGCGCTGTCGTTATGTGCTACTTTCCCGTGATAAGCTATGGTAACTGTTTCAAAACCTCTGTGCGGATGAACTCCAACTCCCCTTGGTGTCTCTGAGGGAGAAACAAGCCATTTAGATCCATAATCGAGAAGAAAAAAGGGACTCATTCCAGTTAATCCTATTTCAGGCAATGACGGGAAAAAATTATGGACTCTGAATCCGTCACCGACCATATGAAAATGTGGAGGTGGCAGGACTGCCTTAATTGATTTCAAGTTGTTATCCATATAGATTTTTATATACTCAACAATTGGTCGTGTAAATAGTTGTTAATATTACTTTCTATTAACAATTAAAATTTAGATTACATAGCATGACTAAAGAACATGCAATGAGTGTTTCAAGATCCAATATTTACACAATTCGTTTTTTCTGACCAATCGGACATGCCGCAACACAGATTCCACATATCCTGGCATCTATTCCAAGCCTGGTTCTTCCAAATTCAGCACACTGCTCGCGGCATTTAAAAGGATCAAAAAACTCTTCTCTTTCAACAGTTATATCCCAAAGTTTACCATTTGAAGCCTTTGTAGGACAGATCTCAACACAGATATTGCATTTTCCGCACCTGCTGATATTGATAGGACTGGATTTGGATTTTACCGGAGACTTTAAGAGTATTGAAACCAGGCGAAGCCTTGGCCCGAATTCCCTGGAAATGAAGAGATCTGTTTTACCTATCCAGCCCAGACCGGCTCTTGTAGCAACCATTTTATGTGAAAGATCTGTACGCAAAGAATTAAAATAGATTGTGTCTAGATCGGATGTTGAAACCGTAGGACTGACGTTAAATGTTTCAATTTCATTTGCATTTAGTTCCCCACAAATCTTTTCAGTTAACAAAGCAAGATCTTCGTTGGCTTTTTTGTAATGTAGATAGTACTCAGGAGTAGGGCCATTAATTATCTTATCTAAAATTATCGAATCAAGCCTTAGTCCTATTGAAATTCCAAAATTGAATCCGGTGAATTTCTTTTGAAGTAAACCGGTGAGATCAGCAAATCCGAATATGAAATTTTCAGCGGGGAGAAGATGTTCCTTAATTATATTCTCGATAATAACTGTCATAGTTCTTTTCATTGATTAAGCAGGACTTTTTCCGGTAAAAGCAACTGGCTGAATTCTTCCATTTCCTTATGAGCATCCTCAAAATTAGAATACTTATTTAGGACAATTTTTTTAGAGCCATTCCTGTTGATCAGCAACAATTCGATATCTGAAACATTCATATCGAATCTCACATTTGCTCGGCTGTAAGTTGTATATTTCTTCGTGGCTTTTATGATGCTGAACCTGGTAAACTGGTCTGCATCAATCCATTTACCTTCTATGAGAATACCAAATAATGCGGTGTAGGGTTTTATCCTTTTATTTTCAATATCTATAAATGTACCATTGTATGTAAATGCCATAAAGAATCCGGGTATGAGCAATGTAAGAGCCAACAGGGAGTAATTTGCAGCAACAATCCCGCTAATGATGAATACATAACCCATATAACTCAAGGATGGGCCGAAAAATTTACCGAGATTATTATTGCGGATTGGCATATGATCAGTTTTGGAACAATTTTTCTTATCTGTGTTCCACTGTTTTTATTTCAGGACAGATTTGAGCCATTTTTCTGCAAGAACTGGCCAGGTTTCTGCGGCAATTTTACCAGGTCTCAATCCATAACCATGTCCGCCTGTGGATAAAAGATGCAATTCAACAGGAAGTTTAGCATTTCTCAGAGCACCTGCCATTACAAGAGCGCTGTTGCCATATGGATCATCTGCTGTCTGGAATATAAAAATAGGAGGTACATCTTTACTTAATTCCAATTCGGGGGTAAGAGTTAAATTCGGTCCCTGGTCGAGATAAGCCGGATAGATCAGCATTGTAAAGGACGGTCTGCACGACAAGCTATCAAATTTATCAACAGGTACATAGGTTTTCTTATTGAAATTGGTGCTTGTTCGTGCGCTTAGGCTGCCTCCTGCTGAGAAGCCCATTATACCTATATTTTCCGGAGTAATATTCCACTTTTGAGAGTTACCCTTTACAATTCTGATAGCACGTTGTGCATCCTGCAAAGCGCCCTCTCTTTTATTGGGTATTCTGTATTGCAGAACAAACGCTGTATATCCAAGTTTATTAAGCCAGGCTGCAATCTCGGTTCCTTCAAGATCATATGCCAGGATCTGGTATCCGCCTCCCGGACAAACAATTACAGAAGAGCCATTTCTAAGCCGGGGATCAGGAAGGTAAACCTCAAGGGTTGGATTTGTTACTTCATCGAATCTAACTATTTTATCCTTGTTTGAAGTGTCAATAACGGGAGGTTGTTTTTCTTTAAGTTCTCCTGGAACTTTACCGGGCCATAGATTGATCATTTCTTTTTTTTGTGAAAATGAAGTAAGGGAACACATTATTAAAAAAATTGCAATAGTTTTTTTCATATGGTTAATTGGTTTTGAGTATAATTTATTATGATGCTTATCCTCTTTTATCTTTTTGCCTCACCCCCTCCAGTTCCCTGCTCCCAGGAGGGCCGGGGAGGCCTTTTATTCCACTATCTCGGCATTATCGAATTTCTGATTCTGAAAGTGTACCCGGCTTGTCCTAACTTTGTTTGCTCCCTTGCTTCCAAAGAAACCCCATCCGCCACTGCCCAGAAGAAATCCCAGGGCATATAAGCCTCCGTTATTGTTCTGTGCATACATCGTTATTTTGTCATTAAACAGCATGCCTATAAAATCGAAGGGAGCAATAAACCCATGCCAGAGCCCCCCTAAAAAACCATAAGTATGTCCGGTAAGGCACTGTTTAACAGCTTCATTATTAGCACATCCGGTAAGGAGCAATACCAATAACATGAAAGTCAGGAAAATGATATTCTTTTGAGAAATGATAGTTTTCATTTTATAGTTGATTAAGTTAAGTGATTTAGTTAAATAAATTATCAGAATAAAGAGAGGTCAACTGGCTTCCCGGAATATTTTCTCTCATGATCGAGTAGCCATTTCTTTCTTCTCAGACCTCCACCATAACCGGTGAGACGTCCGTCAGAGCCAATGACTCTGTGGCAGGGAATTACAATAGAAATCCTGTTCATCCCGTTGGCATTAGCGACGGCTCGCACTGAATCTCCCTTGCCGAGTGCCGTTGCCTGTTCCTGGTAAGACCTTGTTGTACCAAATTGAATATTCTGCAATTCCTTCCAGACGGTTTGTTGAAGTTCTGTACCTGGAGTGACAAGAGAAACTGAAAATTCCTTTCTCGTACCCTTAAAATATTCTTTAAGTTGTTTCCTGAGAGTTTTCAGATGTTTGTTTTCGCCGTCTTCATAAGTTGTTTTTAAGAACCTTGTAAGATCTTTATATTCAGTCGGCAACATTCTCCTATCGGTAAACTCCAACAGACAAACACCTTCATCAGTTGCCCCGGCAACCATCTCTCCAAGAGGAGTTTCTATTTTAGCTATTTTAATCATTATAAAAAAGATTTAGGATTGCGGATTCCGGATTGCGGAATGAAATCCGAAATCAAAAAACCGAATTCCGAAATTATTTTGTAAACCGGTTAGAAGTTGATTTGATATATTTTTTATTTCTGAATCTCAATGCGGACCAATCTTTATCTATAGCAACCATACGTATACCGTAAAGACCTGAATCATTAAGCACTTTCCACCCATGGTCGCGATCAATATCAGAGCTATACTTTTTTGACGTTTTTTTCGGATAACAGAACCACAGCACGCCATCATCCATAAGATTATGGAGGGTCATAGGTGTCAGCATTTCAATTTCCGAAATGGTTTTTACAAAAATAATTATGAACTGATACGGATAACGGGGATCGATTTTCCGATCAATAATTACATCTCTAAGTTCTGTAGAAATTGATTCTACAAAGTGTTCTTCTGCATTTATAACTGATATTCTTTTCTGTCCTTTATAATTAAGTTTATCGAGCAGGTTTTTCATTTCATCTCAGGGATTTGAATGCTAATTTAACAAAAAATTGATAAATCAGCTAAAAGATCTTACCTTTGAGGTATCATCAAATGGGGTGCCTTATAATGACGGGCTGAGATCACACCCTTAAACCTGATCCGGATAATGCCGGCGGAGGGAACAGAGAGTATTTAACAAATCAGCTTTATTTAATAGCCTCATTTTCTTGATCTTGTAGATGAATTAATTTACAGAATTATGAGAAAATTGATTTGTTTGATCGTTCTTGCCGGAATGCCATGGATTTCTTACGCGGCATTATTCCAGGACAATAGTTCAGTGATAAAAGGTAAGATTACTGATACCAACGGATCTCCTCTGGCGGGCGCAGGCATAACTGTTGAAAAAACTTTACTGGGTTCCCATTCTGATCAGGAAGGTAACTTTTCCCTGTCTGTCCGCAAAGGTGGCGTATATGTGCTTCATTTCTCCTTTATTGGATATGAGTCAAAGATCTGTCAGTTCAGACTAAGCAGGGATACGGTTCTTAATATAGTCCTTTCAACAAAAACAGTAATGACTGAAGCAGTTTTTGTAAATGCCACCCGGGCTGGATATGAGACCCCAATGACTTATACAACTGTTACCAGGGAAGAAATTTCAAAAATCAATACAGCTCAGGATGTGCCATATCTTTTAGGTTATACTCCGTCTCTTGTTGTATCCTCGGACGCCGGAACCGGAGTAGGATATACATATATAAATATCAGGGGAACGGATGTGAAACGCATTAATGTCACAATCGACGGGATCCCTGTTAACGACGCAGAATCACACGGAGTCTGGTGGGTCGATTTGCCTGATCTGGCATCATCGACAGATAATATTCAGATTCAGCGAGGGGTTGGTACCTCAACAAATGGAGCTGGAGCGTTTGGGGCAACAATAAATTTCCAGACAACCCTTCTGAATCGTGAACCTTATTCAGAAGTCAATTCCTCATATGGATCGTTTAATACTTCAAAAAACACTATTAATTTTGGCACAGGGTTAATTGATAAAAAGTTTGCTATCGATGCACGTTTATCAAAAATCTGGTCCGACGGATATNNATATATCGACAGAGCTTTCAGCGACCTGAAATCATTCTATGTCTCAGGGACGATGTACGGGGTAAACTCCATTTTGAAACTAATAATATTTTCAGGTGTTGAACATACATATCAGGCGTGGGACGGAGTTCCCAAAGACTCGCTTAAAACTCATAGAACTTACAATTCCCATACCTATAAAAATGAAACGGATAATTACTGGCAGGACAATTACCAGCTTCATTACTCTAGAGAAATAAACAGTAGTTTGAGTGCCAACGCAGCTTTGCATTATACGCATGGCCAGGGATACTATGAGAATCTGGTACAGAACACTAAATTCAGTTCTTTTAATTTACCGGATGCAATTATTAAATCTGATACCATAACGAACTCAGATTTTATCATACAGAGATGGTTACGCAATGATTTTTATGGTTTTACCTATTCATTGAATTACAGAAAAAACAAAATCAGTGCTGTAATAGGAGGTAGCTGGAACCAATATATCGGGAATCACTTCGGAGATATTGTCTGGGCAAAAGTCGTAACTTTTAACAACGAAAGCTACAGGTGGTACCAGGGAACAGGCAATAAAAAAGATTTCAACACATTTTTAAAGATGAACTATTCCCTTACTGATAAATTAAATCTTTACGCGGATTTACAATTAAGGAATATTAATTACTCGATTGGTGGATTTGACGAAAATCTTAAGAATGTGACACAGAATCATAAGTATGACTTTTTTAATCCCAAAGCCGGTTTGGTTTACAACCTGAGTGAGAAACAAAAGGTTTATGCTTCATTTGGAGTTTCTCAAAGAGAGCCTAATCGGGATGATTTCGTTGATGCTGACCCCGGAAAGACACCTGTTCCCGAAAAATTATTCGATTATGAAGCCGGTTACGAATTTCATACATCAAAATTTTTGCTTAAGGGGAATCTGTATTATATGTATTATCTCGATCAGCTGATATTGACCGGAGAAATAAATAGTGTTGGTGCTACAATATTAACAAATGTGCCAAAAAGTTACCGGCAGGGAATTGAGATTGAAACCGGGATTCAGATTTTTCCAAATTTAAACTGGTATGAAAATCTGACAATCAGCAGAAATATAATACCTGTATTTGTCGACCTTACAGATAACTGGGATACTTCGTTACAGGACAAAGAGACCTTAAAAAACAGGACAATTTCTTTCTCTCCTTCAATAATTGCAGGTTCAGTTATAGATTACAATCCGTTTAAAAATTTTCACCTGAGTCTGAATACCAAATATGTAGCAAAACAATTCATCGACAATACACAAAACACCAACAGAATGCTGAATGCATATCTGGTTCAGAATTTATCATTCATCTATACAATTAAAAATAAAGTATTTAAAGAACTTACATTCCAGTTTGTGGTTAACAACCTGTTTAATGAAATGTATGAAACGAATGCATGGGTTTACAAATATATTGAAGGAGGAACTCTGCAGACTACGGATGGATATTTTCCTCAGGCAGGAATTAATTATATGTTTAAACTGGGATTAAAGTTTTAATAATAAAACTTGTATAATGGTAATTTATAACTGGATAACCAATAATTTAATAGAAGTATTCGGTGCAGTTACAGGGATAATATATGTCTTTCTTGAAATAAGGCAAACCATATGGCTATGGCCTGTGGGGATAATAACATCGGCTGTCTATATATGGGTATTTTTTACCAGCAAGTTTTATGCAGATATGAGTCTGCAGGGATATTATCTCGTTATAAGTATACTTGGATGGTATTGGTGGGCTAAGGGCACAGGGCACGGGGCTCAGAGCTCAGAGAATATGAAAGAAGGGGAGACAGGGAGAAGAGGAGAGTTGGAGAAAACAGAATTGCAGGTAACACGATTAAAATTAAAGACAGGCGCTGTTCTGTCTGTGGTGTTTGTTATGTTGTTCACACTAATGTGGCTTGTTCTTACCCGGATGACTGATTCTCCGGTGCCGGTAAGGGATTCATTTATTACATCTTTGTCTATTGTTGCAACATGGATGCTGGCCCGAAAAATTTATGAACACTGGTACCTGTGGATTGTTGTAAATTTTGTATCAGCTATTCTTTTTTTGACACGGGGGCTATTCCCGACTTTTATTCTTTATATTGTTTATGGGATCATGTCGTTCGCCGGACTTGTTGCCTGGAAAAAGACAATACCGCATCCTCCGGGCCCTTGAGAAGTTATGACCTCATCCCCCCTGCCCCTTCTCCTGAAAGAGAAGGAGTGAAAGAAAAGTCCCTCTCCTTAAGGAGAGGGATTAAGGGTGAGGTAAAATAGAGGGGTTGCGGAGCGGCAAAAACACAGAGAATTATAAGAGACTGTAAGAATTAAATAAATAACCGAAACAATGAATGATTTTCAATCTGGAGAATACACAGTTATAGTTGCAGATGGCACCTTTCCGCAGCACGATATCCCTCTCGGGTATCTTAGGAATGCCAGCAGGATAGTCTGTTGTGACGGAAGCGCACAGAACCTTGTTCTTGCAGGAATGATACCTGATGCCATCGTTGGAGATATGGATTCACTTAATGATGATTTTCTGAACAGGTTTGCGGATCGTATCTATGTTGATGAAAATCAGGAGACCAATGATTTGACAAAGGCTGTCTCGTGGTGCAGTGATATGGGTTATAAAGACATTGTTATTATAGGAGCGACCGGCAAACGGGAAGATCATACACTTGGAAACATCTCCCTGCTCGCTGATTATATAAAATATGTGAATGTTATAATGGTCACCGATACAGGAATTTTCCGACCTTTGGTTACGACTTCTGTAATATCATGTTTCACCGGCCAGCAGGTTTCGATTTTTTCCCTGAATCCTGAGACAGAAATCACTTCATTTGGATTGCGGTATCCGCTCAACAGGAGGCGAATAACAAGCTGGTGGCATGCAACACTGAATGAAGCACTGGGAGACAACTTCTCACTTGATTTTAAGGATGGAAGTGTGATTGTATACCTTAAATTTTCGTGACCTGACTACACTATCTTCATTTCCTTTACAAGATAGATTAACTGAACGCGGCTCTTTACGTTGGTTTTAATATAGATCCGGTGAGTATGATCTTTTACTGTCTGCAGGCTTATAAACAATTTTTCAGATATTTCCTTGTTGCTTAAACCGTTGCAAATTTCTCTTATTATGTCAGTCTCCCGGGGTGATACTTCAAATTTTTTACAGAATTCTTCAAATGAAATATCCTTTTCAGGGCCTGATGTGAATACGGTAAACAAAGTACCATAATTAAAATAAATTGGAAGAAAAGTGTTGCCTGCAAAGAAAGCTATCGTGAAAATAAGGGCAATATATGGCTGTGTACTGTAAAATAACAGTGGCAGACATTGTAAAATCATAACCAGGAAAATTGCTGGTCCGATTCTCCTGCTGTCGTAATTATGAATTATTGCTCCTCTTTTTTTGTGGAATATTATCAATAAGGAAGAAATCAGTGAATAGAGGAAGTGCATTGATATGAAATAATATTTAATAAGCGAAACAGGTTTCAGTCCCGTTGTTTTTGTTATGAAATACCCTACAACAACAATTATTGTGAAATTCACAAGAAGGAACATTAAAATAAACCAGTTATTATTCTTTCTTCCTGATATTCCGAATGAAAATTGTATTAACATAAGCCAGGCGAAAACAAGGAATGGCAATCCGAGAAGAATCGAAATATCCGAGAATCGCGAAAGGAGTTCAGGTGTAATATATGGTGAGAGAAATGCTTTGATTACCACCTGACCCCATATCCCGTAAAATCCAAACGTAAAAATAAAAACCTGGAAATAGAGCAGGGTTGAGAAAATTTCCAAATGGTATTTGTTCCTTATTCTTGAAGTTAATACCACTCCTCCTGAAGCCAGGGCAACTGATAAAATAAAGACTAAATAACCCAGGTACTGCAACATTTAATAAATGTTATATTAATTCATTTAAACACGAAGTTCAAAAATAGACACTACCAAAGTATTGTATTGCATACTAAAGTAGGAAAAAATATATTCACTACTATGGTATTAAGACCATGAAAAGGCATAATCCTAAATTTGCTTCATAAATGTTCGGTGGTTTATAAAATTTAATTTTAGTAAAAATGGAAACAAGTAATGAATACAAATTAGTACCAGGTTTTGGGAACAGCTTTAGTACAGGATGGAGAGTCATGTCAGATAATTTCCTGAGATTATTCCTGGTCGTACTCATCCTGGTTATAGTGACTGCACCATTTAAAATGTTTGATTTTAAGTTCAATCTGTCTGATCTGCATAATCTTCCGTGGAGCCTTGGCCATCATTTTGAACACGGAATGAATTATTTGCCTGCTCTGGGTGCTTTAGGACTTTTTGCAGCGTTCTTCGGATTGCTGGCTATGCTATATTCATTTCTGGTAAAACCAGTATTTGAATATGGCAGCAGTATTATTTTTGTTCAGGCAGTCAGGAAAATAAAACCCGATTTCGAATACCTGATTAAAGGATTTATGGAGAACTATCTTCATATTATTCTGGCAAACCTGCTGGTCTTTGCCCTTGTAGTTCTTGGGTTATTTGCCCTCATTATTCCTGGAATCATAATAGGATGCCGGCTTGCTTTTGTTGCCTATATTATAATGGACAAAAAACTCGATCCTATTGAAGCAGTGGAATTAAGCTGGAAACTTACCAGGGGACACGGATGGCAGATCTTTTTCATGGGTTTTGTATCAATCTTTATTGTCATCTTCGGCCTTTGCCTTTTATTAGTTGGAATTTTCCCGGCACTAATTTGGATAGAAAGCTCCTTTGCCTCTTTGTATGAATCGGTTCTGAGAGAGAAGGAGAAACCGGCAGAAGCTGTAGCAGCATAACTGGAACTAATTGTTCAAATTCGATTTAAACTTTATGAGGTTACATTAAAATGTAACCTCTTTTTTATCTGAATAACAGCGACCATATAGCAATAATAAATATAAATCGCTGTAAATTCCGATTCAGAAAGTCATATAAACAAAGCAAAAACTGGTGAATAGCAGAAAAGTTAAAATAATATGTTTATTATTTTTAAACTTACCTTATGCAATATTTGATACAGTTTAGTAACTTTATGGTCTAACTTATTAAAACTCCATAACATGAAAACGCGGTCATTTATTATGCTAATTGTAATGTCTCTAATGTTGTCTTCCACATCAAATGCCCAGGCCTGGCTTTTAAGAAGGGCAGTTGACAGGAAACTTGAACATAAAGTTGACTCGGCAGTCGATAAAAGTGACAAGGATGAAGCCAAAGCTAAACAGCAGGCCAATCAGAAGCAATCTGACACCACTACAACCCAGAGCAAAGGGGGTACAAAGGCAACAGGTCGCGGATTGTTTGGTGGAAAAATCGACATCAAATATGATGATGAATATAAATTTACAGGCAAGATATATATGCAGATGGAGACTTATGATAAGAAAGATGTTATGAAGTCGGACTATTACACTTATTACAATAGCAATTCCATGAACGCCGCAATTGAAATGTTGCCAGTAGATGCCAAGGAAGGAGATAAAAATGTGCCAACAGTATTCCTGTATGATAATGACAATAAATGTTTTATGATGCTTTTGCAGAATAAAGATTCTAAAACCGGTATTATCTCAACCCTTCCTTCTGATTCAGCCATGGCAGCTCAAACAAAGAACCAGAAAGGTACTAATCCGGAAAAAGCAACAATAACAAAAACTGGAAATTCGCGTGTTATTGCCGGATATAAATGTGATGAGTATAAAGTTGTTGATGCTAACCAGGAGGGTTATTCTAATGTATGGATGACCAAAGATGTCAGAATCAAGGCAGATAAAAAATACTGGGGAAAGTCAGGCATGCCAACTTATTATAATTATCCCGGATTTGAAGGTGCTATGATGCTGGCAATGGAGGGATTCGACAAAAACAATAAACCGACTTTGAAAATGGAGACTAAAGAGATCAATGATCACTTTAATCATTCAGTATCCACGGCAGGAATTACATTCATGAAAATGAATTTCGGCCAGGCCGGTAAAAAATAAGCTAAACTCTGTGGTCCTCTGTGTCTACTCTGTGAACCTCTGTGTAACAAAAAAGAAGAACTTACACTGAGTTGCATTGAGAAGCACAGAGATACACAGAGAAAATCCATTTATTAAGTGACCACGGAGTAGGTCCCACTTTAGGGAGAAGGCCGCGAAGCGGACAGGGGGCCATTGAGAAGTATTAAACCTTCCTGAGTTTTGCAAATCTTAAAAGCAGCTTTTTGCTTCCATCTTTTTCGAAATTAACTGTGGCTGTGGTGTTTGGTGGTTGTCCCTCAATGGATATTATGGTGCCTTTCCCAAACCTTTCATGTTCTACTATGTTCCCGACAGAAAACTGTGAGGGATCACTTCCGGTGAATGGAACACCGGATGAAGGATCTGTCTGCCGGATCTTTTTGAACTTGTCATTCTTTGCATCAGAATGAGAATCTTCATAAAAAGAAGCTTTTACAGCGGGTGAACTATTGGACGGAAAAGGTTTTCCTCCGGTCTGGGGATAGTTAAGAAATTTCTGATCCACTTCACGAAGAAACCTGCTTGGACTACATCTCTCGAGATTACCCCATTTGTAGCGGTTAAGAGCATAGCTTAAGGTTGCCTGTTTTTCTGCACGGGTGATTGCTACATAAAAGAGCCGCCGCTCCTCTTCTAGTTCGCGTGCGCTTCCTGACGACATGGGAGAAGGGAATAAAGTATCTTCCATACCGACAATATATACATGCTTGAATTCCAGTCCTTTAGCTGAGTGCATTGTCATTAATGTCACTTTGTTCTTGTCTTCTTCGTTTTCGGTATCCTGATCTGTCAGTAAAGCAACATTAGCCATATAAGCTTCTAATACTGATGGCTCCCCGTTGGTTTCAGCAGCTTCTGTAAACACTTTTATTGCATTCAGAAGCTCTTCAAGGTTTTCATAGCGGTTGACCTCCTCGGGTGATTTTCCTTCTTTAAGTTCTTTCATAATCCCTGAACCCAGTGCAATCTCCCTTGCTTTTGTAAAGGCATCAGACGAATCTGCATTCAAACTGAGATTATTGATTACCGCAACATACATATTCAGTTTTTTGACAGTACCGGAGTTAAAGTGTTCAGGATATTTCCTGGCTTCGCAAAGGATGTTCCATGGTGTTTCATTTAAGGTAGAAGCCAGTTCAAAGATCTTTTGAATTGTAGTATCACCAATTCCTCGTTTAGGATAGTTAATAGATCTTTTCAGCGCTTCTTCATCTTCCGGATTGATTATCATCCGGAAATAAGACAGAACATCTTTTATCTCTTTCCTTTCGTAAAAAGACAGACCACCATATATCTTATATGGTATATTTTTCCGGCGTAGAGTCTCCTCAAATATCCTCGACTGGGCATTTGTCCTGTATAAAATTGCAAAGTCATTCCAGTTCAGCTGCTTTGAGAGTTTTTTATCAAATATATCCGATGAAACATTAAAACCCTCCTCAGAATCGGTCATTGCCTGCATTACCTGTATCTTTTCACCGGCTTCATTCATTGAATATACATTTTTTCTGATCTGGCCTTCATTATTGGCAATAATTGTATTGGCAGCATTAACAATTGTCTGGGTGGATCTATAGTTTTGTTCAAGTTTATAAAGCTGGTAATCGGAGTAGTCGTTTTTAAATTCCAGTATGTTTTCAATCCTGGCGCCACGAAATGAATAAATGCTTTGAGCATCGTCGCCAACTACACAGATATTCTGATGCGAAGCAGCAAGCTTTTTAACTATAAGATACTGTGAATAGTTGGTATCCTGATACTCGTCGACGAGTACATAATTAAATTTTTGCTGATATTTAACGAGAACATCTGGAAAATCCCTGAAGAGAATATTTGTATTTAGCAGAAGATCGTCAAAATCCATCGCATTAGCTTTGAAACAACGTGCGGCGTAGGTTCTGTACACATCGGCAAGCATAGGCATCCGGCTCGATTTGTCATATTCCTGCATAGAAGAATCAGCCGCATACATGCTGGAAGTCACCAGGTTGTTTTTCGTCGTTGATATTCTTCCGGAAATAACGCCTGGTTTGTAAATATTATCATCCAGATTGAGTTCCCTTATAATGGATCTGATAAGACTTTTTGAATCGGAAGAATCATAAATAGTATAATTCGATTTATACCCCAGTCTTTCACCTTCCATCCTTAAGATCTTGGCAAAGATAGAGTGGAAAGTGCCCATCCAGAGATAACGGGCTATTTCAGGACTGACAATTCTGGTGATGCGTTCCTTCATCTCCTTTGCCGCCTTGTTCGTAAAAGTCAATGCCAGAATCCTGCCTGCAGGAACTCCTTTCTGAAGAAGATGAACAATCCGGTAAGTCAACACTCTTGTTTTCCCTGCGCCTGCACCTGCTATTACAAGAGAAGGTCCTTCAGTGTTAATAACTGCTTGTTTCTGAGACTCATTAAGATCGTTCAGATAATTGGTTGTCATGTTTTTGTTTGAATTACAGCGTACAGGCCGGTCAAATTTAGTAATTACATATTCAGGTAAACATTGAACGGATTAATAAAATGAATAATTTTATGAACATTTGTATGGTAGAGACGCCCAATTTGGGCGTCTCTACTATGATTCCATATAATTTGTTGTATTTTTAAACAGTAATAATAAAACCGGAATATCATGAAAAGATACGGACAGATAATAGGAGTAAGGCCTGAAGATTTTGAACGGTATAAGAAATATCATTCTGCTGTCTGGCCGGAAGTTCTTGATATGATTAAGCAATGCAATATGCAGAACTATTCTATATTTCACAAGGATAATATGTTATATGCATATTTTGAATATACCGGGAATGATTTTGCTGCAGATATGGCTAAGATGGCTGCACATCCTGAAACACAGGAATGGTGGTCAATTATGGAACCGATGCAGGCTCCCGTAGGGACCCGGAAAAAAGGAGAATGGTGGGCTGATATGGACGAGGTGTTCCATTTGGATTAACACCTTTTGTTGCCCTGAATTTTAGTATAATTGTAAAATAAGAATACCAAATAGATTCAGAAAACGTTTACCATACAAAGATCTGATCGCCTGTGCGTTATTTTTTATTAATAATGATCTTAATGTTATCTGCTACAGCTGAAGCTCAGCTTACGGCACCGGGAATGAGTGCAGTCCGGTATACTTCTTACCCTTCAGCTCCGTCAGAGAAAGATCCTGTTTTTATATTTTGCAATTCAGCCGGTTCGCAAAAAGGCTCATTGGATGTTACTAGTCCACGAGGAACCGGTCCTTTCATTTTTTCCTGGTATCAATGGAGCGACGTCTCTAAAAGTTTCAGTACTTTCTTAAAAACTGACTCGTTAGTTTCAACTTCATCTTCCGTTAACCTCAATGACGGAGGCTATAAAGTTGTTATATCGGGAGGATTTGATACGACTCTTATTGCCTGGATATTTAATGATAATCCTGTTTCATCAGCATCGCTTCAAAATCGCACTTGCGATTATGTAGCCTTAAAAGGCCAGGCAGTTATCGACACTTTTTATTACAGAAATATTGCAAATGGACAGCCCGTAAAGTTACCAAATACTATCAAGTTTTTATGGTCATCGAATCCTGTTTCAACAATACCTTCGCCTGATTTCTATCTGAATCCTCAAACATTTGATCCTCCACTGGTAGATGTTACTTATAATCTCCAGGTGAGCGACAGTTTTGGCTGTGTAAGCAACTCATCATTCTTTTACCAGACTATTCGGGTTAAAGCTGATTTCACTGCTGATCCATATACCGGCGAAGCTCCTCTTACAGTTACTTTCACCGATAAATCAATAAGAGCGTTAAAATATCTCTGGGAATTCGGCGATACAGCAACATCAAAGGATAGCAATCCTCCACCCCATATTTATTATAAACCCGGCGAATACTCTGTTAAACTGACAGTTGAAAGCGATCTTCATTGCATTGACTCATTAAGACTCGATCAAAATATTGTTGTTGATCCATCCGAACTTGGGATTCCGAATGTCTTTACCCCTAACGGAGACGGGTTAAATGACAATTTTATGGTTGAATCAAAATCGCTCAGGAACTTAAGTGTTGAGATTTTTAGCCGCAGTGGCATGAAAGTATATTCATTTTATGGTGAGGGAGCGACCCTGAAAGACTGGAAAGGATGGGACGGGAATGTGAATTATTCATCTATCAAAGCCTCACCCGGTGTATATTTCTATATCATAAAGGCATATGGATGGGATGATATTCTCTGGACAGGCAAAGAATACAGGGGATTCTTATATCTCTATAGGTAACGGCTCAATGGTGTAACGGCACAAAGGCATAAAGGTAAAATCAAAAGTTATTCCATTCTACTTCGGGTTTTAACAAGTAGCTCACTTACACATTTCGTGTACTTGTTCCCTCATGCCGTTACTCCTTTGCGCCTTTGCGCCTTTATGCCCTTCCTACAATGGCAGATTCTTCTTCAGAAAGCTTATCCAATTGTCACTTAAAATGTTTTTAATATCTGAAGCGGAATAACCGATCTTTGAAAGCATAGCAGGAACCTTCTGAAGATCAGCTATCGTATCCAGGTCATAAGGGCATTGTTCCCTGCCGAATGCTCCATCAAGATCCGATCCGATACCAGCGTGCAAAGAGTTGCCTGTAAGCTGACAGATATGGTCAATATTATTAATCATCAGTTTTAATGATACTCCCATTGCTTTCGGATCTGATTTGCCTCTGATCCATCCTGGAACCATCATCCATGCGTCGAGCGCAATACCAATCACCCCATTTCTGTTTGCCAGTTCAGTTATCTGTTCATCTGTGAATTGCCTGCTGTGAGGTACAAATGAGCGGCAGTTATTATGGCTTGCCCATACGGGTCCTTGATATAAATCCAGAGCTTCCCTGAAGCTTTCGTCACATAAGTGGGTGGCATCAAGTATGATACCAAGTCGTTCCATTTCTTTCAGTAACTCGCGCCCTTTTATACTTATTCCACCATTGGAATCGGTACCATAAGCATAGGTTCCCGGGCCATAATGAGCAGGGCCGATGGCACGTAACCCATAGTCATATGCTGTTTGAAGGTGATCCATTGAAATGATTGAGTCAGCACCTTCGAGACTCAATATATAACCTATTGCCTCTTTCTCTGAAGGATTCTCCCATAAGTGAAGATGTTTTTGAAGATCATTGGGGGTACGAATCTGAACAATTTCACCATTATCTTCCATGGTTTTATACCAGGCAAGCTGGCCCTGTGTCTGTGCCCATGCCTGTTCCGGAGAGCTCCATCCCGGAATATTATTTCCGCGTTTCACATATCTTGCAATTTGGGTGGCAATACATAAGCCAACCTGGCCTTCACGCATCGAAGGCAGACTCACTGTCCCTTTTGCCCTGTCGGGCTTATCGGTCATTCCTTCCTCACTCTTACGTATATCTTCAACTCTCCACCTTAAATCACGGTTCCATTCGAGTGCATTCATCGCAAGGTCGAGATGCGCATCAAAAATCAAAGACTTAGTTAACATTTGGTCAGGATTGTATCAAAGAGTAATCTTCCGTTTTCTTGCTTCAACGTTCCATTGAGCTGTAACTTTATGATCATTTATCACATAAGCAGTATCATGACGGTCAACTGTCGGACAAATATGCCAGGGTATTCCGTATAAATGATCCCCGATTTTAAATTTATCCGCCGAAGGTGTACTGATGACCATATGTTCTTCATTATGACCGACGATGGTATATTTTTCAATTTCCAGGAGTTTGATTCGTGGCTGAGGCATCTCAGATGCAACAGCTTTATGACCAAGGTCGAGACATAACAGCTCTTTCCCCGGTTTGCTTATAATTCGCGTAAAAATCAATGCAGCATGAAAAAAACTCAAATCAGCCAAAGAGCTGCTGTAGCCCCAATCCCATAAAAGGACAGTTCCTGGACTTGTTTCAACATTTTTACGCAGGGCATGAACAGGGAATGTTGGCGATCCGCCGGCTATAATCTTAATGGGAGAAATACCATCATTTTTAAGTTCTTCAGTAAGGCTGATGACAGATGCAAATGCATCATCGCATTTTTTCGTCCTGACAGAAATATCAGATTCATGTAAATGACCATCATAAACATGAAGTCCTTCAGCAATAAGCATAGGAGAATCCAATATTCTTTTGTAGAGTCTTAAGGCTTTTTCTCCGGGAATGACCCCTGTGCGGTTCATCCCATTGTTAATGTCGAGCCAGACATGAGTTTCGAGTCCGGTTTTTCTGGCCATATCTGAAAGCTGTATAATAACCTCTTCATTATCAGCAATACAGGAGAACTTTATATTTTTGAATTTTTGCTTTAATTTGAAAAATCTTCCGATATTCGGACCGACAGGTTGCAAGGCAAGTAGTATATCCGGAGCTCCACAGCCAGCAACCATTTCTGTCTCAGATATTGTAGCACATTTAAATTTATTAATGCCATATTTCATCTGCATTTCGATGACATCGGGCATTTTATGCGTTTTTACATGTGGCCTGAGCCGATCTGCACTTCCTGCAATCTCAACCATTTTCCTGATATTGGTTTCAATACGATCAGGATAGACCAGTAAAGCCGGAGAATTGACTTCATCCGTGTTGGTAATCTTATACCAAGTGTCACTCAGTTCAGATGTGTTTTTCATCAACAGATATTGGGTTATTCTAAGGCTTTCTCTGTGAATCTCAGTGCTTCTCTGTGAACCTCAGTGTAAGTTCTTATTTTTTTTGTTACACAGAGGGCCACGGAGTTTCCACAGGACCACAGAGTTCAAAAGAGTTAATATTTTTTAATAAAGTTCAAACATCGCTTCCACTTCAACGACAATATTCATGGGTAGCATCGTCCCGACAGCGCTTCTTACACCAACCCCATTATCTTCCCCAAAAACCTCAGCCATTAGTTCACTGAATCCGTTAATAACGGCAGGATGGCTTTCGAAATCCGGTGTACTGTTAACCATTCCCAGTACTTTCACTATCCGTTTGATTTTTTTTAGTTCTCCAAAATGAGCTTTGATCGTTGAAAGCATGGTAAGTCCCACCTGTCTGGCAGCCAGTTTTCCCTGCTCCATATTGAGATCATCACCTACCTTACCTTTCATCATTGTTCCATCTGACAAAATAGGCCCTTGTCCTGATACATAAAGAAATTTATCTATTACCAGAACAGGTTTATAGACACCAACAGGTTTTGGCGCCGGTGGCAGTATCAGACCTAACTCAATGATCCGCAAATCAGTATCTTGTTTCATAATTTATAATTTATATTATGTGAATATACAAATTATTCACTGTATAACAATGATGCAGGGACGTTGCATTGTGTGGTTGTAGGGGCGTTGTATGCAAAGTTCCTACTAAATGAACAATTCCGCTTTAAAGATGGTTTTAGCCTGGCCTGAAATTTCAACCCTGAAACTTTGTGCTACTCTATGCACCAATGTGTCAGTACTTATTTTTAATTACACAGAGAGGCACAGAGGAATCACAGAGTTACACAGAGTTAAAACAAAGCCGCCTCAAGGTTTAAGCGGCTTTTAAATATTCTAAATATAAGCGAATTAACCCCTTTAGGAGGGCTGGGGGGTAAATAATCTCTATTCTTCCTCTTCTTCCTCAGAGTATGCTTTGATAACCTGATCCTGTACATCCCCCGGAACCTGAGCATATTCGGCGAACTTCATAGAATACATTGCACGACCTCCCGTAATGGAACTGAGAGCTGTGGAGTACTTATTCATTTCTGCAAGTGGTACTTTTGCTTTGATAACCTCAAAACGTTTTTCACTTGCCATACCAAGTACCATTCCGCGTCTGCCCTGAAGGTCACTTATAACGTCACCCATGCGATCTGATGGCACCATTATTTCCACATCATATACTGGTTCGAGGATTTTAGGTCCTGCAATTTTGAAAGCCTGGCTGAATGCGTTCCTTCCGGCAAGGCGGAAAGATATTTCGTTAGAGTCCACAGGGTGCATTTTACCGTCATAAACATAAACCCTTATATCACGTGCGTATGATCCTGTGAGCGGACCAATTTCCATCTTCTCCATAATACCTTTGAGGATAGCCGGCATAAACCTTGCATCAATTGCACCACCAACAATACTATTTACATAGACAAGTTTTCCTCCCCAGGGAAGGGTAATTTCTTCTTTGTCACGGACAGAAATCTTAATCTCCTTGCCATTTATTTTTTGCATTGTTGCCTCTTTTGAACCCTCTTCGAAAGGTTCAATGATCATATGGACTTCACCAAACTGACCAGCACCACCTGATTGTTTTCTGTGTCGGTAATCAGCCTGTGCAGTTTTTGTTATTGTTTCGCGATATGGTATTTTAGGAGCATTATAGTTTGTAGGAATCTTATAGATATTATCAAGATGCCATTTCATTATATTAAGGTGGTATTCACCTTGTCCGTGTACGATTATCTGTTTTAATTCTTTTGAGTATTCTATTATAATAGTCGGATCCTCAAGATGTATTTTGTTTAAAGCTTCACCTAATTTCTCATCGTCACTTTCACTCTGAGCCTTAATGGCAGTTCTGTATTTTGGTTCAGGATATTTTACTCCTTCATATTTCCAGTCGTTCCCAGGAGCATTCAATGTGTGACCAGTCTTTGTGTTTTTCAGCTTCACAAATGCTCCTATATCTCCCACATGAAGTTCAGGCACCCTGGTCCGGTTCTTACCTGCACTGACATAAAGTTGAGCAAGACGTTCTTTGGAACCATTGTTAGAATTAATAACATCAAGGTTTTCAGTTATTTTTCCGGAATAAACCCTGAAATAATTTATTTCACCTATATGCTCTTCAATTGATGATTTAAAAACATATACAGAAGCGGGTCCTGAAGGATTTGGTTTTACTTCATTTCCCTTGCTGTTAACAGGAACTGGCATATCAGTAAGCGAAGGTGCCTCAGTAGCAATAAATTCCATGAGACGGTCAACACCTATATTATATTTTGAAGAGAGACACAAAACCGGGAACATGCTTCTTGTTCTTATTCCTTTGGCTATCCCTTTTTTAATTTCGTCTTCAGTAAGAGAATCATTTGAAAAAAACAGTTCCATCAGGGCTTCATCACTTTCGGCTGCTTTTTCAACGAGTGCGTTATGCAAGTCAGCAGCTTTTGCTGCCTGATCAGCCGGAATATCTAAAATTTCTGCCTTCCCTCCGTCTTTGGAGTATCTGAGCATTTTCATTTTCAGGACATCAATAATGGAATTGAATCCGGTTCCTTCATTTAGCGGATACTGAATAAGGATTATATTGTTGCTTAGTCTTTCTTTGAGCATTTCGAGGGACTTCTCAAAGTTGGCTTTTTCGTGATCCAGACCGTTAACTACAATTATAAGGGGTTTGTTTTCTTTTTCAGCATGCCTGAAGTGTATCTCAGTTCCCACTTCAACTCCGTTCTGAACATTAATAGTCATCACAGCAGCATCCGATGCAAAGAGAGAAGAGATGACTCCGCCACTGAAATCATCCAGTCCAGGTGTATCAAGAATATTTATTTTATGATTTAGAAATTCAGTGTACATGACAGTTGAAAAAATCGAGTTTCCGTTTTCATGCTCAATCGGACGATAGTCTGAAACTGTATTATTCCCTTCAATTGTACCTCTTCTTTCGATAATGCCGCCATTAAAAAGCATTGCCTCAGCAAGGCTCGTTTTGCCTGAACCCGAGTTGCCCAGAAGGGCAATGTTTTTAATCTGGTCCGCCTGGAATGTTTTCATGTTTCTCTGGATATTATATGTAATACTTATTTATTTATATGCTGTTTAGGAGGTGACAAAAATAATAATTTTTTAAAAACAGATTAAGAAAGAGGTGATAATTACAAATTTTTTATTTCCTTT
>PMIJ01000100.1:0-31441 GCA_003157015.1 Bacteroidales bacterium
AACAATATTTTTCGGGTTTTCGATTTTCGTTTCATTATCGTTATTCATAGCGTTTATTTTTAGTTACATTATTTTTTACAGCACGCTGAATTATTTGGCGTGTGTAGGTTCCTATTCTTAAATAGGACTCTTCAGCATTTTTCTTGATTTCATTAAAGAAGTCAAGATCCACCCAGAGGTTAATTCTTCTGTACTCCTTTTTACTCATTGATTTTAATTTTTAAATACTATTATTTTTTGTTTTATCATAAATACTAGTGATGAGGGAAAAAGGAACAAAAAAGAGCAAATTGTCACAAATATTTTAATTCGTTTCGATAAGTAGCACTATTATAAGGTCTTACAAAAGACTCACTAAAAAGTTATTTTTAGGATCCTGTACAATTGTTAAAACAAATGGCATTACTATAATCTATTGGAAAAATGATTCAATCGACCATATGTTTAGTAATGTAAATTTGCACTTATTATCATATTCTGATTTTTATGTGTCTTTGTCTACATTAATAAAAATGATTTCTTTCAAGAAATTATAAATCCGCTGCCCTCATTACAAAAGGTAATAAACCTTCTGATATGTTTTTTACTACCCTGTCCGCTGAACTTTTTCAAAAGTGCTGTAACCGGGAAACCTCTATTAGATTTTTCATTTTCAAAAATTGCCTTCCCGATATCTCCAAAAGTATTTACTTCCACAATTATATCAGTATTGTGAGGACCACTCAAGTCTATCCCAGGAATGTCCCATAAGGCTCTCTCTAAAGCCTTGGCGATGTTTATTGCATCCGCTGGTAGTACTTCCTGCCCATCACAACTAGTATAGCTTCCGTTCCAATCCTTATAGTTTTCCAAATCCCTTGGCTCAGTGCCCATTGCAGTCCATCCATAATGTAGTGCCAACTCCAAGACATGTCCCCAATCGGAAAAATTAAAACTAATTTCACCTTTATCATTAAATAAATCATACATAGCATTCTCTTTTTAATAATTTAATTTACAATCTAATACATATCATCTGATCCAATAACGTATCTCGTATTTTCAATTATTAGAACATTGATACTTCCTATTTTAAAATGGAAGTTCTCCATATTCCTCACATTCATTTACGCCACCCCTCAACTTATCCATATCAATCGCCCATTCGTATAAATCATTGTCATATAACTTTGCAAACTCCATAAAAGAATATTGTTGACGTTTAGGGTTCTTGAACGGCACCCATTCCATTGTTCCCCCAAAATCACCCATATAATCATAGTATTGCAGTTTAACGGATACAGAAGGTCTATCCTCTTTTCTCAAGTGAATAAAAGTCTCCTGAATATACAGACATAGTAGTTCAATCCAACGGTCATTAGGACTCCAGGCTGTTTGGTAATAAATTGTGATAGTATTCCCACTGTCATACATACTATCGTCATAAACATCCCATTTGCAACCCCATATCGCGCGGCACCAATCATAACCATAATCGCTGTATGCTTTACTTCCTGAAAATCTTACAGGCAGTGGCAGCATTTTACTCATGGTATATTTTTGCTTTTTATTTTCATCTTCATCGAAAATCATCATCCTGATTTTATCCATAGTGATTTTATCTTCACAATGAATTTCTAATCTGTTTGTTACATGGTTTGGCATAGTGCTTTAATATTTATTTTAATGTTATTTTTAAAATGGCAATTCATCATATTCTGTCTTTAATTCTTTCTCCGGCTTTGAAGATTTTTCCTTTATATCGAAAAATTCAACATCGACATTAATGTATGTTACGCCATATTTCCTTGCAATCAATAGGGCATTTGGAGTGGTATATTCAATGGTTACCAATAAATTTGACTCTTCTTCATCATTCGATTCATCATCAAAGTCAAAATTAAGTTTGACTCTGTTCTGTGATGTCTGAGCTATTCTGTTATATAGTTCAGATACCTTTTTTTTAAATGCATTGAAGACACCTTCATGCAGCTTATCATGGTCTGACGGCTTAATACCAAAACAGTATTCAAATCCTTCCTTTAATGGTGTCAAGTCACCATTGGAACACTTATACATGGTGATATAATTTTCGTAAATGTTCTCTCCTGCAATTTTTATGTGAAAAACTTCTTCAGGATATTTAATTGATAACGAAACAACTTTATCAAGTGCTGACCGATTTGTCGTAGTAATTATTATTTCATCATCTTTATCATCAAGAATCTTAAAAGGCATTTCTATATCTATTTGCTTCATTATTAGTTTTTTTAGAAATTCTGGTGAAGCTTTTACCGTTGTAAAATATAAGTACGACATAGTTTTAATTATTAATATTATTATTTGTAATTATTTGAAGAATGACCTGTCTCAGGTAGGTTCCAACTCTCAGAAATTGCTTGTCTGCTCTTTCCTTAATTTTATCATAGGTTGGTTTTTCCAACCATAGATTGACTCTTTTAAATTGAATTTTACTCATTAGCTTAAGTTTTTATATACAATTATTTTTTAATTTTCATATAAATACTATCATGATCGAGCAAAAGGAACAATTTTTCACAGTTAGGGGCACAATATTTTCAAAACGAAGCAATATGTTACATAATATCAGACAATTGCACAATATTAAAATTTTAAATAATTTTTATATATTTTTTCATTTGTTAAGAATTAATACTCTAAAAAGTCAGTGCCATTTTTCGATTTCAGTTAATTAATTACTGATTTGAGAGTAAAAAGAGTCCCGATCATGTATTTAAAAATTATTATGTGTGAAGTGAATAAGTCCAATCATAAAGAAAAAAGGCTAGACAGATTTTTTTACGGTCGTTTTATGACTGCCACAATATAATAGTGCTTATAAAGCAAAGCCAATAAACATCTATGGAAATAAGATCTCATTATGGTCAATTCAAGGCTGAAATGATCTGTATTATGGAGATAGCCAGTAATCTTAAACTTTTTTATCGGTTGTTAAAAATCCCTTTTTTGTAGAGTTTTATTATATGATTTATACAATTCTTTAAGATTCGGCGTCAGATTCCTATCAATCTTCTTTTCATTAGTCTTCAGCATTTCTGCGATACGATTAATAGTAATCTTTTCACCGGTTTTAAGACTTTCAATAGCATCGCGTATCAGATTCGTTTTTGATGCTATATTCCCTGCCTTAAATGCTTCTACTGCCAGATTGTGAGTTTTCTCTGGGTCAGTCTTTTTATACGTTCTGGAAAAGAAGACATATTGCCTGCAAATACCTTTTTTATTCTGGCGGATTACTTTGTTAAAATCAAGTTCTCCTCGAAGAAATTTTTCATGATTGTAACTGACAATATCAATGCACTCTTTTGAGGTTAAAGGTTCCTCGCAATATTTATCATTTATGGCCAGAATTTCTTGCTGGATTCTATCACAAGAAGCAAATGGATTATTAAACATTAGTTTTAAGCAAATGCTTCCGAGGGTTTTGTTCCGTTTGCCTGTTATGATTTTATGTTCCTTGCTAAATCTTATCTGGCATACCGGAATTCCACCTTCAACATAATAGGTCGGACTAACTCCTGAGAAATATGCTTCATCAATTCTTGTTGAGTAATCAAGGATATCAGGATTCAAGTATTTTTGAAAAAAAGGGTCAATAGTACTCATTATATTTTTTATATTTATATATCTGATATTAGAAAATATTATACCTGCATATGTCCCTTTTTTAATTAAAGAATCAATATTATAATCAATTCCATTATACGTATTATTGTCCCTTTTTTCAGAGTTAGAATCCAGGATAAAATTTTTGTCATTATTCCTATGCGTACTATTGTCCTTTTTTTGGACAAGTAAACATTTATTGGAATCTGGGTCATTATTACTATACATGCTATCCCCTTTTTGGACGCATAGAGAGTTAAGCGATTTTGGGACATTAGTACTATACCCACTGTTGTCCTTTTTTTCTAAACTTAAATTTTTTGATGAGTTTGGGTCGTTAGCACTATACCCATTATTGTCTTTTTTTACAAGATTATTTTTAGGTAATAATTCATCGTTTGTCCCTTTGACAAATCTAAATGTTTCGGAGTATGGGGTATAATAATTATTTTCATCATATGTGAGGAAACAGAACCGGCCAATATTCCGGCATCTGTTATCACAGACTACACTATATTTTTGGGAATAATAATCTGAGATAGCATCATAATAATCAGCATGCTCATTTACATCTCGGATTGATGTATAAATACCTACCTTATAACCGTCATGAGGCGACCGGAATGAGAAATATGTGTATTTGTCTCGGTTAATATCCTTTATTTTCTTTTCAATATCCGGGTTAGCTTTTTTGTCCAGGTCAAGTAAAATTAATCCACTGTGCTGGATGACATTCTCATTTGTTTTTTTCCCTGGCTCGACCAGGCCGCTGGCTACAATGATTGGCAATTGTTCTTTAGTAATTATACCTTTCTTGAAGTTTTCATAAGATTCCCTGGTTGTCCCAGAGGTGAGAAGATTAGGCAATTCCCACATCAAAAAATAGGTGGGTGTATAGCTTTCTTTGTTTGGGTAATATGTAAATATCATTCATCTTGGTAGTTTAATAAAGTTATTCTTAGGCGGTTTAAAAAAAGAAAGCAGCAGTTCGCCACGCTATTCCAACTCCCGAAAAGCATCTAACATTAAATATTCTCAATAATAAATACCTGGATTTCACCAAAAATTGTGATCTCTCACTAATTTTAAATATCTAGATTTGAATGCCCAGAGAATATGAGAGTTAGGAAGCGTCATTAAATAATGAACCCAAATCAGAGTCAAAAGCTGAAATCACTTTTATAAGATTCTTTATAGTATAATTTAAAAAACCATTTTCAATATTCTGTATTGTTCTGAAATGGACCTCAGCAATTTCAGCCAGATCCTTTTGTGTTAAGCCATAGCAGAATCGTAACTCTTTAATATATAAGGCAATTTGATTTAATTGCTGAAACTCATAATAATCTATCAGAGAATCGACATTGCTCATTTTTTTATTCGTCTCCATTTTCATTTTAATATAAATACTGCAACATTAAAATGTATCTGGAAGCCATCCGGAAATATTGATTATACTTTTAAAACGGTGTATTATTCCATTATTATTGCTGACAGCCAGTACTCAAAAAATCGACAAAACCATATCGTTTGACACTGATTTTGTCATTTTTCATAAGAAATGGCAATATTTGTAGTACCCGCATGAAGAATATTCACATTGGTTTTAAATAAATATTCCTTCCAAGGTAACTGCCTTCGGTTACAAAATAGGCTTGGAACATGAATTCATTAAATGAACCAATATCTATGTACAAGTTTTTTTGGGGTTCTGGCCATAAGTCATAATATAGCTGTTAATCGTAACAGCAAAAGACCAAAACCTCAAAAAAGATATGAAATATTATTAGTACATATATTATTTAGCCGCATGACACACTTATCAAAATGAACGAATATCATTTTGAAACTTTTGCCTCCCACGCTTTATAGCTTTTATTTCTTTTTATTTGTTTTAACAATTTCTCTGTAGCTGTCACATAATCTTTATGACTAACCAGTGGTGGTTCATAAAAGTTACAGTCACGAGGTACGATTAAACAACCATCCCGAATAAGTAAATAGAAGATATACGATGGGTTGTACGGCATATAGCACCTGACTTCAATTATTCTTCCATTAACACTTCCCGAAGAGTTATCGGATATTATAAGAACCATATTATCAAACTCATCCTGCACCCATAACCTTCCATTACTCCCATTTTCTGCTAAGCAAAAAGAGAGACGTTTTAGCTCTTTGTGCCTGACCAGAAATTGCAAATTCGTAATACTTGTATTTACACTAAACCATTCTGCCATTGTGATTATTATTAATAATTGTTATTTTTTGATAGCTGTTGTTAAAGCAGTTGCTCCTTTGTACAGCTACCCAGTGTTGACCTTTATTTTGATGTAACAACATGTTCCATTTTTACGATAAATACATGCCTTTCTTAAAAAAGACGTAGGATTTTTGTTTTTTTTAAAGAAATTGTGGAGACTATCGGAAGATCGGCAGACAATCGTGCAGTGTATGCAAGAATATATTTGATTATAATTCTTTGAAGAAATCTTGAAATGAAATCCCAAGTTTTTGGACTATGTTGACGAAATGTCTCATTGATATGCTCTTACCTCTCTCTGATCTATTAATCAGGACTTTATTTATATTACTTCTGCGAGCAAAGTCTTCGTAATTAGAGTATTGCGCCTTCCTGATCATCCTTAGTTTTTCACCAATCTCCTCTAGTTTAATGTCAACATCAATAAAGGATTCCGGTACTTTCTTCGGTTTCATTATAATTTTATATAAAAAGTTTAATAAAAAACATAACAATATATGCAAAATTTTCGTATTACATATAAATATATGTAAATAAATATTATGGAAGAGAGCAAGTTTTTACAAAATAGCTGTTAGATTTATATTAATGAAATCAGTGTACGGCTATTCGTACTGGTTGAGCATCGAGGAGACCAGGTTCTCAGCGTGATGTACGTAGAATTACCAAATGTGATTAACTACTGGGATGAAGTTTTCAGGTATTACCCATATCTTTGGAACTGATACTAACATCGAAGAAATTGATCCTAAAGGTGCAATCAAATCTTTGTAGTGATAAAAAATATATCAGAAATTCTTGACTAAAATCAGAAATGAACATAATATGAAAATGTCAATTATAGGGTATACTTGAACGTGATACAAATTTGGTTGAGAAATTCAAAGTAAAAAGGCAGGATTGTATTAAAAATAGGGTCACACTAAAAATGATATAAAATGGAAGCAATAATTTGGTCAAGAGTCTCAAGCCAATCGCAGGATAATATCAGACAGGTATCAAACCTTAAACAAGTAGCAACAGATAAAGGTTGGACCGTAAAAAGAGTTTTCGAGGAAAAGGTTTCAGGTACTGTTAAAAGTACAGACAGAAAAGTATTCAATAAATTATTGGAGTACTTGATTCAAAATGACATAAAACTTGTCCTAATAAGTGAAATCAGCAGGATTGGCAGAAAAGTAGTGGACATATTAACGGTAGTGGATACCTTTCATAAACGGGGAATCGCAATATATGTACAGCAATTTAACATGGCATCAATGGAGAATGGGAAAGAAAATCCTATGGTGATGCTGTTATTGCAGATGATGTCCATCGGTGCGGAAATGGAAAACAATTTGCGAAAAGCACGTCAACATGAGGGGATTCAACTTGCCAAAATGAAAGGAGTGTACAATGGCCGGGTGAAAGGGTCACGGACTTCAGTAAAGGTTTTAATCGACAAATATCAAAATGTAAATGATCTTCTTGATAAGAGTGAATTATCGGTCAGAAGGATTGCAGGGATAACCGGACATTCAATAAATACCGTCCGAAAAGTTAAACAGCTAAAAGAAATCTGATTGAATAGCCACCAAATCCAGAGATCACTATGGTAGATTATCTGTGCTTAATAATCGATTTTAATTTTCAAACATTGGACACTAAAGTCAATTTGGTGTCTTTTGTTTGAATTCAAACATTAGACAATATATTGGATTTACTGTCTTTTGTTTGATTTTTTATTATCTTTGTAAAGTATAACACTTAAATAACTTGGCTAAAAACTTTATAATCGAACAACTAAAAAATGAATTCAAAGGGAAGGTATCCTTTTCCAGAGATTCACTTTTATCCTTCTATCGGCAATATGATCCTGATCTGAACGATTCAACGTTTCGTTGGAGATTATATTATCTCAAAGCTAAGAAGATTATTACACCAATTTCTCAGGATCTTTTTACCCTTATCTACAAACCAGACTTTAAACCTGAACCCGGTGATTTCGAGAGAAGAATTTTCACCAAGATTGAAAAACAGTTTACTGGTCTGAAGCAATGTATATGGTCTACCCAGGCCATCACTGAATTTATGCTTCACATTCCTGGTAAGTACATAACAATTTTACAAGTGGAGAGAGAAGCATTGGAGCCGGTTTTTGAATTTTTGAAGGATCAGAATTTGGGAAAGGTATACATCCAACCTGAAGAAAAGGAAATTGAGCGTTACATTTTTGAAACTGATCAGTCAATTATACTACAGTCCCTTATTTCAAAAGCACCAACTCAAAAAGTCGGAAAAGTTACGACAGTTACCATTGAAAAAATGATAGTAGATCTGTTTAGTGACAAGAATCTGTTGATTGCTTTTCAAGGAAGTGAATTAGTCCATATTATAAATAATGCATATCAGCGTTACTCGATTAATTTCACAACATTATTTCATTATGCGAGAAGGAGAGGGAAGGAAATAGACATAAAGAGATTCCTCTCAGAAAAAACAGATATTCCAAATAATATTTTCAATGATAAAGGTTGATTCACTTTCAGCAAACTGGATAAACGAGAGGAGAAAGAAATTCAGTAAAGATCCAACTATTATGGAAGGCATGATATATGCTTTGTATTTACTGGAACGCCTTAAACTGACTGGTCTGGATTTCATTTTTAAAGGAGGAACAAGTTTAGTATTATTGATGGATCAACCAAAGAGATTTTCTGTTGATATTGATATAATTGTCAGTCCTTTAATCGATAAAGTAAAACTTGAAGAGTATCTTTCAAAAATAGTTGGATCAAGTGTTTTTTTACGGTTGGAGTTGGATGAGAGAAGAAGTTATCAACAAGGTATTCCAAAAGCGCATTACAAGTTCTTCTATAGTTCAAATTTTCCAGGCAAGAATAAAGAGAATAAGGTACTGTCAAATCCTGAAAGGGAGATCTTATTGGATATTGTCTTTGCTGAAAATCATTATCCAACATTGGTTGACAGGCTGATTCAAACAGAATGGCTGATACATGAAGGGGAATCTTTAATTGTTAAAATTCCTGACGTAAACTCCATTGCAGGTGATAAACTCACAGCTTTTGCTCCTAATACTACAGGGGTCCCTTATGGAGTGGAAAAGGAGAAAGAAATCATGAAGCAGTTATTTGATGTCGGGTGTTTGTTTGACTTATTAACAGATTTGGAGATATTAAAGAGATCATTTAACGAATCTGCAAAAAGTGAAATTGAATATAGACCTGAAAGGAAGATTGATTCGGTTGAACAGGTACTTAAAGATGTCATTGAAACATCAATTTTGATTGCAAAAATTGTTGGATTGAAAAAAGATGAAAATATATTGGAACTTCGAGAAATTAATACTGGCATAAACCAATTCAGACATTACATTTTTAAAGGGACCTTTGGGATATTAGATGCACAGCTTGCAAGTTCAAAAGCTGCTTACCTGGCTGCTATTATTCTGACTGATTTTAAGGGAGAATTGGAGAAATTCAATCCAGCGATACCAGCAACTGAATATATGATTATTCATCCTGACTCTAACTTCCTGAACAAACGCCTCAAATTTGTTGCTCGTGGTGAAGCGTTGTATTATTGGCACAAAACGATCAATTTGTTATTTCCTACAGGTAAATAGAAAACTGTCTGATAATAGCAATAGTTAATAATTTCAATCAATAATAAGATTATTCCGGTCAAGAGGACATGGACCGAGTTCCCGGCCAAATAACTTCAGTACCTGATTAACCTTATCCATCCTAAGAGAAGTCTTTCCCTGCTCCATATCACGAACAAACCGTAGACCAACACCAGCTTTTAAAGCCAATTGTTGTTGAGTAAGATTCAACTTCTTTCGTCTCTCTTTAAGAAAGGCTGATAATGTTATATATGTCTGATCCATGTTTTATACCTTTTCGGGTATAAAGTTATATGATTCTATAATATTTATACCTTTTCGGGTATAATTTTAATAATCCAAATTAGCTTACTTTCATTCACTTCTAAATCAGCAGGTTTTTATCTACAATAATAACTGGTTCATGAAAACCATTTATTCTTTATGAAAAACGTTTAAAAAGATGGTCATTTCATGAAAAACACTTAAAAAAAGGCTTGATCCATTAAAAACGTTTATAAAAGGATTGTGTTTTCATTATTGCCACTCCTTCAAAAAATCTTTGAATAAGTGGGTTTTGTGTTCATCATTTAATAATGGATCATCGGCATTGACTAAAGGGTCATACCATAAAACTTTCTTATCCGCCCAGGTCAGCCATTTCTTTAAATCTTTTGTCATCTTGCCTTTCTTAGCAGCATTTGTTTCAACTGTTTTGATGTAATGCCGGAGGATGTTTGCCTGATGAAGACGAATGGCCTTCAGAAAAAGTTTTTTAAATGCTTTTGCTTCTTTATCTTGTCGTTCTCTGAGTTCTTGTTCAATTCTTTGCTGCTCTTCCCACTTTTTTCTCCGGATTTCAGATTCAATCCTTTCTATCATCATCCTTTCGCCTTCCAACTCAATCATTGCGATTATTGTTGAGATCTTGGCTTCGATTGGTTCATGGCCATCCTTAACTTCCTTTCGGGTATAAGATCCAATATCAATAACAAAAACAAATTCCCCGGTTGATTCATATTGGCGACTGCCATAGCTGGTTTTAATATCAGATACTCTTTGTTTTTCTCTTAATCTGAATTTTACTTGTTCATCGCCAATCTTTGCATATGTAGTAAAATGATCGGCTATTATATCATGTTTTCTGGACCTGAGAACCTTAATGATGGTACCAAATAGTCGAAATGCTCTTGGTCTGCTTTCTTCCTGAACCTGGATATTCAGAACATTAATTCTGTCAGGATGGGTTCCATGATGGCTTTTATAATATCTTCTGACAGCATCATAATAATTTAAAGTGCTGCTGATAAGTTTATCAGGTCTGGAGGACATTCTGTCTGGAACTTTTAATTGTAAATCTTTTGTACTTTCAAGAGTTTGAATTAGTCTCCGCTGTATAGCAATAGGTGAATCAACATCAATATCTCCCGGTTTCTTTTCGTCCAGTGTTATTTCATCCTTTCCGTCATATATTGTTGGAAGTTTAGTTACGATTACTCTCTTACCATACTGGATTTTTTGCCAATGGCCCATTGGCGGGATCGGAATATTCATACGCTTGCAGATTTTCCTTAAGCCGTTGTCAGAGATCTTATACTTCTTTGCAAGTCTTGAGAGTGGTTCCGCCCACACTAAATCATAGAGTTCTTTGCGAGTAAATTTTACCTGTTCCATATCGTTTCATTAAAAATGTTACAAAAAAGGTAGTATCACTACCAATATCGGAACATATTTAATGAAATGTAGTCCTGTACCAATAAATATAAATCAAAAATCAAATTCCAGGAGTTCCTCATGCTTGGTTACTTCATACCATAATTTCCTGGACATTAGTTCATCGTATTCCTCTTTATCCATAAGCCTCCAAATTACATAAGTACCTTTCTGCATTGTATGACGAACTGAAATTATCTTATTCTTCGAGGTTAAAAACAAGCTGCAGTATAAGTAACCTCGTTCAATATGGACATTAGTAACCCGTACAATATTGACAAAACCATTTTCCTGGTATGTAAATAAGCTATTCAGTTTTAGCACGTTACCTGTTGTGCAAATACAGTCGCTTTCGAAGTAATACCATGATGAAAAGAAATAACATCCAGGTCGAAGCAACCAGCTTATATTTGTTTCCTCAGACAATGGAAGAAAAATCGGATTTTAATGTCTAATGTACTCATAATATGATATTTTGATGTATCCCGGGGATCCCTCCCCCCCGGGTATACCCCCGGTCTCCAGGGCCAGAGGTGCTACAGAAAGGAATTCTTCAGCGAAATGTGCTTTGTTCCGTATACAATAATAAATATCTGGCTAAGTTGAAATGTATCCAATAATTGAATCAGAAAAAATATTCCGGAAAAGAAATTTAAATGGCCAAAATGTCTTTCTGAAAAAAAATTATAAATTTTTTGTTGAGGGAGGTAAAGGCAGGACTACGAACGGACAAAACTTGCAACCTGATAAGTAATGTAATTGTCTGAGATTAGCGTTCAATTGCTTTTCCGATACGTCTTTGGAGTGATAATTGCTCGTCTCTCAAAATATTTATCAAAGGATGATTGAGACGGGAAGTTCATTTCATGCCAAATTTGTTGAATAGATTTGTCTGTCAATTTGAGTAAAGCCTTAGCTTCTCACATTACATTACCCTAGATGGAAGGATGGGTTGGGATAAGTACTTTGTCAGGAAAAAATATTCAACAATTCCCGACTAGGTATCACGTGGACGCTCGGGTTTAAAGCAGGCGATTTTCAACAATGTTGGTGCAGGAATCGGAAAAATCAATGAAGCGCCCTTTTTATTGCGATTCAGTAATGAAGTCAAACGGCTAGACTTTTAAGAGGGGACCAAAAAAAAGTACTTCATTACCTTATGATGAATTCCCTATTAAAGAGTCAAATGCTTATCAGAACATTTATAATCTGCAGATTGCCTATGTTGGATAGTTAACTTCGAGGGTTAAGGTTTTAAGGGTAACGTTATTAATTTGTCGAGAAATTCAATTCTAGTTATATCTATGAATCAAAATTGAAAATTTTAATAACGAGATAATTGCATGTTTGTTCCAGAAAATCCTTTACTATTTTCTGGACTAATTTTATCAGAAGGAAGTAGTAAATTCATTGTAGAAGGACTGAATCCTTCCTTTAGATTCGGAAATTGATAGGATCAAGCATCTTCATCATCTCCACAAATAACAAATCCGTCTAATTTGTAACTAGGACAATAGCTTTTCCATGGAATACGTAAAAAATACAAAATGCGTGAATCATGTAACTTATATTCATTATTATGTAATATATACGTAATAGAAAGGGCCTAATTTTGAGGCGGTAATAATAGTATTACTAAAATAAATTTAACAAAAATGAAAAACAATTCCGAATTACAGACAGATGTTCAAAACGCCATCAAATGGGAACCGTTATTGAATGCAGCAGAAATTGGAGTTACAGCCAAAGACGGTGTTGTTTCACTTACAGGTGTAGTGGATAGCTATGCAAAAAAATTGGAAGCAGAAAATGCAGCCAAAAAGGTTATTGGGGTGAAAGCAGTAGTTGAAAAAATCGAGGTTAAATTTCCAAATTCGTGGACAAAAACAAACGCAGAAATTGCAAACGAAGTATTGAGTGCTTTAAAATCAAATTGGTCAGTTCCAAATGATAAAGTAACTGTAAAAGTTGAAAACGGATGGATCACATTGGAAGGTGAACTTACATGGAACTACCAGAAAGAGGCTGCAAAAAATGCGGTAAATTTTCTTACTGGAGTAAGAGGTGTAACCAATAACATAACTATCAAATCTGAAACTAATGACACAATTGAACAACTAGATGTAGAAAAGGCTCTTGCACGTAGTTGGTCAATTGATGATAGTGATATTCACGCAAAAGTTTCAGGGAAAAAGGTTACACTTACAGGAAACGTAAGGTCATGGTATCAAAAAGATGAAGCAGGGAGAATCGCATGGAAAACCCCAGGCATCTGGGAGGTAGAAAATGACTTATCCGTTGACTATTATCACGAATATGCTAATTACTAATATTCTAGATCGTGGAAGAGTAAATTCTTCCACGTTTTATTTTCTTATGCCAAAAATAATATGAATCCAACGAATGATCAATACTATTATGGAGTTAATCTTATTTGGAATTCAGAAACTCGAGGCACCCTGAGTTCACCTAGGATTCCAAGTAAAATTGAAGTGCCAATACCTCCAGAATTTCCAAGAACTATAAAGGAAAGATGGACACCTGAACATTTATTTATTGCAGCAATAAGTTCTAGCTTAATGTCCGCTTTTTTGTTGGTTGCGGATACTTCAAAACTTAAATTCATAAGCTTTGAGAGTAATGCAATTGGTAAAATAGAAAAAGTTGATGGTAGAGTTGTAGTAACCGAAATTATATTAAAACCTAAATTGACTATTCCATCAACTCAAACAGAAACCAAGGCAAGGCGAGCGGTTAAAATAAGTGAAAAAGCATTGGTAATTGCAAATTCGGTTAAAACCAAAATAATTTTAGAGCCATTTATAACAGTTCAATAAATATCAACTTCTATGGGTCTTTTATATGAAGTAACAGTTTAAATAGTCGTGCTATTTGGCTTTTTGTTCTTGCTTTCAATGAACTAGGTCATTCTACAAGATCGTTTTATTAAACTCTAAAAATTAAAAGGAAAAATGAAAAATATGGCTCTAATTTTCAAATCAATGACTTTTTTGTCAATAGCCACTGTAATATTTATATTGACAGGTTGCACAAACCAAGGCGGAAACGTATCTATAAGTCAAGGGGGTATTGATTCACTTCGAACTCAAATCAAAGAACTCACCAAAGGCAATGAAATGATTGCAAAAAATCTTGTAACATTTGACACACTTGACTATACTGTTTTTACCAATCAACAATGGACACGATTACACGAAAGCCATTCCATCGACATTAAAGTGAACTGGCCTGATGGGCATTTTACAACTGGCATTCAACGACACATAGCCGATTTGAAAGCCATGTTTGTCTATGCCCCAAATACCAGTATCAAGCAACATCCTGTTCGTTTTGGTTCGAACAATATGACATGCGTAATTGGTGTTATGACCGGAACCTTTACTGCCCCTATGCCAATTGGCAACGGAAAATTCCTTCAACCAACAGGCAAGTCATTTAAACTCCCAATGTGTACAGTTGGTATCTGGAAAGATGGTGTGATGATTGAAGAATATCTTTTTTGGGATAATCAATCATATATGAGTCAAATTGGATTGGGGAAATAGTCCAGTTAAAGAATAAGTATTTAGCAATATGAAATTTAATTGAAGACTAATTAAACTTAAAAACTTCCTGAGATGAAAAAACTCTTATTATTCATGTCAATATGCATATTTGGCATGCCGGCAGTTGCACAAAGCACTTACACACTTGATAAAAACCATGCACGACTTTCATTCAGTGCCTTTCATTTGGGGATTTCACATATAGAGGGAAATTTCAAATTATTTAACGCATCTTTTATATTCTCAAAAGAAGATTTCAGCGACGCCCGCATTGAAATGACAGCTGAAGTAAAATCCATAAATACAGAGGTTGAAATGCGGGATAACGATCTGAAAAGTCCCAAATGGTTTGATGCCGAGAAATACCCTGCACTGACTTTTAAAAGCATTTCGTTTAATAAAATAAGTGGGAAAGATTATAAACTTAAAGGCATTATCACCATTCATGGTGTCACAAAGCCAATTGAATTTGATGTAATATACAATGGCAAGGGTCAGAACCCAATCTCGAAAAAGTATTCTTATGGTTTTAGTATATCTGGCAAATTAAACCGCAATGATTTTGGAATTGGTGGTGAACCTCTTGCATCAGGTGTTGGAAATGAAATAGAATTGAAATCAAATATAGAATTTCCGATCAATTAGAATTCATTATAAATATCATAATTTATGAAATATGAATAAAGTAATCCTGTTGAATAAAAGACCTGTTGGTAAGCCAGCTTTAAGTGATTTTAAATTTACCCTTGATGCAATCCCGGTTCCGCTTAATGGTGAAATTTTGTTAAAGACAATATATGTCTCTGTTGATCCTTACCTGAGAGGAAGAATGAATGATTCCAAATCTTATATTCCTTCATTTGAAATAGGAAAACCTTTACAATCAGGTATGATAGCTGAGGTTATCGATTCCACCCATTCTGATTTTAAAAAAGGAGATTTTGTCTCCGGAATTTTAGAATGGAAAGAATATCAGATTTCAAATGGGAAAGGATTGAAAAAGGTTGATCAAAACATATCTTCATTGTCATCCTACCTCGGGATATTAGGAATGACAGGACTGACTGCTTATCTGGGTTTAATTGAAATCGGAGCCCCAAAGTCTGGTGAAACTATTGTTGTTTCAGGAGCTGCAGGCGCTGTAGGAAGTATTGTTGGTCAAATTGGCAAGATATTAGGTTGCAATGTTGTGGGCATAACCGGTACCGATGAAAAAGCACAGCTACTCAAGTCAAAATTCAATTTTGACTATGCTGTCAATTATAAAACTACTAAAGATCTTAATAAGGCAATACATGATGCCTGTCCGAAAGGCGTTGATATTTATTTTGACAACGTAGGAGGCGAAATTTCTGACGCGGTTTTGGCAAACATTAACAAGTATGCCAGGCTGCCTCTTTGTGGCACTATATCACACTACAATGACACTAAAATTCCTTTAGGACCACGGATTCAGCCAATCCTTTTAACCAAAAGCGCTATGATGAAGGGGTTTATTGTTGGTGATTTTTCTGCAAAGTTCCCCGAAACAATCAATCAATTAGCTCATTGGCTAAGAGATGGCAAGCTCACTTATACCGAAACAATTGTCTACGGATTTGAGAATATTCCTCAAGCATTTCTTGACCTTTTTGAAGGGAAAAATCAGGGTAAAATGATAGTTAAAATCTAATGATTTATATAATGAAAGGATTAAAAATCAACTTTGAAAAACACAATCATTCCACACAATGATAGATTATTAATGCCCGATAGTGGAAATGGCAAATATGTTATAGCGGATTAGAAAATATAATAGTAGTTATCAATGAAGGAAGTTAAAGAAAATCTGACAAAAAAAATGGTAAACTGGATATACCTTTTGGACGATACAGCATTGCCGGAAAGTCAAATGACGCCATCCTATCCAATGGGGGTGAATGTCTTACTGGCACGTGTCGGTGGTGTTGTCTATGCCATTTCAGGCATGTGTGCGCATATGGCATGCCCCTTATTCACCGGAAGGCTGGAGGGCTATCTTATTACTTGTCCATGTCACGACTGGCGCTTCGATATTCGAACTGGCAAATTCCTTGAAGTGCCTGAACTTGGTCTTGTAACCTATTCCACAAAATCAGAAGATGGCAAATTGTTCATCAACATAAATTGAAAAAATGATACGGAACTTTTATTTATAACAGACAGATTAACATAGGAAAATGCCATGAAAAAAATTACTGTTTATACTCTCTCAACCTGCCCCTGGTGCAGAAAGACTAAGAATTTTTTTAACGAGCACAAAATTCCATTCACTTTTACCGACTATGATCTGGCAGACGAATTAACACAAAGAAGGATCTTGCAGGAAGTTGATGCGGCAGGCGTAAACGGCTTTCCGTTTGTCAAGATCGGCGATGAAGTCATTGTGGGGTACCAGCCTGATCGCTATTCTAAAGCTTTAGCATTATGAGCCAGCACATAGTTAATGTTGAATCAAGAAAGAAGTCTTTGCATTATTTCTACGAAAAGGTTGTGATGCCATTGGGTTTCAAATTTACACCCGACAAGGAGTTGATGAATTTTCTGCTTGAACAGGAAGTGATACTGGAAGGCAAGCATGGAATCCCATTCTGTCCTTGTCAGCCATTACGGAATGACCGTATTCGTGATATGCAGATAGTATGCCCATGTATTCCTTTCCACCGCAAACATTTTAATGAGATTAAACGCTGTTGGTGCGGGCTTTTTGTACATAAAGATGTTCTTGATCCGGATAAACTGCAGCAATTGCCCCCCAAAGGAGGTGAACAATGAGTGAAAGTTTTATAAAGGCCATAAGTGCCAGTGAAATTGCTCCGGGCGGAATGAAAGCCCTGGAACTTGAAGGAAACGAGATCGTGATCTGCAACTCTGGCGGAAAATACTATGCTATACAACGACGTTGCGGGCACATGAACGCTCCTCTGGAAATGGGTACACTTGACGGTATATATCTTACCTGTCCTATGCACTGTGCCCAATTCGATGTAACTAACGGTGAGGCTCTCTCAGGGCCAGTTCCATCGGCTATCGGTAATGAGATTCCACCTCCATTTCTTGGCAAATATCTTCAGAACATTGGAATGATAATGAAAAATGTTCGGACGGAAACCATCCGAACTTATACAACAAAACTTGAAGCTGGCTGGATTCAAATTAAGGTAAAATGATTATTAAAATCTGATAAATTATGAAAGTATTAGTAGTGTTAACCTCTCATGGTGAACTAGGCAATACCGGTAAAAAAACCGGTTTCTGGATTGAAGAATTTGCAGCACCCTATTATGTCCTGGCTGATGCAGGTGCTGAATTGACTCTGGCTTCTCCAAAGGGCGGACAGCCCCCCGTAGATCCAAAAAGTGAATCCGCTGATTCACAAACAACTGCTACTAAAAGATTTTATGGTGACAATGATTTAATTGACAAGGTAGCTCATACATTTAAACTAAGTGAAGTAAATGAGGCAGATTTTGATGCGGTTTTTTATCCTGGTGGACACGGACCATTATGGGATCTTTCAAATGATCTGATTTCTATAGCTCTGATTGAAAACTTTTATAAACATAATAAGCCCGTGGCTTTTGTCTGTCATGCCCCGGCCGCTCTGCTTAAAGTTAAAGCCCCCGATGGCGAACTATTAGTAAAGGGTAAAGAGGTAACAGGCTTTTCAAATAGTGAGGAAGAAGCAGTTAAATTGACTAAAGTAGTCCCGTTTTTATTAGAAGATGAACTAAAAAAACAGGGGGCACTTTATAGCAACGGAGCTGACTGGAGTCCTTATGTTAAACAAGATGGATTACTAATTACTGGTCAAAACCCTGCATCATCTAAAGAAGTAGCTAAGCTGCTTTTGGCTTCAATCGAAAAAAAGATACAAAATAACACTACCGAATAGCAGGATTTTTTTAAGCGCATTAAATAAAAAAGGAGTATCAATTATGAATACCAGATATCAAAAGCTCTTTCAGCCCTTTACAGTAGGTAAACTTACTATCAAAAACCGTATTGCCATGGCACCTTTGGGTATGGTAGCAATGGCAGATCCTTGTGGCGGATTCTCAGAAAATGCAAGGGATTATTATATTGAGCGGGCAAAAGGTGGAACAGGTTTGATCATTACCGGCATTACAAATGTCGACTATAATGAAATTTCGACTTTGCTTATGCCATGCGCAGCCTACATGCCTCTGATGTTTGCAAAATCAACTGCTCCCATGAATGAAATAATTCATGCGTTTGGTGCGAAAATTTTCCTGCAGCTTACCGGTGGTTTTGGAAGAGTTGCGATTCCTCATCTTATGAAAAAGGCTATTGCTCCATCTGACCAGGAAAACAGATGGGACCCGTCTATCCATCAAAAGGCAATGACAGTGGATGATATCACGAAATTAATTGCATCATTTGTGACGTGTGCCCTTGTTGCCAAAGAATCAAAGTTCGATGGTGTCGAAATTCATGCAGTTCATGAAGGTTATCTTCTAGATCAGTTCGCAATATCACTTTACAATAAAAGAACCGATGAATATGGTGGCGACCTATATGGTCGTCTAAAAATCACTACAGATATCGTCAAAGGTATTAAGGCTGCTTGCGGTGAAGACTTCCCGGTATCTCTACGTTACAGTTTGAAAAGCTTTGTTAAAGGTATAAGACATGGAGCATTGCCCGGAGAAGAATTCAAGGAACTGGGGAAAGACACAGATGAAGGCGTGGAGGCTGCAAAGATCCTGGCAGATGCAGGTTATGACTTTCTTAATATAGATGCTGGTACATACGACGCATGGTACTGGAATCATCCGCCAATGTATTTCGAAAAAGGTATGTACCGCGAATTTGGTAAAATCTTAAAACAAAATGTCAAAGTGCCGATAATACTCGCCGGACGTATGGATAATCCTGAAATGGCGTGCGAGGCTCTCGGCACATGCTGTGATATTATCGCCTATGGAAGACCGCTTCTCGCAGATCCCTTTCTCCCTGAAAAAATCAGAACCGGAAATCTGGAAGACATACGCCCTTGTCTCTCCTGCCAGCAAGGCTGTCTTGACAGACTGGCACATGGGTTACCACTCTCCTGTGCAGTCAATCCCTCATGTGGCAGGGAAAAATCGCTGGGTATTACTCGGTCTCATGAGAAGAAGAATGTACTTATAATCGGGGGAGGACTTGCCGGTATGGAAACAGCCCGGGTGAGCGCACTTCGAGGGCATAAGGTTACCCTGTTGGAAAAAAGTGACAAACTCGGTGGCAATATTATCCCTGGATCGGTTCCAGATTTCAAAAAGGATGACCGAGCACTTTTAAAATGGTACGCATTGCAGCTTAAAAAGTTACCTGTAGATATAAGACTTAATTGCTCAGCCGACAAAGAAATGATTGAAAAGTCCGATGCAGATGTTGTTGTTTTCGCAATGGGTTCCACTCCTGTGAAATTGGACTTTGGGGGCAAAAATCACGTTTACACGGCTATCGAACTTCTCAATAATGTTGAAAAAGCAGGGAAAAATATTGTTGTTGTCGGGGGTGGCTTGATTGGCTGTGAAACAGCTTTGTGGTTATGCCAACAGCAAAAGAAGGTGACAATAGTTGAAGTTCAGCCAGAGATTCTAGGAGGAGGAAAAGATATATGTTTTGCAAATTATGACATGCTGAAAGATCTTCTGGTATTTAATAAAATTGATGTGCTTCGGAGTTCATCAATAAAATCAGTAACCGACGATTCAGTAATGGTGGCAACCCCTCAGGGAGAGACAAAAATCAAGACAGATACACTCATGTTGGCCGTTGGCTATCATTCTCAAAGAGATCTGTTTGATTCAATGAGCGATTCCAAAAAAATTGTATATAACATTGGTGATTCCCTTAAAGTCCGCAACATCATGAATACTATTTGGGATGCCTATTTTCTTGCAAGAGAATTGTAAATGGAAGAACAACATAAACAGAATACTAATATTGTCAGAGACATTATAATCGGAATGTCTGATGGGCTGACTGTCCCATTTGCACTTACTGCAGGGTTAAGCGGTGTTCTTGATACAAATCATCTTATAATAGTTTCAGGATTAGCAGAGATAACTGCCGGGTGCATTTCAATGGGTCTTGGTGGCTTTTTGGCAGGACAGTCTGAGGCAGAACATTACGATGCTGAACTAAAAATAGAGCATAAGGAAATTGAAGATGTACCATTTATCGAATTAAAGGAAGTAAAGGACATCTTCTCAGAACTGGGAGTGGATAAAAAATTAAGCAAACAAGTCGCTTTGCAGGTAAGCAGAAATAAAAATAAATGAGCGGATTTTATGATGAAGCTGGAATTAAAAATGGAAAAACCAGCGAAAAATCAGGCCATTAAAAGTGCCAGCACCATTGCGCTTTCCTATTTAATAGGCGGATTCATACCCCTGTTTCCGTATATTGTCTTCAGCAGCAGTAAATCAGGATTTCTCGTTTCATGCATTGTTACAATCCTGGCATTAATTGTATTTGGATTTTTCAAGAGCAAAATGACTGGACAACCCCTGCTGAAAGGAACCCTTAAAGTAGCGACTACTGGTATAGTTGCTGCAACTGCAGCATTTCTGCTGGCAAAAGTGGTCAGTTAGGCCTTAAACAATTTTAAAACCACAAGATGGAAGATTTAAGGGATTTGGAATTCTTTGCAACTAATTCAAAAGAAATAGTTGAAAAGCAGGTAGATTCGTACCGTCAGCAGCATTCGTATGCGGGAACAATTATTGGTGTAACAGCTTTGTTTATACCATTTTTCTTAAGCAGCCTTGTTGGTACATTTCATGTAATCCAGTTTATTTCAGTTGTTCCGATTGCTCTATTTATTTGGGCGATACTTTTAATGCTAAGCATTTTTAGGACAAAGCCTCTAGATCAGTCATACAATGTAGAAAAGTATCAGTTATTGATAAATAAATCTTATAAAGAAATATTGCTAAGTGAAATTGAAGCAAACACAAATTCGTACACTAAAAATAGATTAATAACTGAAAAAGGCAATAAAAAATTATATCACAGCAGTCAGATTAACAACCATAGCACTCTTGTTTTCCATATTATTACTTTTTACAAATCAGTTTTTTAAAATAGAAAAAGTACCCACAAAAGTTCAAGTCGTAAATTTGAAAAAAACGCCTCAAATTAATTCAATAAATGACAGTACCAAAGAGTTGCAAATTACCATTCCAAATACTCCAAAACCACATTGAAAATGTATAAATGAAAGTTAGGTGGGATAAATCTCTTCCTCCTTGCATTAAACTGATAAAAATATTGTATATTCGTTGTAAAATGCTGGTTTAAAGTTATTTGTAAAATGGCAATTGACGCACGTGAAATTATTTTGAATGGACCAAAATACTTTTTTCGGAATGTTTCGGTTGTTAATGTAATTTTTGGATACCATGAAAAAATGCTAAAAGTTTTATTACAATTACCGGCCGGAACTAATAAATGGTTATTGCCAATAGGTTATATCAAGCGGATTGAGACAATTGAAGAAGCAGCATCCCGAACTATCGAAGCAAGAACAAAACTTAAAAACTTACATTTAAAACAATTTAAGTCATTTGGTAAGCAAACAATTTGGAATGAGCATCTTTTAACTCCTATTCTGAACAGATTTGATTCAGAGTCAAAATTAGATTCAACTAATTGGTTATTGGATAATTTTATTTCAATCGGTTATTATACACTTACAGAATTCTCAAGGGTTGAACCAAGTGGGGAATATTTAAATGAAGAATGTAAATGGTGGGAAATAATTAATATACCGGAAATGATGTTCGATCATCGAAATATTATTTCTGAAGCCTTAAATGCTTTACGAATAGACATAAACCATTATCCCATTGGAATTGAATTACTGCTTCAAAAGTTTACCCTTCCTGAAATTCATCGTCTGTACGAAACTATCCTGGATCGGAAACTAGACTATAGAAACTTTTCAAAGAAGCTTATTGCAACAGGTATTATCAAAAAGTTGGACGAAAAGAAAAACATAGGTGCTCATCGTTCTCCATACCTTTACGTTTTCAATAAAGAGACTTTTCAGAAAAAGTTGCATGAAGGTCTAGTTATGACATTTTAATCACCCAGATTAGCATAAATTAATCCTTATTTGAAAGATGAAAATAGTCTTCTTTCCCTTTGCGTTTTATAAAAAATTACAAAATTTCTAATAAATTGCAGTTATGTAATTGATATAGAGAATATATCAACAGTTTATTAAATGATACTTAACGTCAATTAGGGCAATATTTTAAGGAAAAAATTTGTGGCAGATTTTGGCGGATTTTGTGGCGGATTTTGTGGCAGGAAGCACGAAACCCCTTGATAATCAAGGGGTTTGTAGTGCTTATGCGCGGTGCGGACGGGACTTAAACACTTACTTCCACCAGAGCTAACTTTAAATATAAGGACTCAACCATGCTCATAAAAAAAGTACACAGTTAGTATAAAAGTTATATACTAAACTATGTACTTCAAATTCCAGTTCTTCCGAAACCCTGTCGGGGTGATCCGACTCGATCAGACGACCCCTTGCACCCCATGCGAGTTTTATTAATTTTATTTATTCCTCTTATGAGTTATAAGTAGTACCGTTGCCTAAATAGCACTTTGGGACTTATAGTTTAAAAGCACTAAAGTAGACCAGTTTTTTTATCAATCGTGCAATAATTGAGCAGACTCATAAAAACAAAAAACTGATAGCATTGATAATTAACGCTTTCAGCTTTTATAATGCTTATAAGAAGTGGTGCCACCAGAAATTGAACAAGCTAAGAGAATCAAGTGTAAATGATTTCAGATAATTAATTTATATAAAATACTTATTTTATATAAAATATTTGTGAGGGATAGGGTATAACTGAAAACAAGTTCTATATTTTTATCATGATTTAAAAGCGTCTTATTTATCTGTTCTATCTCAAGCCTTATACTTAAATTATCCATCAGGATCTCCCGGACTTTTGTAAATACACGTATGATCTGGATGTTTACTATTCTAATTTGCATCAATTTTTAGTTTTAATCGTCTTTATCGAGTAAACTCTAATATCTAACCCTATGAATAGGTCTATGAATCGAATAGCATATTTATTTGTCGCGGTTGTACTTTCATTTACTTTAAAAGCTCAGAATGACAGTTCAGCGACAAAAACCTACTTACCTAAAATAGTTGTAAAAAGTGAAGGAATTTCGACGGACGTGAGAATAAGGCGTTTAGACGGCAGCACAATTTCTCCATCCGAAATCAGTGAAACGGTTACACGTCTGATGAAAGAAGCAAACGTGACTGGCATGGGCATCTCGATTTTTAATGATGGTCAGGTAGTTTATTCAAAAACCTTCGGAGTACGAGACAAAGATAATGATTTACCTTTGACTGAAAACACAATCATCTCAGCAGCCTCTTTCACTAAAGTTGTGTTCGCCTATTTGGTAATGCAACTGGTTGAGGAAAGGATCCTCAATCTGGACAAACCTGTATATGAATATCTACCAATACCTTTCACGGAATATGATGCTTATAAGGATCTTAAGGATGATCCACGTTATAAAAAAATCACTGCAAGAATGTTGCTCAGTCATACTAGTGGATTACCTAATATACGTCAGTTCGAGAAAGATCAAAAGCTGAATATATATTTTGAGCCTGGTTCGAGATTTGCATATTCAGGTGAAGGAATAATGCTGCTTCAACTAGTGGTCGAATCTATTACAAAAAAATCGATACAGGATCTGATGCAAGATCATATTCTTCAGCCATTTGGAATGACACGTACAAGCTTGATCTGGGAAAATCGGTTCGATGATAATTATTCATTTCCATATAATGAAGATGGTCGTTCCTTAGGGCCGCCGGAAAAACGATCTCCGGCTATGGCCGCTGGATCCATGCTAACAACATTGCACGATTTTACGAGCTTTATATACGCTGTGATAAATAATATTGGCCTAAAGAAAAAGACAAGAGACATTATGCTCAGTAAACAGATTAAAATCTTTTCGAAAAGTCAATTCCCCACGCTTTCAGCAGAAACAACGGAGAAAAATCTACCGATTAATCTCAGTTACGGACTTGGATGGGGACTTTATTGGACTCCATATGGCAAGGCATTTTTCAAGGAAGGTCACAGCGAGGGTTGGCGAAATTACACTGTCTGCTTCGACGACCAGAAAACAGGGATCATTATCATGACTAACAGCTCTAATGGCGAAGGGATTTATAAAGAATTATTGGAGTCACTGCTAAGGAACACATTCACGCCTATTCAGTGGGAGGGTTTTACACCATATAATGAACTCCCTCCACGTAAGCCACCAAAGGAGCATAAAGAGGTCACCATTGATTACCAGTTGTTAGACCAGTATATTGGGCGTTATTCGGTTCCGCCATCTGTACTCACAATTAGCAAGGAGGGTAATCATCTCAGTGTAAAACAAGACGAAGAGCCGGACAAAATCGATATATTTCCTGAGAGTGATAAGGACTTCTTTGCTAAGATCATGGACATTTGGATGACTTTCGATACTGACAAACAAGGTAAAGTTTCTGCAATAATTTTACATTCTGGTGGTACGGACATTAGAGCAAAACGCATTGAGTAAACTCTAATAATTATAATATTATTGCTTATCAGAATAAATACCAAACGATACAAGTACCAACTTAATTTAAATTGTTACGTACACTTAACTCGTTCTGTGCTATGAAAAGCATAGGCCTGACACGAACGGCAACTAACTATCGCTCCAGTCCAAAATGTGGAATAGCAAGTCGAAAAAACAGGCTATCTGTATTTTAGATAACTTATCTTGACATGGAAATTCTACATATTTATCGGGACAATGCCATCTACAAAATCTATCTTGAGGTGATCGGTTTGCTATAACGCTCTTTACAAATTGCAACTCACCGTTTTGTATTTTTAAATTTGCAAAACCGGCCATGAGCATCATCTTCAAGTTTTGCCTGCTCGCATAAGCCTTGTTTTGTTCCATTTACCCGGATTTAGAAGCAACACTACCTTTGGGCATAAAGATCTTTAAATAATTTAGTGTATTGATGAATGACTTCTCTAATACCTATTGAAATGAAAATGATATAAGAAATATTGTTACGTTTACCAAAGATGTTCGTCTATATTTAAGAATAGACTGTTATTTAAATTAAAAGTTTCTATAATGAAACGAATATTCTTACTTATTACAGCTATAATATATGGACACCTTGCTTTATCCCAAAACAAAAACGTTGGTTATTGGATTGGAACAATGAATAGAGAAGGTGAATATATGGAAGTATCGTTTGAATTTAAAATACTTAATAAACAATTAGCAGGATTCTTCTATTCATCTTCACAACGAGCCAGCGGTATTCCATTGGATAATGTTACTTATTCTAGAGATTCTTTGATATTTCAACTAATGACTGAACCTGTGTCTTTATTTAAGTGTAAAGTTTCTAACGATAGCATAGAAGGACAAATTATTCAAGAAGGATTCTCTAATGGAAATCTAGCCTTAATTAAGTCGCAACCTCCAATAAAAAACTTTTCGACTATTGATACCTCTTTTAAAAGTAAAAATGTTCTAATAGCTTGTAGAATATATCTACCGAAAATTAACGGCAAATTTCCTGCAGTTGTTTTTATGCATGGCTCTGGGGGCGAGGGAATGTTTGCTAATCAATATTTTGCTGAATTTTTAGCTTCAAAGGGAATTGTGAGCTTAATACAAGATAAACGGGGTGTTGGCAAATCAACAGGTGATTGGAAAACAGCCAACTTTGATGATTTAGCAAATGACCATATGAATGCGATAAATTTTTTGAAAAAGTTTAAAAAAGTTAATCATAAACAAATTGGGATTTATGGGCACAGCCAAGGTGGAACAATTGCACCTTTAGTAGCTTCAAAATCAAAAGATATTGCTTTTGTTATTGCTGCTTCTGGAATTGGGGACACTATATTCAAGCAGGATTTATATAGAACCGAAAATGATTTAAAATCAAATGGATTTACTTCAGTAGAGGTTCAAGAAGCAATTAATTATTACAAATCATGGTTGGAAATCGCCAAGACAGGAATTGGGTTTGAAAAATTAGATTCATTAAATCAATTATCAAAAAATAAAAAATGGTTTGAATGGGTAGAAGCACCATCCAAAGGCCATTGGTTATGGAAATTCTATTTACATATTGGGAACTTCAATTCATTGAATTACTGGAAAATGATAAAGATTCCCGTTTTTTTGATATATGGAGAAGATGATCAGATTGAAGATATTAGACTTTATATACAGAATATTGATAAAGCATTAATTAACCAGGCAAATAACAAGGATCTGACCCAGATTATTTTGCCCAAAGCACAACATAATTTATGTGTTTCTCCTGAGAAAAATGAGAAGTTCTTTTGGTGGCATATATCACCAGGATATCTCGATATCATTGCAAGTTGGATATTATATCGGTTCAAAAATTAGAATTCATTGCATAGCCTGTAAGGAAACAACACGGAGATAACTAAATATCGTTTGAAAAGCAAACACCATCACATGTGGAATGCCCCGAGATTTATATTAAAATGAGTATCGGGAAACAAGAATAAAGTAACAATATATTTAATAGTTGTACCATGCCGACTGCCGAAAACTTAGTCACAATTTATCGATTATTAGTCTCAGGCAAAATATCCTTATGTTTTGTGAGAAATAAAAAACAACATATATTTATACCATCAAAATGGAAGTTTCTTTGATAGAGAATCTAAAATTGAATTAAAATGAAAGGATGAGGATTATTTCCATTCTTTTTTTAAATTCATGACATATGCATATGTGTGCATTCATGAATAATTAAGTATTGATATGAGCAATGATAAAAACGCTTTGGCTTGTGGACAGTCTCTTTATGAGAGCATCGATTTTGATTTTTATAAAACAATATTCGATCCCGTTAGAAGTGATATTCTAGTTTATCTGGTATGTAATGGCAAAAAAAACATCAAAGATATTTCAGAAAAATTTCCGCAGGATCGTTCTGTAATCTCAAGACATCTTAATTTGATGTATCGTTATGGTATTGTATCGAAAGTGAAGCAGGCTCGACAAGTGACTTACGAAGTCAATAGCAGTTTTATTCTCAAACAATTTGAAAAAACTACAACCAACTTGAAAAAAATGCTTCAAATGTCCGAACCAAAGTCGCTTAATATTTTATCTGAAACCGAATAGATTTTATTTTTAATAATTTAATGCGTGCATAGGTGCACATATATACAAAAAAGAGTTTAAATGAAAAAAAACATCGTTTACGTTTTTACTGGAACAGGCAACAGTCTAAAAGTAGCAAAAGACATCGCAGCAGTACTGAGTTATTGCGAAATCATTTCGATGGGGAGTAACATACGGTATGACTTGGAGGAGGAATACGAAACCATAGGTTTTGTTTTTCCCACTTATTATCGTGGAGAACCAAGAAAAGTTAGAGAATTTATCAGACTTCTCAACTTGCAGCACAACAAAAATGCATATTTCTACGCTGTGACTACGATGGGAAAATACGATGGCAACACGCTATCCCACATCAAAAAATTATTGAAGGGAAAAGGAATTACCCTTCATTATGCCAAGGGACTTGATATGTTCTCAAATTATGTTATTTCATATGATATGAGGGATACAATAGCGGAAGAGACTAGGCAATCGGAAATTGATTTTGAGCCAATTCTTCAGGACATAAAAAACAGGAAGACTAATAAAGTAGGTCGGATAGAACTTTTACAAGAAATTGCCTACAAATCCTTAATCAGGTTCGTGCCAGAAATGGATAAATATTACAGTGTTTCAAATGATTGTAATAAATGCGGAATTTGTGAAAAAGTTTGTCCAGTTGGTAACATTGGTTTGGATGAAGTAGGATACCCTTACTTTAAACATCATTGCGAGCAATGTGTGGCCTGTATCCAATTTTGCCCGAAAAAAGCAATCAACTATAAGGACAAAACCCAAAGTAGAAAAAGATATACTCACCCTGCAATAAAATACACAGATTTAGCGGCACTAAACGGAAAAGTCAAATCAATGAATGGTGGAACAAAATCTGCATCATTTTCTTCAACCAAAAAAAAATCGTTTTTTGGGATTGTTTCAACCCCTTTTGCTTATATTATATGGAAAGTTTATAGGATGTAAATGATGGGTGAATATTTTAGGGTCATGATGAAGAAATCCATTTGGACACGAAGTCCCGATAGATGGGAATGAATTGTCATGTCAAGATGAAGCTGTCAAGGTGGCTATCTCTTTGGTCAGGAGTGTAGGTTATTACCACCATCGGCCTGGTTGTTTAATGAGGTTGCCATCAGTGTCGCGGTGGCGTGGTTTTTGGAAGTACCGATAAGTGGATGAGTGTTCGGTGTCACGGTAAAGTTATCCGGGTTGCCGAAGGCAATTTAGCAAAACGTCCGAGTTGGCAGTTGTACTTATTTATTCAATCATTTTGTTGATCTTAGGTTGTATGATCCAAATTCCGATGGGATATAACCATTTCAAAAAGAATTCTACTGCAAAATCACTAAATGCCACTGATCTTTGTAATTCAACAGTTTTAATGCTTTTCGCACCAAAGTAGAGTGAATATAAAATGCAAAACATTGAAAAGAGATGTATTACAGAAAGAAAGTAATATCATTGATTAAGGCTTAAAATGCAAAATCTATTAACTGCTTGTTAATAAATGTTTTGGCTATATACATGAAGGGATTGCATGGTTACGTATGTATCTCCAGGTATAAACCTAGCCTGCAGGAACTGAACTTGCAAAACCACTGAAACCCTTATGGCGTATCAGTCCTATTTGTTAACGGTAGTGGTTATCTAATTTATAGTATTCTAATTCTAATTTTAATTCTTATTTAGAAGTTCTAAACATTCTATAAAATTTACGTACATCTTCAACGAAAAGTTCTGGTTCTTCCATTGCCGTAAAATGTCCGCCACGAGGCATCTCTGTCCAATGTATAACATTCAATTTTTTTTCAGCCCATTCTCTAGGGGGCAATAAAATGTCTTCAGGGAAAAGAGCAAGTCCGGTTGGTACTTTTATTTCCTTCATTGGTGGTAAAGAATGTGTATTCTCATAATACATATGAGCTGATGAACCAATCGTATTGGTAAGCCAATAAATCATTATATTGGTAAGCAATTCATCCATGCTGTATGTATTTTCAAGATTACCATTGCAATCGCTCCATGAATGGAATTTCTCAATAATCCAAGCTGCTAATCCTACTGGCGAGTCAGAAAGTCCGTATGCCAGAGTCAGAGGTTTTGTCGATTGAATAGACATATAGCCTCCCTCTTGAGCCAGCCATTGCTGAACAGTTTTTTTATATTGTAACTCTTGTGATGAAAGGCTGTTTTCGCTCATTGAAGTCAAAATATCCCGAATGATGCCAATATCAGTAAGATGAATCCCTACAAGAAGTTCCGAATAGTTTAATGCCAAATATCTTGTAACGCCTGATCCAATATCGCCACCTGCTGCGGCAAATTTTGCATAACCAAGTTTTTTAGTCATCAGTTTTGCCCATAGGTCAGCAACCCGTGAATTATTATATCCTCTGTATTCTGGAATTGAAGAAAATCCGAAACCTGGCAATGAAGGAATAATTACATCGAATGAGTCGTTCGCATTACCGCCGAAACTGACAGGATCAGTAAGTAAAGGTATTATTTTCTGGTAACGAACGAAACTATCAGGCCATCCGTGGGTGAGAATAATAGGCATTGGATTTGGTCCTTTCCCTTTTTCGTAAAAGAAATGAATATCAATTCCATCGACATTACATTTGAACTGAGCATAACTATTTAAATTATTTTCTTGAGAACGCCAGTTATAATCACTCCGCCAATAAGAAATGAGTGACTGCATATAGTCCTTTTTAGTACCGCTTTCCCAGTTGGAGTCTTTTAATTGATTTGGCCATTTCGTATTTGAAAGTCTAAATGATAGGTCTTCTAGTGTTTTATCTGAAATTTGAATTTTAAATGTTTCAATTGTCATATTCTTCAATTTTTATTTCTTAAACAAGAGCATTCAAAGCCGTATTTTATTGGTTGCTCGATTCAAATGCAGACCTCTGTAAATAAATAACTTGAAGGAGTCTTTAAATTTCTTGTTGATAATAATGACGTGAGCATTAGTAACACGACCTCTAATTTGATCGCTCCAGGCTAAAAGGGAAATTAATAAAGCAATCCCTGCACCAAATAATAATTCAATCATTTTAACAATTCTTTTTTATATTCTAATGCATTTTTGTATTGCATAGGAAAATTATAAAAAATAAATATTAAAACAAAAAAAATCTCGGAATTCATTAAAAGTTAAACAAATACATGGCAATTTAATTCAATCAGGAGTTAAATATTTGTCATTGGTTATGTTTGCTAATCGTGATCAAACTGGTTAAATGTGGTCAGGCTCTCACCCCTTGTATTTGAATATAAGTTGCAATTTTATATAAAATAAGTATTATCAATAAAATAATTATCTGTAATCGTTTACACTTGTTAATTAGAGGAGGATCATAGTTACTGGTGTGTCTTAACCCCCCAAATAGCTGG
>PMIJ01000100.1:31567-31722 GCA_003157015.1 Bacteroidales bacterium
AAGGATAATTGCTAAACAAGCTCTGGAGATCGAAGTAAAATCTGAGCTTTTAAAAAAAACTCCTATCGGATCGAAGACAAGATGAGTGTTATCACACAATATCATGGCAGTAGGACAATGAAAGAGCTTGCTAAATGGGTTAACTTCCCCCGGAG
>PMIJ01000142.1 GCA_003157015.1 Bacteroidales bacterium
ATCACTCACTTCCTACTCGATTTTCTATACTCCACATCCCCCCTAAAGAGGGGTTTATGCCTTTTTTAAGAGTAATTTTCTTAATGTGAGAAATTTATCCCCCCTTTAGGAGGGCAGGGGGGCAGTACTAAGGAGAAGTAGTAAGTTGTTTATTAACTTCCCATAAAACAATCCCCACACTTATTGCAATATTGAATGAGTGTTTAGTACCGAACTGTGGAATCTCAACACAAAGATCACAACTATCTACAATTTTCTGATCGACACCATTTACTTCATGGCCGAAGACCAGGGCATATTTCCATCCTTTCTCAATATCTAGATCCTGTAATGCAACTGCACCCTCGGCCTGTTCAACTGCAATAAGTTTGTACCCTTTCGCTTTGAGTTCGTTTATTGCATCAGTAGTTTCCGGGAAATATTTCCATGTCACTGATTCAGTTGCTCCCAGGGCAGTTTTCTGTATATCCCTGTGAGGCGGAGTTGATGTTATTCCACACAAGTATACAGCTTCCGTAAGAAATGCGTCTGCAGTTCTGAATATTGACCCGACATTACTATGACTCCTTACATTATCGAGAACTATTACAAACGGAGCTTTTTCAGTTCTCCTGAACTGATCCAGAGTCTTTCTGCCGAGTTCACGGTTGAGAAGCTTACGCATTCTTTTTTATGCGAAAATAACTAATTAATATCTTAATTGTTGTTATTTTGTGACCATAGAATTCAGGTATTTGAGTCAGTATTAAATTTAAACTTAGTAATATGAATGTTCATGAGTTTCAGGGTAAGTCTTTGCTGAAAGCTTACAATGTTGACATTCAGGAAGGATTTGTTGCAGAAACTCCTGAACAGGCAGTTACAGTTGCTGGACAGTTGCATGATAAGTTAGGTTCTGAGTTTTTCGTGATAAAAGCACAGATTCATGCAGGAGGCAGGGGTAAAGGTGGAGGCGTAAAACTTGCAAAATCTTTGGGAGATGTGAGCAGTATTTCCAGCCATATGCTTGGTATGCAACTGATCACTCCTCAGACAGGCCCTGAAGGAAAGAAGGTAAACAAAGTGCTGGTAGCACAGGATGTCTATTATAAAGGAGAATCTGAAACAGAAGAATTTTATATCAGCATTTTACTGAACAGAGATAAAGGCAGATTCATTATTATGTACTCACCTGAGGGAGGCATGTCTATTGAAGAAGTTGCCGAAAAATCACCTGAATTGATTTTTACAGAGGAAATTGATCCCGGCATGGGACTGCAACTGTTCCAGTCCCGCAATATTGCTTTTAAACTGGGTTTAACGGGGATAGCTTTTAAAAACATGCAGAAATTTATTTCAGGAATTTATGATACTTTCATCGGTTGCGATGCTCAGTTGCTTGAAATAAATCCGGTATTAAAAACAAGCGATAACAGGGTCCTGGCAGTCGACTGCAAGCTGGTTCTGGATGACAATGCATTGTTTCGTCATTCAGAGCTATTGGCAATGCGAGATTTAAATGAAGAAGATCCGGTTGACGTTGAAGCGGGCAACCATAATCTGAATTTTGTAAAGCTTGATGGCAATGTCGGATGCATGGTCAACGGAGCGGGACTTGCTATGGCTACAATGGATATTATAAAACTTTCAGGCGGAGCGCCCGCAAACTTCCTCGACGTTGGTGGAGGAGCAAGTTCAAAAACAGTGGAGGCAGGCTTTCGCATTATTCTTAAAGATCCTGCTGTGAAAGCAATATTGATAAATATTTTCGGAGGGATTGTGAGATGCGACAGAGTTGCAAACGGTGTTGTTGAGGCTTACAAATCAATAGGGAAAATAAGAGTACCTGTAATTGTGAGACTGCAGGGGACAAATGCGGAAGAAGCAAAAAAAATAATTGATAATTCAGGGCTTGCAGTGTTTTCAGCGATTTCCTTCAGGGAAGCAGCTGAACTGGTAGCGGATATTTTAAACAAATAATACTTGCAGTAAGGGTCCTGGTAATGAAACTCAATAAGTCGCGTCTCGTTTTATCGTTAATATTTTTTTCCATTGTTTTTTTCATCCTGATATCAATTCTTTTCATAAGCAGGAAAGAAAGTGGAAAACCTTTGTCAGCTTACTTCAGTACCAGGTGTTTAGATTACAAACAAAAGGAATTCAGCAGAAAACTTAATGACAAAATTGTGGATTATTTAGCTGCTGCGAAATTAAAAGGGATTACCCCCTGCAAGGATGAGAGTGATCTCCAGAAAAGAATTTCAGAAGGGAAGCTGGTAAAAGTTTCAAGCGGGAACAGCTATATAATAGAAAAGATGACATTTAGCTACCCGTTTATTACCAGTGAAGGTAAAATGTTGCTTGATGAGATTGCCCGGAGACTCAGTGAAAAATGTACGCAAAAGGGTTTAAATGGCGTGAAATTTTATATTACATCAATGACCAGGAGAATTGATAATGTTAAGAGTCTCAGACGATACAACGGAAATGCATCTCAAAATAGTCCCCATCTTTTTGGAAATACATTCGATATAAGCTATAAAAGATTTGTTGCCCGGAAGTGGGTTTTGACCAACTGTGACAAAAGATTCCTAAAAGAAGCTCTTGCTGAGGTTATATGGCAATTGAGAACCGAAAACAGGTGCTGGGCAACGCACGAAAAAATGCAAAGTTGTTATCATGTAGTAGCTCGTTAGGCACACATATAGCTCATTTAAAGAGTCCCTATTTTGTATAACTTAAAGTAATTTCCAGAGGCAGAGGATAGATATTACCGTTTATTTCTTGTGCGATTCATCGCAATAAGGTTTATTGCCCGATTTTCCGCATCTGCAAAGGTTTACTTCAGCAGGAGATTCTTCTTTATTCCTTTGCAAATCTTTCAATAAAAAATTCCCGGTAATTTTAAGAGGTCCGAAATCAATTACTTCGATTATTGCCTGAGATTTTTTTCCGTTTTTTTCTTCCATACCCGAAATATTAACCTTCAAAACCGGCTTTTCTATGCTGACCGTCACAAAACGGCATGTGATCGCTTACTCCACAGCGGCAGATAGAAATGATGCTATCATGGATTTCCTTTTTAACACCATTATATGCCAGTGTAAAATTGCCTTTCAGTACTATTGGCCCGTCATTCATAATCTTTATTGAAACAGGTTGTTCATTCGAATCAGTGTCTGTGGAATTCATCAGTTCCGGTCTCCTGAACTTAATATGATTGAGCTGATCGCTATCTACTGAATCATTCTTTTTATCATCGTTCCACTTCCAGGCAAGAGCTTCTGTAGGGCATAGATTTACAACTTCAATAATCTTATCAGTAGTTGACCCGTTCATATCCACCCATGGCCTGCGGCTGGGATCGAAAACTTCCAGAAGTTCCCTGTAGCAATAGGAGGCATGTATGCAGGCAGATGGTTTCCAGTAAACTGTTATATCCTCATTTTTGTATTTTCTGCCTCCCGAAAATTGGCCTTCATTTATTTCCATCACTACTTAATGTTTATTCTTTGATCATCAATCTAAATTCATACTCAATAATTGTTGCGTTCTTATAAATCCGGAATCTAAACTGCATAATCAGCGCTAAGGAAAATATTAAATAACAGGCCGCAATTTAGCATTTTTTATAATTATTCGGATTGAAGTGACACTATGAATATTTATATTTGTGCCGTCTCATATATTAAAATAAGTAAAATCCACTTATTTAGCGTTGAGGTTAAAATGGGGCATCACTTTAATAATAGATAAGGCCTGCGTATTATGATAATGAGTGAGGGGGGGTATCATTTGGGATTGATTTTATCACAGCCATTAAGTCATTTGATTCTGACTCTTTTGGCCATGTTGGTAGTTATTTGCGCCATTATAATCTTCTTCTCGGCTCAACTGAAAAAAGTTAATTGGGAATTAATGGAAAGGAATAAGCAGATTTCTGATATTAATTCCGACCTGCAAAAATCAAACAAGGAACTGGCAGCCCAGAAGGAACTTATCACAAAGAAACATTTTGAGTCTGATAAATTCTATGAGATGCTGGTCCAATCTGCCAACGATGGTATCTCATTTTATGACAGAGACTGGAAATTGAGATTTACCAATGCTGCTTTTTATTCAATGATCGGGTATGACAGGGAAACTTATAATTCTTTAAATCCGCCTGATCTTATTCATCCTGATGATCAGGATTACCAGATAAGAAGAGAACAGTCACTGGTAAATAATGGATTCTTCGAAACTGAACTAAGACTCAGGCATAAAGCAGGACACTATGTAAACCTCTCAACCAGATCAGTTACAGTAAGGAACGATACAGGAGAAGTTCTAGGTGCACTCACAATATCGCGCGATATCACCAGGTTAAAACAGGTTCACGAAGATCTTATTAAAGCAAACATAGGTGTTGAAGCAAGTAACAGACTGAAAACAAACTTCCTGGCAAATATTTCACATGAGATCCGCACTCCTTTGAACAGCGTGGTCGGATTTTCAAATCTTCTGCTGACAAATAATCTGCCAAATAAAGTTAAAGAAGAATATATTGAACAAATCAATCGCAATAGTGAAAAACTGCTTCAGATAATTGGTGATATTATCGACCTGTCAAGGCTGGAAAGCTCACAGATTGAAATTACTTATGAAGAAGCCTCACTCTCATCAATTGTCAATGAGATAATTGAAGAAGCCCGACAGATTATAAAACGAAATGAAAAGCCTATTATCCTCAATGTTAAAAATCATTTTGAAGATGTCGGCGACCTGATCTTCACCGACAGGGTATGGCTTAAAAGAGTCTTAAATCACCTGATGGACAATGCAGTTAAATTTACACTGGAGGGATCTGTTGAATTTTCTTATCTGTTGGAAAATCAGAATATTGTTTTCAAAATCAGAGATACTGGTATAGGAATAAACAAAGAAAATCTTGGACGTATTTTTGAAGAATTCCGGCAGGAATTTGATGGGCATCATCGCCCGTTTGAAGGTCTGGGTATTGGACTTACCCTTGCCAAAGAGGTAATAGAAAGAATGGGAGGTAGGATTGTTGTTGAATCAGAAAAAGGAGTTGGCTCTGAATTCAGTTTTTCAATTCCCTACAGGCCGGCCGGCAGCACTAAACCCAAGATTAGCTCTATTAGCAGTGAAAACATATTGAAACCTATTGACTGGAGTTCAAGAAAATGCCTGCTTGTCGACGATAATAAAGATGTACTGATCTATCTCAACCGAATACTCACAGATACAGGAGTTACAATTCTTACTGCAAGATCGGGCTTCGAAGCTATAGAATTAATTAAAACAACCCCTGATATAGATGTTGTGCTACTCGATATGCAGATGCCTGAAATGAATGGAATTGAAGCTACCAGGGAGATAAGAAAAATCCGAAAGGACATTCCGATTATTGCCCAGACTGCATTTATCTTCGAAGATGATAAAGACATAATTCTCGAAGCCGGATGCGACGCATGTCTTATTAAACCTATCAGGAGAGAACATCTGCTTACAGTCATGTCAAGTTTTGTGAAATCAAACTAGATTAAGTGTACTCACACCACAATCCTCCTCTCTAATTCTTAGAGAGGAGGCAATGTATTGTATGATAGTTAATTCCCCCTCTTTTACGAAGTAGAGAGGGGGAACAATAGGGGGTGAGTTCATTCAGGACTGGGGAAGGGTTAAGAAAATTGAGTAATTTTAACCAATGACAAATAATCTTTTTGCAGATATTATTTTGCCCCTGGCAGTAAGGGGAAGATTCACATACAGTATACCTGATAATATTGAGGCTGAAATACGACCAGGTGTGATAGTTAATGTCCAATTTGGAAGGAGAATGGTCTATTCAGGAATTGTTTGCAGGGTACATGATAATCAACCGGAATTCAAGAATGTGAAACCTGTTATTAGAGTAATCAGTGGAACCCCTTTGATTAACACATCACAGCTAAAACTATGGCAATGGATATCTGAGTATTACCTGTGCAGCGAAGGAGAGGTCATGAAGGCAGCAATGCCGAATGAATTGAGTCTTAGTAATTTTAAATCCCGTTTTGAATCATTTATCAAACTCTCAAGGGGATTCACGGATGAAGAGTTAAATGAGATTCTTGACAAACTCAAAAAAGCTCCCAGACAACAGGAAATTTTGTCTGCATATATAAGACTTACAGGTTATTCAAAAGGAAGAGAAATTTTACCAGTAGCAAAATCGTTACTTTTATCTGAATCTCATTCATCGGCGGGAATACTTGATGTTCTTATTGACAAAGGCTTTCTTGCAACGATATCACTCCCTGTTTCCAGAATATCTGAAAAAGATAGCTTCAGGGAACCAGTAAAGCAACTGAGCAAAGCTCAGACCGCTGCTTTTAAATCAATTAAATCCCAATTCGCTGAAAAAGATATTGTGTTACTGCATGGAGTGACCTCCAGCGGGAAAACCGAAATATATATTCACCTGATCGAAGAACAGCTTAAACTGGGAAAACAGGTTCTATATATGCTGCCTGAAATTGCTCTTACCACTCAGATCATACTAAGGTTAAAAAGACACTTTGGTCCTGTTACGGGAGTATACCACTCCCGGTTTAGCGATCCTGAAAAGGTCGAGATATGGAAAAGAGTTGCAGAAAATGGTCTTTTAAACGGCTACCGGCTTATTCTTGGAGTGAGATCTTCACTTTTTCTGCCTTTTTCCAACCTTGGACTAATTATCGTGGATGAAGAGCACGACGGGTCATATAAGCAGCACGATCCTGCACCGCGATATCATGCCCGTGATTCCGCAATTATGCTGGCCTCCGTTCATAAAGCAAAAACCATCCTGGGTTCAGCATCCCCATCAGTTGAAAGTTATAATAATGCCGTAAATGGAAAATACGGACTTGCAGAATTGAAAGAAAGATTCGGACTGATTAAACTGCCGTCAATTGTGCTTGCCAATACAAGGGAAGCCTACAGGAAAAAGCTGATGGTTTCACATTTTACTCCGGAATTGTTGCAGGCAATGGATCAGGCTCTAGCAAAAGAGGAACAGATAATACTCTTCCAGAACAGGAGAGGATTTTCGCCATATATCGAATGTTCTGATTGCGGCTGGATACCTGTCTGCATCCAATGCGCCGTCAACCTGACATATCATAAGGGAATCGGGAAACTGGTTTGCCATTACTGTGGGTATACAAGCGACATGCCGTCAAAATGTGGCAATTGTCATTCCACCGGAATGGTGACAAGGGGCTTCGGGACGGAAAAAATTGAAGATGAGATAAAAATAGTTTTTCCCTCCGCCAGGGTAGCAAGAATGGATCAGGATACAACGAGGAATAAAAACTCTTTTAATAAATTAATCAGGGCTTTTGAAGAGCGGAGGATAGATGTCCTGATAGGCACACAAATGATATCAAAAGGTCTTGATTTTGAGAATCTTACTGTTGTGGGAATATTAAATGCCGACAATCTCTTAAACTATCCCGATTTCAGGGCGCATGAGAGAAGCTTCCAGCTTATGGAACAGGTAAGCGGAAGAGCAGGCAGAAGACAAAAGCAGGGAAAAGTGGTGATCCAAACCTCGGATCCGGCTAATAAAATAATAAGGCTTGTGCTGCGTCATGATTACGTAAACATGTTCAGAATGCAATCTGAGGAAAGAAGAACCTTTAACTATCCTCCTTACTGCAGGATCGTTAAAATAAGCATAAAGCACAAAGACAGGGTCCAGTTAAATTATTACTCAGACCTCCTGGGACGGGAATTAAAAGAAATCTTCGGCAAAAGAGTCTTGGGTCCTGAATCACCGGTTATTTCACAGGTTCAATTGTGGTATATAAAAATCATACTGATAAAGATTGAGAAGGAGAAACCTCCTGCTAAAGCCAAACAACTCATTATTGAAGCAATTGACAGGCTGGAAAAAGAAAAAGGAGCTTCAACGCTTAGGATTGCAATTGATGTGGATCCGTACTAGTTTAATGCCTCACCCCCTCCCGTCCCCCACTCCCAGGAGAGCGGGGGATGCTCAACTTCTTGTAACCTGAATCACAGTTCCCATTGAAAAGTTTAACTATATGTACTAATAATTAAGTCCCCACTTGGGGGAGGGGTTGGGGAGAGGCAAAAAGAGTAGTTAGGTGGCATTTATTAGGAGGTTACATGAAGTGCATTAAAAGGGAATAAGTCATATCTTAAAATTAAAAAGAAGTTATATTTGAATTGTTATAAATCCGAATATGAAAATAGAAGTGTCAAATGGAGAGATTATTGATAAACTAACTATCATCCAGATAAAACTTGAAAGGATCAAGGATAAAGCTAAGCTGGCAAACCTTCAAAAGGAATATAATGAACTTTTTGAAGTCTCATCTGCTATTATAAGTAAATCAGATCCGTTATATAAATCGCTGTATGAAGTGAATTGCGAATTATGGGATATTGAGGACCATATCCGTGATCTTGAAAGAAAGAAAGATTTTGGCAATGACTTTGTTTCAACAGCACGTGCTGTTTATGTAAAAAATGACAGGAGATCGGAAATAAAAAGAGAAATTAATATTAAAACTTCTTCCGGACTTATAGAGGAGAAATCATACGAAAAATATTAATATGAGGCTACTGGTTATAAGAACTTCAGCAATGGGTGATGTTGCCCTCACAATACCTGCATTAAAAGGCATGAGGGAGCAATATCCTGAAGTTGAACTGACTCTGCTTACAAGGGCAGCTTTCAAACCTTTTTTTTCTTCTGTTTCAGGGCTTGATCTTTTTTTCCCTGATTTAAAGAAGAGACACAAAGGATTTTATGGATTGATCAGGCTTTTTATTGACATTAAGAGGCAGTCTGAAATTAATTATGTGATTGATCTGCATGATGTTTTAAGGTCCAAGCTTTTACGACTTCTCTTTAGGATTTCCGGTACTCCCATTGCCATAATAGATAAAGGAAGACACGAAAAAAGATTGCTGATTTCGGGAAAGAAAAAAGTACAGCTGAAACACTCCGTAGAAAGATATTGCGATGTCTTTGCAAAGGTTGGTTATCCTGTAACACCTTCAAAAGAAAACTGGATTGTCCCCTCTCCTGAATTAATCTCAAAAACCAATATATTATCAGGCACACGTAGCGGATTAAATATCGGGGTAGCACCATATGCGAAGCATAAATTAAAAATGTGGCCTGAACAAAATATGATCAGACTCCTCGATCTGATTGCCAAAAACTATAAATGCAGATTCTGGCTCTTTGGAGGGAACGAGGATTCAGGAAGACTTTTCGCTCTTCAGTGCAGGATTGCAGGCTCTACAAGCCTTGTCGGGAAACTAAGCCTGAATGATGAGTTAGTCTTTATGAGCAAGCTTGACATGATGATTTCGATGGATTCTTCCAATATGCACATGGCGGCTTTAGTGGGAACTAAAGTTATCTCTATCTGGGGAAGTACAGATCCTTTGGGTGGTTTTGCTGCCTGGATGCAACCTGAAAACTTATCTATCAGAATTCCTGTTGACGAACTTACATGTCGTCCCTGTACAATTTATGGGAAAGGAGATTGTAAAAGGCTTGACTTTGCGTGCATGACCTGGCTGACACCTGAAATGGTGTACAAGAAAATTGATAAACTGATACTTACTGATCGACTATAATTATTTTTAACCTGAATTGGGGCCATTGAAAAAGTAATTTTCTTTGATTTATTTCCTTTGTGTTCCTTTGAGATGTACTTTGTGATACTTTGTGGTTCAATGGTTTAGCTTTTAACACAAAGGTACACTAAGGTTGTCACTAAGGGCTTTTTCAACAGCCCCACTTAAATTAAGCCTATATTCCTATATTTATAATAAAATATTTTCATTATGAACTTTGAAGGTCATTCGGAAAGTGGATCTGGAAAATTCATATCCGGAACATCAATGAGGCGATTTATTGCAGGTTTAATTGTTATCGGAGTTATACTTATCATTGTTATTATTCAGCAGTTTGACAAGCCCCATGAGATAGATCCGGTGGACCTTGTAAATCCATTGATGGGGACAGAGTCTGAGTACACGTTATCGAATGGTAATACCTATCCTGCAGTGGCATTACCCTGGGGGATGAATTTCTGGACACCCCAGACCCGTAAAATGGGCAACGGATGGGGTTATACATATACTGATAATAAGATCATGGGTATAAAACAGACTCATCAGCCAAGTCCCTGGATCAATGATTATGCAGCGTTTTCTCTGATGGCCATCACCGGAAAGATCCGAATTGGTGAAACTGAAAGAGCTTCATGGTTCTCGCATAAAGCAGAAGTGGCAAAACCTTACTATTACAGTGTCTATTTGGCTGATTATGATATTACTGCCGAAGTGACTCCCACTGAAAGGGCTGCTATCTTCCGTTTTACTTTTCCTGAAAATGATTCCTCCTTTATTCTTTTAGATGGTTTTAACAAAGGATCAATGGTGAAAATTATTCCTTCGGAACGTAAGGTAATAGGTTATTGCCGAAACAATCATGGTGGAGTTCCGTCAAATTTTCATAATTACTTTGTCGCAGTTTTTGACCATGATTTCGCATCAGCGCATACATGGCAAGGTGATACACTTAATTTCAACAGTCTTGAGGAACAGGGTAATCATTCCGGAGCCATCCTGGGGTTTAAAACTAAAAAAGGGGAAAAGATCATTGTCCGGATTGCTTCATCATTCATCAGCCCTGATCAGGCGATGCTGAACCTGACACGTGAAGCCGGTACAAAAGATTTTGAAACAATTAAAAAAGAGGGGAAAGACTCCTGGAATAAACTGCTCGGACGCGTTAATGTTGAAGGAGGAACTCCTGATCAGCAACGGACATTTTATTCATGTCTTTACAGGATGCTGCTATTTCCCCGCCAGTTTTTCGAAATAAATGAAAAGAATGAAATTATGCATTACAGTCCTTATAACGGCGAAGTTCTTCCGGGTTACATGTACACCGATAACGGTTTCTGGGATACGTTCAGGGCAGTTTTCCCGTTTTTTACCCTCATGTATCCCGAGGTAGAAAGCAAAATCATGGAGGGACTTGTTAATGCTTACAAAGAAAGCGGATGGCTTCCTGAGTGGGCGAGTCCCGGCCATCGCGATTGCATGATAGGGTCCAACTCTGCCTCTTTAATTGCAGATGCCTATATTAAAGGTATCAGGGGCTATGACATTGAGACACTTTATCAGGCTATATTGAAGAATACAATTGGACCAGGACCAGTATCATCTGTTGGACGGCTGGGCGCAGATTATTATAATAAACTTGGTTATGTACCTTATAATACCGGTATTAACGAAAATGCTGCCCGTACCCTCGAATATGCCTATGCAGATTTTTGCATATGGCAGATTGCTAAGGGATTGGGCAAGCCGAAGGATGAAACTGACCTGTATGCAAAAAGGGCAATGAATTATAAAAATGTTTTCGACAATGGAAGGAAACTGATGCGTGGCCGCAACCTTGATGGCACATTCCAGTCACCATTCAATCCCTATAAATGGGGCGATGCATTTACAGAAGGAAACAGCTGGCACTATACCTGGAGCGTTTTCCAGGATGTTGATGGTCTTGTTAATTTAATGGGGGGGAAGGAAAATTTTATAGCAAAACTTGATTCTGTTTTCACAGTGCCGCCTTTCTTCGACTCTTCCTACTACGGAGAAGTGATTCATGAAATACGCGAGATGCAGATTGCCAACATGGGAAATTATGCGCATGGTAATGAACCTATTCAACATATGATCTATCTGTACAGTTATGCCGGTCAGCCATGGAAAACTCAGTATCATATCAGGGAAGTTATGGATAAGCTTTATAATTATACTCCTGATGGTTATTGCGGTGATGAAGATACGGGCCAGACATCAGCCTGGTATGTTTTTTCAGCGCTTGGTTTTTATCCTGTAACTCCGGGTACCGATCAATATGTTATTGGTTCTCCGTTATTCAGAAAGGCAACTCTTAACTTTGAAAATGGGAAAAAACTGGCAATTGATGCGACCGGGAACTCAAAGGAAAATATCTATGCAGGCGATATAAGATTAAATAAAAAAGAACTTAAAAGGAATTATATCAGGCATTCCGAGTTGCAGGCAGGAGGGAGACTCCTTTTTAAAATGCAAAGTGTTCCTGATAAATCAAGGAATACAACTGAAGCAGCATATCCGTATTCAATGAGTACAAAAGCCAAATAATAAGAACTGTCACTCTGTGTAAGTTCTTTTTTAATGGCAATTAACAAATACTAACATGATAAAATCTCTAAAATTTTCTATTTGCATTTTTGTTTTTGGAATTTTACTAATCTCCTGTAGAAATAATCATGTTACCACATCAAAATCAGAAGCAAAAAAAACCGGTTATTATCAGGAGCAATATCGTCCACAGTATCATTTCTCACCCGAAGCCCACTGGATGAACGATCCGAATGGCCTTGTATATCTTGATGGCGAATATCATCTGTTTTACCAGTACTATCCTGACAGCTCTGTGTGGGGACCGATGCACTGGGGCCATGCCATAAGTACTGACCTGATCCACTGGAGACATCTGCCGATAGCTCTATATCCCGATTCGCTCGGATACATTTTTTCAGGAAGTGCAGTCGTGGACGCTTCAAATACCACAGGATTCGGAACTGATCAAATACCGCCAATGGTTGCAATATTTACTTATCATAATTCCATCCTTGAAAAGAGTGGAAGTAATGTATTTGAAAATCAGGGTATAGCCTATAGTCTTGATAAAGGAAGGACATGGACCAAATATTCAGGAAACCCGGTTCTGAAGAATCCGGGTATTAGAGATTTCAGGGATCCGAAAATGTTCTGGCACGCTGCAACAAAAAAGTGGGAATTAATTATGGCAGTTAAAGAAAGAATACATATTTATTCTTCCTCCGATTTGAAGAAATGGACTTTTGAAAGTGAGTTCGGAGCAGGAATCGGAGCTCATGGGGGCGTTTGGGAGTGTCCTGACTTTTTTCCTGTTAAAGTAGATGGGACAAACACAGAAAAATGGGTAATGCTGGTCAGTATCAATCCGGGAGGGCCAAATGGCGGTTCTGCCACACAGTATTTTACCGGCGACTTCGACGGGCATAAATTTGTGCCGGATAATACAAATATCAGATGGGTAGATTGGGGTCGCGACGATTATGCGGGTGTGACATGGTCAGGTATTCCGGGAAGTGATGGCAGGAGGATTTTCATAGGATGGATGAGTAACTGGGAATATGCTACTATGGTGCCGACGACAATCTGGCGCAATGCAATGACTATCCCTCGTGAAATATCTTTAATTGGCGATAAAGGGAATTATGTTCTGATCTCAAAACCGGCCAGTGAATTGATAAAGCTTCGCAACCAATCTGATACTTTAAATATTAAAACTCAAAGCTTTATCGGTGAAAAGGAGATTTCCACTGTCGGTATGTCTCTGATGCAGATCGAGATGTTATTTGATTTTAAACTTTCAGATTCCGGTGTAGACTCAGTAGGTATAATTCTTGAGAATAGCCTAAATGAAAGATTTATAATAGGCTATTCGACAGTTCAAAAGCAATTTTATACTGACAGGAGAGCAGCAGGGAATTCACGGTTTTCAAAAGAGTTTGCAGGCATTTCAACAGCGCCTTATTCCGCAGGTCATGCTTTGAAGTTTCATCTGTTTGTTGATGCCTCCTCTGTGGAGTTGTTTGCAGATGACGGAAGACTGGTCATGACTACACTTGTTTTTCCGTCACAGAAGTATAACAGTCTTAAAATGTTTTCCAAAGGAGGAGCTACTATATTAAACAAGGCTGTATTTTATGACCTTCAAAAGGTATGGAATTAAAAAAGGGTATAGGAATAAATTAATATCCATGGGACCGGCACTAAGAATCGAATAGTAAGTAAATTTTGACTTCCGGATTTAATCCCCCCAAAAAGGTGGCTCCCAATTATTAAATTTCTCTCTGTAACTCTGTGCTGTTCTGTGTAAGTTCTTGTTTTTCCTTCTCTTAATTTATAACATTTATATTCTCAATCTTATCTTCAACCTTGCCAGTAAAGCAGTTAAACCAACCATTAGTAATGCCCAGATTATGGATCCAGCCACAACGACAATTGGTTCGTGCGATTGTTTATAGATGAGGAAAGGAATTCCAGAGCTCCAGATCAGGTAATAAAGAATGTCAGGAGCCAGGTAAGTTGTAAGGGAATTCTCCCCGGCTGGCTGCAAAAATGAGGCCCATCTTATTTTGTCCCTGACATCGATTATCCAGTATAATAATATGAAGACAATGAAGCTGATCCCGCTGCATATCATACCCCAGCTTGGTGTGGCCTGGATTTTTGAAATGATAAACCATCTTCTCAGGATAAATCCTGAAATAATATAAAATACTCCAAGTCCAAGGAAGACCGGAATGACCTTTTTGAATTCTTTAACTGGAAATTTCTTTATGATCAATCCTCCGATCAAACCTGATAGGACGATAAACGGAATATTCCCTTCAAGAATAATACCGAGGAAAGGTTTTACAGGATCAAGAAATCCGAGAACTTTCCAGTCCGTGAGCATGTTCATCATAAGAAAAAACAATGCAATTAGTGCTGTTTTTAAGATTGAATCACGGCAAAGAACATAAGTGAAGGCAGATACAAGATATCCCCAGCCGATCAGTCCCAGTATACCCCACCAGCCCGTTATCAGTGAACCATTGTTCTCGGAGTGACCTGATCTGAATTTAATAATAAGGAACACAAATATTGCGAGCCCGGTAAATTTGAGACCGGTAACTGTGAAGAAATTATTTTCCTTATTGGGATAATCATTCCAGAAGAGAAAAACTCCAAGGTACATTAATATTGCCCACAGGTTTTTGCTTAAGCCAGTAAGTTCGGGATTGACCCTCCCGCTGTTGAGCATAAGGACGCCGATAGCGATCAGGCTCAGCGATCTGGTAAGTATGTGCCTGCTGATATCGCGTACGGACTGACCCGATGAAAACCTTTTTGAGAATGCAAATGGGATTGCCATTCCGACAATAAAAAGAAACCCTGGGAATACCCAGTCGGCCAGACCCATTCCGTCGAATTCAGCCGCACGGTGTCCCAGCCAGGCTGGTGCCACATCCATATTCAGGTCGTTTACGAAGAGCATGAGGACGAGGGTTAGTCCTCTCATAATATCAATAGATAGAATGCGGTTATAGTTGGTCATTGAACTGTAGTCTGTTTATTATGTAAACTTACAAAAAAAGCCGTTGGAAGCTATCTAAAAATACTGATTTCGCTCAGGTGAATTATGCAGTGTTTTATTATGATAAAAAGCTCTTATATTAGCCTGATCATTATATTTTTTTAACTATGAAAAAAACAGCTTTTATTATTTTATCCGTAATAGTCCTAAATTCATTTTTCTTGCAAACAGCATTAGCCCAGGAAAAATCAATTGCTCAAAAAGTCGACTCAGTCTTGAAATTGATGACTCTTGATGAAAAGGTAGGTCAGCTCAACCAATACAACGATGATTGGACGGCTACAGGTCCTATGACAATAGACACTAATAAGGTAAGACAGATACAGAGTGGCAAAGTGGGGGCGTTGCTGAACTGCATGGGAACTGAACGTACCAGAAAATGGCAGAAAGTTGCTATGCAATCGCGATTAAAGATACCTCTGATATTTGGACAGGATGTTATTCACGGTTATAAAACCACTTTCCCTATACCATTAGCTGAGGCATGCAGCTGGGATCTGGATGCAATTGAATTATCAGCAAGAGTTTCTGCAACAGAAGCTAGTGCAAGTGGTATTAACTGGACTTTTGCACCAATGGTCGACATTGCACGCGATCCCCGTTGGGGAAGGATTATGGAAGGAGCCGGAGAAGATCCCTGCCTGGCCTCAAAAATCGCATATGCCAGAGTGAAAGGATTTCAGGGTCAAAAACTGGGTGAAACAAATTCTGTTATGGCCTGCGCCAAACATTTTGCAGCATATGGTGCAGCAATTGGCGGAAGAGATTATAATTCTGTCGACATGAGCGAAAAGCTCCTCTGGGAAACCTATTTACCCCCTTTTAAAGCTGCTGTTGATGCTGATGTTGCAACATTTATGGACTCTTTTAACGATATTAATGGCGTCCCCTCAACGGGAAATAAGTATTTGCAGCGCGACATTTTAAAAGGCAAATGGGAATTCGGTGGTTTTGTTGTAAGCGATTGGGGTTCGATTGGTGAAATGATAAATCATGGTACGGTCAAAAATGGATATGAAGCTGCATATTCTGCCATTACAGCTGGTTGTGATATGGATATGGAGAGCAGGAGTTACACAAACAACCTGGCACAACTGATAAAAGATGGTAAAGTGCCGGTTGCATTGGTTGATGATGCTGTAAAAAGAATCCTGACAAAGAAATTTGAGCTTGGCTTGTTCGATGACCCTTTCAGATTCTGTGACCCTGAAAGAGAACAGAGAGAACTGAATAATCCTGATCACCCGGTTGCAGCAAGAGATGTTGCCCGGAAAAGTATTGTGCTTCTGAAGAATCAAAATCATCTGTTGCCTTTGTCTAAAAACACCAGGACAATTGCTTTTATAGGTCCATTGGTAAAAGCGGTGAATCAGAACAAAGGATTCTGGGACGTTGATGTACCGGGGATTGATTCGAGTTATGTGGTATCACAGTGGGACGGACTGCAACATAAGATTAGTAATAAGGTAAAGCTGTTATATGCTAAGGGCTGCAGTATTGACGGAGACAATAAAGACGGTTTTACGGAGGCTGTAAATGTCGCAAAACAGGCTGATGTTGTGATTCTTAGCATTGGTGAACGACGCGATATGACTGGTGAAGCAAAAAGTCGCAGCAATATAAATATTCCGGGTGTTCAGGAGGATCTGTTAAAAGCACTTTTAGCGACGGGGAAGCCAATTGTGGTGCTTATAAATGCCGGACGGCCATTGGTGTTTAATTACACTGCTGACAATGCACCGGCAATATTGTATACGTGGTGGCTTGGAAGTGAAGCCGGAAATGCTATTGCCGACGTTTTGTTCGGCGACTATAATCCATCCGCTAAACTTCCGGTCACTTTTCCTCTGAGTGTTGGACAAATACCCATATACTATGCTCATTTTAATACCGGTCGTCCGGCCTTAAATGATAATAACCGTTTTTACACCAGTTCATATAATGATTTATCGATCTACCCAAAGTTCGAATTCGGGTATGGATTAAGCTATACTACATTTCAGTACAGCAATTTACAGATGAGCAAAAAGAAAATGTATAGTAATGATCAGATTAAAGTTTCCGTTACAATTACAAATACCGGCAAATATGACGGCGAAGAAATTGTACAACTCTATCTGCACGATGTTGTTGGTTCTGTTGCAAGACCTGTGGAAGAATTAAAAGACTTCAGAAAAGTAAAATTGGCGGCAGGTCAGTCTGAAACAATAAAATTTATTATAGACCTCGAGAAACTCTCTTTTTACAATCAACAATTACAATGGGTTGCCGAACCTGGCAAATTTGATTTATTGATAGGTGCTTCATCGAGAGATATCCGGTTGAAAGACAGTTTTGAATTGGTTGAATAAAGTATTGCACTTATAAATAGGTTTTTGAGTGGCCACTATAAACAACTTAAAAGGAGATTCAAATGAAAGAAATTCTTAAAATAGCACCAGTTCTGCTTTATCTGATTGTAGGCTTCATCCGTATGATTATGACAGTTAAGAATTTATTTTCTGTAAAGTTTTTATCTATTTATTTAGTGACAGTCAATAAAACACGGGATGCTATTAATAATCCACTTAAACTTGTAGTCTTGTCATATCTGAGGCTTGCCGGTCTTGGATTTTTATCATAGCCATTCTATTGTTAGTTTTTCCGATTCTCAATTGTTTTAATTCAAATTAATTTTACAAATTTTCTATCCCGATTATAGCATTAATATTTTGAGCAGGACTTTTGTATTTAATTATCAATTGCACGTGAACACAAAAACAAATACGCCATGTAAAGTGTCTCTTCATGCTTTACAGGAGTAATTGACGGTTATTAGATTTTGGGATCAGTAATTTCCAGATTAATACTAACTATTGTTGATGTTTAATAATTCACAATGGCATGAATTTTGCGTATTATACCTATAGCCTTAAATTCTCAGGAAATGCAAATCCTTCTATGTTGCAGGCAAATGTTGATGACGATTCAAACTTTGTTGGACAGATTAAACCATGATTGTTAAATAGTTTAAATAATATAATGAAAAAGATAGTATTCATTCTCGTATTCATTGCGTCCTGTTATGGATGTAAAAAAGGGGATAATGAAATTTCAAAATTTTATAACACAACTTTTCAAGGGGTAAAATCCATATATTATCTGGATACACATTATGAATCTGCAGACACCGTAACCATAAAGTTTGACAGTTCATCATATTCATATTCGAGTTCAAATACACTTGATTTTGGCAGAGGAAATTATCTTCTTAAAAATAATTCGATTGAATTTATTGACGAGGAAGCCAGAAATGATTTATATACATGGGAATGGATTCTGGGTGGCACGCACAAATTTAGCATTATCGGAGATTCGCTTATTCTGTATCAAAATGATTCCTATATTCAGGTTTCATGCAGATTAAAGAAAATATCTGACTAGTTAAACTTAGCACGAAGTGCATAATAATCAAGGATTTAATTGTTTATCGAAAGTGTGGCTGAAGTGTAATAACATGATGTTAAAATAGATAGATATTGAATACCATCGAGAGCATTCTCAGTTGCCTAATACAGTATCATCAAGCATTGAGAATATACCTTAATCCTGACCCGAATCTCTGCTGATATGAAAACAAATCTTTTAAAATATTTGTCTTTTGTTGGTTTAGCAATTCTGATGAGTTGCCAGAAGGAAAATACATATAATGATTGCAATAATAGCCGCTTCTACTATTATGAATCGGGGAAAATAGCATTACAGGAGATCTTTAATAAAGGAACTATTTCATTTTACGATACTCTTTCTATTGATACGATAAATGCGATATTGAAGCAATATGAAAGTATACATTCTACATTCAATCTAAAAAAGGCATCATTTATAACTGTTATTGTCGATTCTAAAAGTTGTTCGGAAACAGACTTGCTTTTTTCAAAAATAAAGATGGATGGAAGGGTAAGTAATTGTGATAAATATCTCACCACAAGTGATAGCCTTGATTTAGGGATTTATGATATATTTTTATGTAAATTAAAAAGTGACTCTTTGATGATTTATTTTAATGATCTGGTTATTAAAACCAATACTAAAATTGTACGATACAGCAGCTTAGGTGGATACTATTTGATTAGAGCAGATAAAAATTCTAAAGGCGATGCCTTAGATATGTCAAATGAATTCTATGAGAGCGGATACTTTGAATATGCTGAACCTGATTTTATTATGAATATTGAATTGTCAAAACAAAAAACCAGGGATAATAAATAAGATTTGGTGTGTCTGGTAATTTCAAATTTTAAATAATTAAATGCCAGCTATATTTGGGGTCAAGACATGAGGAAGAAATTTCGGGAATTACAGCGCACCGGATTCTCAAATCACATAGACGTGTATTATTTCTAATCCGATTCATCTTTACATCTGGCTGTAACATTTTTTTGAAGATTGGTTAAAGTATGTTTCAAAGTTAAATCATCTAACCACTTGTAAATCAAAAAGAAGAAAGACAGCAAAAAAAGTATATAACCATGCTGTTCGCTAAAGTCAATACTTTTTAGAATTCGATTATTAGTCTTTACTAAAAGTATCAAACCAAGACTTAATAGAGTAAATGAGAGTCCAACAATCATTGATACGAAGTTTAAAAATGGTCTTGGCGCGACAGGTACCTTTTGAGACAGATGCCGCTTAATTATCTCATCTGTAAATAAATCATCATCAATCCTCTGCATCTCTTTTCGTAACGTTTTTTTAATAATATCATCTTGGCTTTTCATAATCCATTATTTAGTTTTTCATATAATCTTTTTCTAGCTCTATGCAAAATTACCTTTATGTTGGAATTACTTAATCCGGTAATTGAATTAATATCTTTAATTGATTTTTCAGCGAGATAAAAAAGCATTATAATATTTCGTTCATCGTTTTCAAGTTGGTCTATTGTCTGGTACAATTCAAGGTATTTATCTTCTCCGGTTGAATTTTCACAGAAGAAATTATTAGTACTCACAGAATCAATATCCGAGAAATTTGTTGATTTAGCCTTTTGAATAAATTGAATTGATTGATTATAAACAATTTTGTATAACCAGGTCGTAAACTTTGATTCGTTTCGGAAACCTTTTATATTTTCCAGTACCTTTAAAAAACTCTCCTGTGTAATATCTTTAGCATCCTCTCTGTTTTTCACAATGCCCAGCGCAATATTATAAGCAATATCCTTATATTCGTTTATCAGAAAGGATAATGCTTCAGAATCACCAGATATTGCTTTAGTAATTGTATTAGAATTCATAATTATTTGGCATTCCAGTTTCTAATTATAAAGTAATTAATTAAGAAACCTATACCGCCAAAAATTAATAACATTGTTGCGTAAGTAATAAGATTATCTAACTGACTGAAATTGAGAACAAGCAAATGACCAATAAATAGACCTAAACCGAGCGAGATAAACAAAATGCCATTTTTTAAATTCGACTGTATATGATAATCTGAAATACTTAATCCATCATCAGGATTAATTCCTTTTTCAATTAGCTTCAAACGTTCTTGATTCTTGGTTTTTATGTAGTAACCAATCAAACCGCAAATAGGAAAAGCAACAATTAACAAGATTACAAGTGGTCCCATAATAAATAGTTTTTAAGATTTATATATGGTTTAGATAAGTAAGAGGCAAAAAGGTTACAAAAGACTGGTTTTTATATGCAATTAAAGATTCTTGAGTGCGTGGAAAAGTCAGCAGCCCCGAACATAGTTGGTCGGAACATTTTGACCACTCGAAGCCAGAGTTAAGTGCTTGTTGTTTATTCGACTACGGGAATTGAAATCTGCCTGGCTAAATATGGTTAGTTCACTTGGCATTGTAATTAAATGCTCTGTCAGACAAGATTTTCCACAATGTTTTTCTTCAATAATAAGCGGATAAAATGATATGTGCTTATAAGAATACAAAAACTTAGCAATAAAAAGTAAAAGAAATATGGGATAAAATTATATAGGCTCATGAATATTCTCATTTTATTTTCATCTTCCATTTTGTTAGGTTTATAAACCGCTATTGCATTTTGTAATTCCGATTTATTGATTATTGTACCGGAATGTTTTACAATATATTCCTTTTCTGCTCCATATTCTCGGAAAGGATAATAGTTGTCGATTTTCCATTCATGAATAGGCTTATTAAAAATAAATCCAGTAAAAACATCTTCATATTTAAGATTTTTTACCATAGGTAAATAATCAAAATCATCTTTCCCAAATGGACTTCCTTTAAAATCAAAACCTACCGGTCTGTTTTTATTTTCTTCAAATGCCCTGTCCCATTTCCCGTTTTGAATAGCATTAATAAACATGAACTTATCAGTTGGAATAATCACAGAAAAATTATATGCCAGAGAATTCAGCATTACATTTGCAGTTTTGGAAGGGAAAGATTTAAAAATATAAGAACCTTCACTATCAAACACGTTGGTTTCTCTGCCATCTTTTTTTATTGAACCAAATGCGTGGCGAGAGTTAGTAATTACGAGACATTTTTTACGGCTATCATTCTGTTGTATGTTTTTAAACCTATTGATTATAATGTAAGCCATTATACTATCTCTGTCTATTTTATCTTTTAGTGCCATACTACCAGGGAAATACTGATATTCAGAATCAAAATCAGTAAAATATTCATGGATTTTTAATGAATCAGGCAACGAATTATTAAGAAGGTTAATATTTTTCAGAAAATAAAAGAAATGGGGACCTCTGAACCACATCAATCCTGCTAAAGATTTCTCCAACAAATCATCGTTTGCAAACTTTGCATTTAATATTGAATCAACCTTTGATTGTTTGGAAACAGCACCATATTCTGTGAAAACATTACCAACATTATCAATAAATCTTTTATCAGTTACTATATCAGATATTAATTCCCGGGCGGTTGATTCCTGATGGTTTGCTTCACATAGAATGACAACATCATTTGTTTTGAATAATTCAAAAACATATTCTTTGGGATTCAAATGTTGTCCGGCTAAATAAGTATTATATTTTTTTACATTAGAATTATTGGGATAACTTTTAAATTTTAGGGGGAACTGAAATCCCCATATTTTTAAATCATTTTTCTGATAATGGTTATTGTTGTAAACTATAAAAGATAATGACAAAATCAAAAATGATAGCAGAATGAGATAGGAAACCAGAATATTCTTTTTGGGAACAATAACTTTTTCCACTCTTGTTTTTGATAATAAATTCCACCATGTTTCCCTTTTTATAAGCCAAAAAATTAAAGAAAAAATAATCGTGAATACTGATATAGCAATCACGTTTTTATTAAAATCAACCCATTTTAATAAATATAATACAGCGTATGGTAAAAGAAAGCCTATCAGATATTTATAAAGAAATTCCCTAATAATAATATCTGTTAAAGTCAGTTTTTGATTATTAATCGGAAGCAGTTTAAGCTGCAAGAGATATTTGCCGGGAGTTTGATTGGGGAAAAGATAAGAGATAAAAAAGTAGAGAATCATTATTAAGAATAACACTCTGAGAATATCTATGAGAGGATTTGGGGGTATGAAAATGTAAATTATTAAGGCAAAAGTATATATTATACTGATATCAATAATAACCGAGGATACCCGCAAAAATAAAAGTTTAAATTTCATCGGATTTTATTTATAATTGATAGTCCCGAGGGCTGTTTGTTCGAATTATTATATACAATAATAAGAGATTTCTCAGGTAGTTAAATATATGTAATATACGCATTTTTAATCTATACTTTGGTCTTGTTATTCATAAGCTTGAGAATTCAATCAAGCATTAGGAAGTGTTGAATTATGTTTATCTTCATAGATAGATATATTCATAACACCAGTGCGTAACAGTTATGTCGCCGCGTTGACTTTCAAATCATGTGTTGTCCTTTTAACAATTTTGGTTATCTGTTTATTAATTTCGAGATTTGTAGCACGATTTTTGTGGCATTAATCTTGAACCGAACCTCTACTGATATGAAAACTAATCTTTTAAAATACTCATCATTGTTTTTATTAGCAACTCTACTAAGTTGTCAAAAGGAGAACAAAACGGTTTCCGAATTAATTATCGGCAAATGGGAATGGGTAAAGACAATATATCCATATGTATTTCTGGAATCAAATCCTCAGATATCGGGATTTTCCAGAACACTTGAGTTTCTGAGTAATGGTAAAATGAACGAATACAAAAATGATACACTTATACAAACCTCAGTTTACGGTATACAAATATTCACTTCAAATCCCAATAACTACGTATTAACACAGAACTGGATAATTTTTTCACCCTTTTACATGGTTAATGATAGCTTGATTTTTAGCGAGGCTTCTGTCGATGGACCGGTTTCATCATACATAAGAAAAAATTAGTATTCAATACACGTACTTGATTTACAATTGAATATATGAGAAAATTAAGATCAGTCTTTCTTCCGATCATCGCTCTGATTGGATGTTCCAAAAACATTGATAAATATAATGTTATGAAAAAATTAGCATTGTTGCTTTTTATATCAATCATGTTTGTTACCTGTGAGAAAGATTATTTGATTTCAAATAAAGATGTACCAGACTGGTTGAAGGCAGATATAAAGCTTCAGGAACAAATAATCAAAGATTCACCACAACTGATGAATGCTTATGGTGGTTGGTTGCGTTACGATTGGCAAAATGAATACTATTTTGAATATCATAATTCTTTAAGTTCCTCTTCTCCAAGAGCAATATCAGCAGGTGGTGATACTCTTCACATCTGGGCAAACGATATAAATACGGATTATTACAAAGAAAAATGTTGCAAGACGTATATTTGGAAAGCACCTAAATTTTCAGACATTCCTGATATATAATAGTTAACAATAACTTCAATAAACTATGAAAACACAATCATTAAGAAAGGGGGTATTATTTCTAACAGTTATCTTCTCAATTGGACTAATGTCAATATCATGCCAGAAAGATAATATCTCGTTCCCTGACCCAGGTACGCTGCCAAAAGGGCTAACAGGATCATGGGTTGAAATTAATACTGGCACTGATACTATAAGTTTCGGCACTGACAATGATTCTGGTTTTTTCAATTTATCCAGAGGGTTTGCGATGACAAATGGATATTGGTTACCCAAAATGGGAAGCACTTCGTATTCATACAAAATATCAGGAGATAGTATTACAGTGGTTGATGGATTATCAAATTCAATGGAAGGAGGAACTTATTATTTCAGGTTTGATGAACAGAATTTAACAATAAATATTGGTAAGTTTTCAAAGTACATTAGTACTAAAAAATCTCTTCTGACTTTTAGAAAAATCAAATAATATCTTGCATGATGAAAAAGATTATATTTCTCCTGGTAATTATTGCATCAGGTTTCGGATGTAAAAAGGAAAATTCTTATAACTTTTCATCAAGTTTAGTTGGTAAATGGTCCTGGTTTATTTCCTGTGGAGGAGTTGCTGGATGCTGGACACCGGTTTCAACCCGCACTACAACCAATCTCGTCTTTACATCAGATTCAATCTATAATTTCTATCAGAATGATACTTTAAAAGGATCAAGCAGATTTTCCACTTATAAATTAATCTCTGTTGACGGGAAGGATACTTCTAATGTTATAAAATTAGGTTCAGTTAGTGAAATGTACTCGATATACCATGACACATTCATGTTAAGTAGTTTAGAGTTCTTAAATGCCGGCAGTTCATACAAAAGAATTAAATAAATGCGACCATTCATCGTAATTGTTATATTTTCAATTGTTACAATAGTTTTGAGTTGCAAAAGAGATAATTTTGCACCAGAGCTTAAAACCCTGCCCTGTGGAACGATTGAAGACATGCCATGGGCACGAACTGTTACACGAGATAGTTTATTAGGTAACTGGACTATAATGGGAATATCTTTTAGCAAGGGTGCTGGGGGGATTCATTATTATGATACTTCTTACACATCGGGAGCATCACTGACTTTGAATGCAAATGGAACGGGAGAAATTAATTCCACGCCCTTAAATTGGACTTTTACCTTACCGACAAGGGGCTTACCTACACTTACAATCACAAAACTTAACATATTGTATCCATTTCAAGTAAACTTTTTTTACAACGATTCAATCGACTTGTATTTACAATCCCCACCAGGAAAGATAAATCCGGGATTTTTTATAAGTGCCGGAAATGCAGTCAACGGACAATGGGAACAGTCTTACATAAATTTTGAACGGCAATAAAAAATTACTCATTAATTGTAAATTACCTTGATATTGAGCGCTGTTAAGCTTTCTAAACAGGAGTCAGTTATAGATAAATTTCATTTACCATTTTGCCTTGATATTATGATGGGTATGCTATGGATTAAGATGCTCTTAGTATCCGGAATCAAATGCTAAAAGTTATCTGGTAATTAGTGGTCAATTTGACAGATTTTTCAATTAAAAACATTTCAAATATAAAACGAGTCATGAATATTTAGTTGAATCCCCGCGAGCGCATTGNNGCATTAAGAATTTACCTTAGGGGATCGAAGATTCTTCGTAGCTTGCTGCGAAGAGCTTCAATTCCAAAAAAAGTTGGAATCTTACGATGATACTGAATTAATCAGCAGGTTTAATAGTGAAGTGGGTAATAGTGGGTCAGGTACTGCTCGCTTCTCTTTCCTGGCTGCGCTGCACCACGAATTCATCCGAAGAGGCTTTGATTACTCCGAAATTGGAGATGCAAAGTCAATTTCTTTTAAAAATAAGGTTATTCTTGAAAATCGTATCATAAAAAAGTTATAAAAGGTAAATTGATTCCAGCAATATATTAGAAGGAGATTGTTTCCATCATAATTTTAATTCATGTTACAAGAAAACAATTATGAAAACGACAAACTTGCTCTATTTTAAGCAATACTTCTTACAGTCAGTAATAAGCATGATTTTATTAACAGGTTGTAGCCAAACTCACATCCGTGACACAAACTATAATTACTCTGCACCAAAGGAATTGGACGATGGCATTAAAACTGACGATATAAAAAATGTCAACATTGACTCAGATAAAATTATTGAATTGACTAAATTAATTTTAAAAGACACTTTCCCAAATATTCATAGTTTACTTATTGCAAGAGACAACAAAATCGTTTATGAGAACTATTTTTCAGGGAAGGACGAATATTGGGGTTTAAGTTTAGGCTATGCAAAACACGATACAAATATTTTGCACGACATCAGAAGTATTTCCAAAAGTGTAGTTTCGGCTTGTATTGATATTGCCATTCACCAACAAAGAATAAAAAATATTGACGACCCAATTTTTACTTACCTGCCTGATTATATTAAATTTAAAACTCTCCAAAACGAAAAAATAACAATCCGAAACCTTTTAACAATGAGTTCTGGCATAAAGTGGAACGAAAACCTACCAATCGGATCACATACCAACAATGAAACACAAATGGAAAGAAGTATAAATCCTGTGGAGTATGTTTTGAGCCAACCAATGGATACAATCCCAGGAGCAGTATGGAATTATAATAGTGGCGGAGTTCAGGTGTTAGCAGAAATTATCAAATCAGTTAGTGGTGACATCATTGACAAATTTGCGGAAAAGTTTCTTTTTAAACCATTAGGTATTAAAAATTATAAATGGATTAAAAGTTCAAAAAGTGCAGTTTTTTTCCACCCAGGTAAAATCTTCAGCCACAGGCGAAGTTTCCCTGCTGCTGCATCAGGACTACGGTTAACATCAAGAGACTTATTGAAATTTGGGATGCTTTACTTAAACAACGGCAGGTGGGATGACAAGCAAATCCTTACAGAAGACTGGGTTAATGAGACATTCAAAACTCAAATTCTTCGAGAAAATAATTCCACAATCTACGGATATAGTTACTTATTCTGGACATATACTGAAACCATAAACAATAAAACATTTCAAATAGTATCTGCAAGGGGTCTCGGTGGTCAAAGAATATTTATAAACAAAGAATTAAATTTAATAGTCGTAATTACGGCAGGAAATTATAGAAGAAATGACATTAAGAATGATGGTCAGTTAGCGTTAGACAAGTACATCCTTCCTGCATTGCATTGAAGAATGTCAATGCCAAAGGCTAATATCCATTATGGTTTTAGTGGGTCTGCAAGTTATGTACTCAAAGATATTTTTATCATAGCTGATGCATTCGAAGCCACTAAATCCCGTATAATGCATAATCAGGGAATGGCGTATACAATTTTAAAACAATAGAAATCATGAATATAAAAATGATAATAATTATAGTTTTTTCATATCTGTATGGATTCTTTGAGATTTTCATGGGTGTAAGACAAAGGCGAAAAAGGAAAAGGAATATTATTAACAAAGGGGACAGGGGAAGTTTTTTATTACTTTTTATACTTATAGCGGTTGGCTATACACTTTCATTCTATTTTGCTGCCACAAGAATAGGCAGGATTTATCATTGGAATGCATTTTTTGCAATTGGAGCAGTTATGATAATTGTTGGATTAATAATCAGAATTACCGCAATAATGACACTTAAAGAACATTTCACATATACAGTTACTAAGATTGAGAATCATGAGTTAATTGAATCCGGATTATATAAAAGCATCAGACATCCCGGATATTTGGGACAGATGATTGTTATTATTGGAACATCAGTATCATTATCAAATTGGCTGTCTATTTTATTTATGATTATTCCAGTAGTATTCGGATTTATTTATCGCATAAATGTTGAAGAAAGTTTTATGATTGAACAAATGGGAGAAAAATATGCAGATTATCAAAAACGTACAAAGAGATTGATTCCGGCAATATATTGAAGAATTATTAGAAATAAATATGCAAAACTTTTTATCACCTTTAAAACTAAAGGGTTATTTAACCCTTATAGGTTTAGTTATTATTGGATTTGGTTGGCTTTTGATTGACCAAATCTTTTTACCAGAAGTATACCAAAGGGTTATTGCCTTTTTTATATTGATGTTCGTACTATATTACTTACAATTTGCTATTAACAAGACTACAAATATCATATATTATGCAAATTTCATTGCAACATTTACAGTTTCGTTTATTATTACTGTTAGTTTGATTATGCATGTGATTATTAAAAATGATTTTACTTACAAGTCTGTTTTGGTTTGGATTATAACAGCAGTATTGCCTTATGCAGCAGGATTTGTTTACAATAAAACAAAAAAAAATAAAACCCTACGGTAATTCATGCACAATGCAGTTTTCAAAAGTTTAAGTTAATTCAGTTATAAAAAGTTGTGTTTAGTATAGCAGAAACAGCCGATATTAATCCTGCAGAATGCAATTCTGAGGTTTGAGGTCTATAACCGATAAGAATTTCAGTATTGATATTAAGCTGACAAAATGGGGAATATGGATGAATTAAATATAACCAATCGTAATTTTAATACGATAAGTCCATCAGCAAAATCTTTATCATTAATGAAAGGGTATACGAATATTCCCTTTGCCCGCCAGACTGCCGAATTATTAAATTATCCTGAAAAGTACAATCCAGACTTTGATAAAAAAGATTTGACTTTTTGGGCAAGAACGCTGCATTTTGAAAATAGATACTGGAGTATTGACCAATTATTAGCAGACTTACCTTATAAAAATATTATTGAATTATCATCAGGATTTTCCTTTCGTGGTTTAGAGACTGTAAAACAAAAAGGATTTTATTACATCGATACAGATTTACAGGATGTAATAGCAATGAAAAAAGACTTCATTGCTGCTTTTTTAAATGACAGTTTTAAGATTGACGGGAAATTAGAATTATTGCCGTTGAATGCCCTTGACGATAAGCAATTTCATGAAATAGTTAATCATTTTCCTGATGGAGAGATTGTAATTGTCAACGAAGGCTTATTAATGTACTTAAATATCAATGAAAAGAAAAGACTTTGCAGCATAATTTATGATATATTGAAGGAACGTGGTGGCTACTGGATAACGGCAGATATTTACATTAAAAATAAGAATGATAAACTCAATCTCAGATTTGACAATAAAACAACAGAGTTTTTTGAGCAACACCGTATTGAAGATAATAAGTTCGAAAGTTTTGAGGAAGCAGAAACATTTTTCAGGCAAATGGGATTGGTGATTGACAAAGAAGCAAATGTAGAACGCTCAAAATTAAGTTCAATGAAATATTTTCTCAAAAGCACAACGATAAGACAAATTTTCAAGATGCGTAAAGTTGGGAAAATACAAGCAACCTGGCGTTTGAAAATTGCTCCACTTTAACAAAAGAAAATGGCAACTTTCAAAAAATGCAATACAGATACTATTCATGCAAATAACCGGCATATCTGATTTTATGAATAGATGAAATTGAAAAATAAGATTATTTAATTATATGCTACTTTAAAAAGGTTTCAAATGGATAGGATAATTGACATAATACCAATTCTGCTATATATGATTATAGGGGTAATCAGCATGGTTATGGCATTTAAAAACTTATTTTCCACAAGATTTTTGCCTTTTCATGAAAAGGCAGCCAATAAACAATGGGATGAGATTGATACTTCTTTAAAACTTGTAATCTTGTCACTTCTGAGGCTTTCCGGCCTTGGATTTCTAATCATATCCATTCTCTTGTTGGTTTTTCCAATAATCAATTATTTTAATCCAATTATATTTTACATATATTCAATACCTGTTATTGCATTAATATACAGCACAGGACTTTTTGGTATTAATTATCTTCTATACCGGAAAACAAATGCAGAAACTCCCTGGAAAGGGTCTCTTTATGCTGCAATGATCTTAATTGGAAAAAACGGTCAAATTGA
>PMIJ01000229.1 GCA_003157015.1 Bacteroidales bacterium
TTTCACTATTTATGAACATCCCTATTAATTCAGAAATTCAAAATTTATATTTTTTATTCTACAGTTACCGATTTTGCCAGGTTACGAGGCTGATCAACATTACAGCCTCTTAGTACTGCGATGTGGTAAGAAAGTAATTGAAGTGGGATTACTGCCAACAATCCTGAAAAGATTGGAAGTGTCTCTGGTACTTCAAGAACATAGTCAGCCATTTTGCTGATTATCTGATCACCTTCGGTCACAATTGCGATTACATTTCCTTTTCTGGCTTTAATTTCCTGTATGTTGCTCACTATTTTTTCGTAGGTGTCATCTTTTGTTGCAACGACAACAACAGGCATATTCTCATCGATCAGAGCAATCGGTCCGTGCTTCATCTCTGCTGCAGGATAACCTTCTGCATGTATATATGAAATCTCCTTCAGTTTAAGTGCTCCCTCCAATGCAACAGGAAAGAGATATCCTCTGCCAAGGTAAAGAGCATTATGTGTATTCTGAAAGACTTTTGCAAGCTCAAGTGCCTGATCATTTACTTTAAGTGCTTTCTCAATTTTGCCTGGAATTGAAGCCAGTTCAGTTATGAGCGCTTTATATGCTGAATCGGAGATGATCCCTTTCTTATGACCGATTTCAAATGCCATCATGGCAAGAACCAAAACCTGCGTGGTAAATGCTTTAGTTGATGCAACACCGATCTCCGGGCCTGCATGTGTATAAACACCTGCATCAGTTTCACGTGGGATACTGCTGCCTACAACATTACATATTCCAATTACTTTTGCTCCTTTCTCCCGTGCAAGCTTTATTGCAGCAAGAGTATCGGCTGTCTCTCCGCTCTGACTTATTGCAATTACAATATCTCCCTTTTTTATTATGGGATTTCTGTAACGGAATTCGGAAGCATACTCCACCTCAACCGGAATGCGGGTATATTCTTCAAAAATGTATTCTCCAACCAGTCCGGCATGCCACGAAGTCCCGCAGGCAATTATGATGATTCTTTCTGATTGTGTCATAGTTTCAATGACATCATGAAGCCCTCCGAGCATTACACCTGAATAATCAGGTAATATTCTTCCTCGGAAGGTATCATGAATAGCCCTTGGCTGTTCGAAAATTTCTTTCAGCATAAAATGAGCAAAACCTTCTTTGTCAATCTCACCAATCTTAAGGTCTATTTCCTTGACTTCCGGTTGTATCTTTTCACTTCTTATTGTTTTAAGAATGAGTTCATCTTTCTTTATGATAGCGATATCGTCATCATTCAGATAGATTACCCGCTGAGTGTATTCAACTATAGGTGTTGCATCAGAAGCAATAAAGTTTTCACCTTCACCCACGCCAATAACCAGAGGGCTTCCCTTCTTGGCAGCAAACAGTTTATCAAGTTCGTTTGTGCAGATAATCACCAATCCGTAAGTACCTTCAACCCTGTTCAGGGCAAGAGTAATTGCCTGTTCGGCAGTGAGGTCGCCCTCGAGGTACATATGCTCAATAAGGTTGGCGAGAACTTCAGTATCAGTCTGGCTTGAAAATTTTACACCCCTGCTCTCAAGATGTTTTTTAAGACGTGCATAATTCTCAATTATACCGTTATGTACAACAATGAAGTTTCCTTTAAATGAGACCTGAGGATGGGCATTCAGTTCATTAGGCTCACCATGTGTAGCCCACCTGGTATGACCCATTCCTGTTGTTCCGTTAAAACTGGATTTATTAACAAGATTCTCAAGGTCCTGTACCCTGCCTGCGCATTTAAATATCCTTGCTTCTCCGTTTACAAGAGCCATACCGGCAGAGTCGTAGCCGCGATATTCAAGTCTTTTAAGACCATTTATTATAATCTCCCTGGCAGGTTGTGAACCAATATAACCAATAATTCCGCACATATGTAGCTGGTATTAAAATGTCAGTACGAAAGTAGATATTTTGGTTCACAAAATCTAGAACTTAGTATAAGTAAATTCAAATTTGACAGGAATTTTGTTTTTATTGGCATTCAAGATAACATTCTTTGTACCTGCTCCCTGATAGATATCAAGTTCCGGTTCTATATTGCCGGTGGCATCTTCCAGATAGTCCTGAACAAAAGCCGGTATATTGAAATTATAAACATATGCCACAGAATCGAGCTTCCCGTCAAAGAAGCTGTGAGAAATATCTACGCTTGATCCGAGTGAATAATCAGGAACCGTATATCTGATCCCGGTCTTTGATCTGTACCGGAGAAAAAGCTGTGATGGCACATACGGTGTTATGTAAGGACTTAGTACTGTCGCTTTGAAATGCACGGGGACAACAAGTCTTGCACGGTTGATTGAAATTTTGCCAAACGAATTATCGGTTTTGATTTTTTTAAGACCCGGCAGGATTAGTTTTGTATAGACTCCGTCAAGAGACTGGAGATAAGATAGAGTGTCTTTATAAGTCGTATTCAGGTGTGCCATTTTATCGCCAGTGGTGGCTGTACTGAAATCATGGTTAAACGTATTAAAGGAGGCATTTGTGTTCTTGGCATCCAGAATAAGTGAATATTGTTTGGCAGTACCGATACTGTCATGTATGTAAAGGATAAAATAGTTGTTATAGTTGCTGCTATTAAAGGTAAGGCTCAATGAAAGGAGGTAAGGATCAGTATTCGTTGAATTCAACTGGAAGTATAACCCTTTAAAGTAAGATCTGAAATCGGGGTTATTATTATTATAAAATAACTTTGTTGTGTCGCGGGTGAGATATTTCCCGAATTCCACCCCGTTTCCCGGCAGTGACAAGGTAATATTGTTAATTGTGTCGGCTCTTAGTGAAGGGATAGGTATATCTGACATATGAAAACCGGAAAGAGCAATGGGGGAATTGGGATAATAAGCCGTATCGACAAAAATCTGATTGGCTAATTCAGATAAGCTCAATGTATGTATAGCACCTGAGGCTACCGTTTTATTAGTCAATATCTGAAGAAATAATTTCACCGAATCTACTGTAAACGGCTGGCCATCCCATTTGGCATTAAGTCGTATTTGCGAAACAAATCCTGCTGTAGTAGTGCCAAAATAGGGATCATAATCCTGCCCCAGATAAGAAACCGAAGAAAGGTCAGTCCTGGCTGAATCATCGTACATAGTGTACGAGAAAATACTTAATGTATCGATAGATTTGATTGAAACAAAATCGCCCTCCGGAAGAATATCACCTCCGATTTTCAGGACCTCCTTCTTACATGAACCGGCAAGAACAGTTACCATTACAATGAATGTGGTGAAGAATATTCTAAAAAGATTTTGGGGAACAGAAACAAATCTGCGAGGGTTTTGGTAGCTATTATAATATCTTGTCATAAAAATCATTATAGGCATCAATGTATTCGGTCTCATCCTTAAATTCAAGAACCGGTTTATTAATTGTAATAAGATATTTCTTCAATTCGTCGTTTATGCTTTCACTTCCGATAATGATTCCGTCAGAATATTTGATAGCCAGTTTTGAAACATTAACAAAATCGGGTTTCTTTACCAGCTTAAGGTTTTCCCCATCTATTCCATCGAACCGCAGTTTATCCGCGAATGTTGATCTAAACGGAGTTTTAAAATCATTATTGTAAATGGAATAGATTATTTTGTAATTATGAAAAAGAGGATCATCACTGTATATACTTCGAAGATAGACTGGTACCAGTGCAGACATCCATCCATGGCAATGTACAATATCAGGTGCCCATCTCAATTTCTTTACAGTTTCAATTACTCCCCTTGCAAAGAAGAGAGCCCTTTCATCATTGTCCTCAAATTCCCGACCTGAAGCATCGCTGATAATATGTTTTCTCTGGAAATAATCGTCATTATCGATAAAATAAACCTGCATACGGGCCGATTGAATCGAAGCAACTTTTATTATCAGCGGATGATCGGTATCGTCGATAATGAGATTCATGCCCGATAGCCTGATAACTTCATGAAGCTGGTTCCTTCTTTCATTTATACAGCCATACCTGGGCATGAAAGTCCGGATCTCTTTGCCTCTTTCCTGAATGCCCTGGGGGAGAAATCTTCCGATCTTCGACAACTTTGTCTCACCTAAGTACGGAGTGATCTCTTGTGAAATGAATAATACCTTCCTGCTTTCCATTTACCTGCCTGGATATACCATTTCGATTTAAGGTGCAAAGATAGTAAAAATTAATAACATTATAAAAATGCGGATATTCAGATATATCCATTTAACCCTTATCTCACTTCGCTTGAAAATCAATTCCTCAGTCATAAGGTTCCGAAATGCCTGTTTAAATAATTTAATTTAAGTTTGTAAAAAAATCAAATATAATGAAGGTATCAAGGACCATTATTGAACTGCAAAAATGTCTAAAAGAACTAAGCCTTTCTCCGGTCGGATTTGTTCCCACAATGGGAGCTCTCCACGAAGGTCATATTTCACTGGTGAAAAGTGCGATAAGTCAATGTCCCATAGTTGTGATAAGCATTTTTGTGAACCCAACACAATTCAATGATAAAAATGACCTGAAAAATTATCCCAGAACACCTGAGGGTGATATTGCTCTCCTTAAAAATGCTCTCAGAGAAACTGATATTGTATTTACACCGGATGTGAAAGAAATTTACCCTGAAGAAGATATGCGGGAATTTCATTTTGGAAACCTCGATAATGTAATGGAAGCACTTCATCGACCACATCACTTCAATGGTGTTGCACAGGTTGTGAGCAGATTGTTCGATATTGTCAAACCCGATATAGCCTTTTTTGGCCAGAAGGATTTTCAACAGCTTGCAGTAGTTAAAGCACTGGTGAAACAAACAGGCGACAAAGTCAAAATAACCGGGAATCCCATCATAAGGGAAATTGACGGATTGGCGATGAGCAGCCGAAACCGTCTGCTTGATCCCGGAATCAGAAATCGTGCAAGTATTATTTATAAAACTTTATCCTCAGCCAATTCAATGATTGGTAAATACGATATCCCTGAAATTAAATCATACATCAAAGATGCTATAAACAATGTACCCGGGTTCAATGTCGAATATTTTGAAATTGTGGATGATACGGAACTTATACCATTGACAAAAAAAACTGATATAAGAAAAGGAAAACGATATTATGGATGCATCGCAGTACAGGCAGGAAAAATCCGGCTAATTGATAATATTGAAATTAGGTTGGTCTGAACCAAAAGGTTAATTACCTTTGCACCGTAATTAGGATCAACAAGATATCAGATTATGTTAATAGAAGTAATAAAATCAAAAATTCATAAGGTCACAATAACAGGGGCGAACCTCCATTATATTGGAAGTATAACAATTGATGAGAATCTTATAGATGCTGCAAACCTGATTGAAAACGAGAAAGTGCATGTTCTGGATCTTAACAACGGTGAACGCCTTGAGACATACGTAATAAAAGGGGTCCGCGGATCAGGAGAAATCTGCCTTAATGGCGCTGCTGCCAGAAAGGTTATTGTGGGTGATATTATCATTATCATGTCGTTCGCTTTACTCGATTTCGAGGAAGCAAAATCATTCAAGCCTGTGGTCATTTTCCCCGATACAAAAACCAATAAACTGATCTGAAGTTGAGAAAAGGTATATTGCAGGCTCTTAAATTTATAGTTTTCTTCGCTGTCGGATTGCTGCTGCTCTGGTTCGCATTTCATAATATTGACTTTTCAAAACTCTTGTCGGAGCTAAAACAAGCTGATTATTCATGGCTTCTCTTGTCGATTCTTTTTGCAACATTCGCATTTATAAGCCGGGCCCGAAGATGGGTACTTCTGGTAAATCCCCTGGGGTTCAGGCCTTCAACCAGAAATGCTTTTTATGCATTAATGACTGGGTATCTGGCTAATCTGGCTTTGCCAAGAATCGGAGAAATTACCCGCTGCGTGGCTCTGGGAAAAAAGGAAAAGATCCCAGTTGATCAACTTATCGGAACAGTGGTTATAGAACGCACAATTGACTTTCTTTCTCTTCTTCTCATAATGGTGATAATGATATTCACCAGCGGGAAGGAGATTGGCCTGTTTCTCAAAGAAAGTATTCTCATTCCAATTCAGGAAAAAATATTTTCAATCTTTGGAAATACAATTGTTGTTTGGATTATTCTTCTTTCAATAGGAATAATCGCTCTGTTTCTGATAATCAGATATAAAAAAGACCTGAGAAAGATCCGTTTCTTCTCAAAAATTTTCGACCTCGCACGTGGAATAATTAATGGTCTGAAGACGATTACAAATCTTAAAAGAAAATGGGAATTCATTTTCCATACCATTTTCATCTGGATCAATTATGCCCTTATGACCTGGGTGGTAGTATTCTCTCTTCCCAGTACGTCACATCTGACTTTTGGAAACAGCATTTTCATTCTCGTCATTGGAGGACTGGCAATGTCCGCGCCGGTGCAAAGCGGACTGGGCGCATTTCATTATATTGTTTCACGCGGTCTTCTCATAGTAAACGGAATACCTGTTGAAGACGGACTGGCATATGCTTTGCTTACTCATGAATCGCAGCTGATTTTTGTTGCAATTGTAGGAACGATATCGTTCTTCATCATTTTCAGGAAAGAGAAGGTTCCAGCTACACCCATGGTTCAACCACCCAACGGGCTGTCTAAAAAGTTAAAATCCAATAACCACAAAGGTCACAAAGGATTAACACAAAGAACACAAAGAATTGAATAATAGGGTTTTAACTTTGTGCACTTTGTGCCTTCTTAGTGNNCTCTGTGTAACTCTGTGTAACTAATGAAATTTTCTTTCAGATAACTCTACTACTCAATATAGCTTAGTAACAATTAAGTAATTTTAGGTAATTTTAACTCGAAACTGAAATTATAAATAATTAAAAAATAATGCCCCCCAATTGGGGGGTTGGGGG
>PMIJ01000162.1 GCA_003157015.1 Bacteroidales bacterium
ATTCTCATGAATCCCTTCCAGTAATAGAACTTTGATTTTACTTTTATCCAGTGAAAAATTTCTCATCAGCAGTCTGTTAAGAGTTAAAGTAATAATCTAATTTGATATCCTTTATTAAATCGTGAAAAGTAAATAAAAGAGTCCGTTTGTGCAAATATTTTAAAGCGCTTTAACTGTATTTATGATAATTCAACTTAAACCGATTTGGAAATTCCGGATTCTTTTTGAATCCCCGTGAGCGCATTTTCCATTGATTACTGCGGAGTCAGTGAGCAGTATGAATTTATTTTAGGAGATCGAATCCCGACATTATCGGGATTCATAGCCTGCTGCGAAGAGCTTCAATAAGGCCGAAGAAATTCTATATGCAATAGAGAAGTTTTTCTCTTATTTATCCTCTTTTGTTACTTCTCTTTCAGGCTGACCTGTGATTGTGTTGTTTTTAAATTCAACCGGCAGGCTGTTTTTTGTCAGTAACAATGCCGCATCCTGTTTTCCGTTACCCGAATTGCTGAAAATGTTGTCTTCAATTACAACGCCTTCTGCATTGCAGTTCACCGAAATTCCGTATCCTTTTTCCTTTACACCATTATTTTCGATACGGTTATTTCTGAAGATATTCCTGTGAGGTGCATTAAGTGACAATTCCCCGCGCAGTTGAATTCCATCTGAACCGTTTTCAAATATTTGGTTCCCTGCATAAAGCATATCAACATCCTTGTGACCAGTGCTAATACCGTTTATGCCGTTATTATGAAAACTGTTGTTCCTGACAATCCCATTCCTTACCCGCCAGCATACGAAGAGTCCGTAACCTTCGTTGTCGTGACTGTTGTTCCCTTCAATAAGGGTGAAAGGAGATCCGGTCCCCGGATGAAGTCCGCTATTTGCGCATCCATATATTTCGCAGTTGCGCACAGTGATATATTCGGTTAATTGCCAGCTGATACCATCGCAGTTAAAGTTTTTGACTATAACATTATCAATTATTGCCTTATGCACTTTATGGAGGTAGATTCCTCCGGCCCGGCAGCCGTCAATCATATCATTACTTTCCCTGCTGCCATCAACGGTAAGATTTTCAATCGTGACATTTTCTGCATCAACAGCAGCGATCACGGAACAGTTGTTTGAGATGGTGCCTTTCTTGTCGGCATGGTAATCGCGCAGCAGATAATCGTCAATTGAAATAACATTACCTTTTATTCCGGTTATTCTGGCTGTCGTGAGATCCCATCCCGACCGCTGTCCTTCATCAAATATGCATACGCCCATACCTGTTTTGAATCCTGAAGCATCTGTAACAGTGACCTGAAGTTCACCATAGTCGGCATCGAGGGCAAAAGAGGAACGGAAACCCCTGCATTTTTTTAATACCGTGTTAGCGCCCGATCCAACCAGCGATATATTATCGTAAAGCCTAACCGGAGCGATAATATCATAAATTCCGGGCAGAAGCAAAACAGTGCCACTTTTACAGCTGTTATGTATTGCATCGATAGCTGTCTGGATAGCTTCAGAAGTATACCCATGTATAATGGCATTGGTACCTCCCACAGAGATCCTTTTTCCAACAACAATAGGTTTAACTACTGAAACTGCCTGTGTATCATGGACAATTGACGGTTCCTTTAAATAACCGGTTTCCTTAGTTAATGAACTGTAACCCGTCTTGTCGGATGCCGGTTTGTTCTCATGAAAACATGCAGCGAAAATGATTAATAACAACAAAAGTGAGATGGCCTTCATTTTCATATTTAAGTTCTTTTTGTAAAACAAATAATATCAGAAGAATGAATAACATTTCTAAATCCAATAGGAAAGGTAAGAAAAAAGTTCATCCTTTATTAATTCCGAAAATTAATTGATTATCTCTGTGCCCTCAGTGTTTCCTCTGTAGCTCCGTGTAACAAAAGGATAAAGAACTTACACAAAGTGGCAAGAAGCACCGAGATACACAGAGAAGAGCCAAATAAGCCTTTGTGATCTATCAACAGTTTGATGATGGATGCTTTTAATGAATTTAAAACTAAGTATCTCAAGCCGCATGCCTTTACCAGGTCCTTATCAGTCGGGCCATTACACAGTTGTATCATTAAGCATATTTAACAATTCTAATTCGTAATTACTAATTCGTAATTTCTTCGCACTTTTGCTCCGGAAAGTAATTTTATATGAAGTCATGGTTTTCAGGCGAAGCTTTCGCGGTGATACATGTTAAAAACTTTCGTTTTTATCTTTCTTACCGCATTTTTATGACGATGGCAAGTCTTATGCAGTCTGTAATTGTAGGCTGGCAGATTTATGCTATATCTCATAATGTTCTATGGCTTGGGTTTATAGGGCTTGCTGAGGTTATTCCGCAGATTGGTATATCTCTTTTTGCCGGACATTATATTGATTTATGGAACCGGCGCAAGATTGTTAATTACACTACTCTTTTACTTATATTCGGAGCTCTTATTCTATTGATTTATAGCGCAGACGCAACTTATTTTTCAGAACGATTCGGTATTATTCCGATTTTCATCACTATCTTTTTAACCGGACTGGCACGCGGGATATTAGGTCCTGCACAGGTTGCTCTGTTAGGTCAGCTCGTCCCCAGGAATTTATATGCCAATGCTGCCACATGGAACAGTGCCAACTGGCAGGTTGCGGCAGTTATGGGACCGGCAATCGGCGGGCTTGTATATGGGTTTTGGGGGATTATACCTGCCTATTCCCTGGTATTAGGCTTATATACACTCTCTTTCTTTATGATTATGCTTATAAGAATCGGCAGACATGAAGTTATAGAAACTACAGAAGGTGTTTTTACCAGGATACGGAGCGGAATAAATTTCGTTTTTAAAACTCCCGAATTGCTTGGAGCTTTTACCCTTGATATGTTTGCGGTTCTTTTTGGAGGAGCGGTTGCAATGCTTCCGGTTTTTGCTTCTGATATTTTACATATCGGACCTCAAGGCCTGGGTTTGTTAAGAGCCTGCCCTGCAATTGGAGCCACACTTATGGCGTTCCTATTGATGTTTCGACCTCCTATGGGGAAAACAGGGAAAATCCTTTTTATATGTGTTCTTGGCTTCGGTCTTTGCATGATTGGTTTCGGACTCTCAAAGAGTTTCATTCTCTCGGGACTACTGTTAATTCTCAGCGGAGCTTTTGATAATGTCAGCGTTGTTATCAGGGGAACTATTCTTCAGCTTTATACACCCGATGAAATGAGAGGCCGTGTTGCATCAGTAAACAGCATTTTTATCGGATCATCGAACGAACTTGGTGCTTTTGAATCGGGGGTCGCCGCCAAATTAATGGGACTCGTATCTTCGGTGGTATTCGGCGGCATCATGACCCTTGCCGTAGTTTTTACCACAATCAGGGTAAATAAACCTCTCCGGAAGCTATCGCTTAGGAACAAAATGTGAAAGATACCTGTACCTTGCGCCCCGTGTCAGGTTATGATCAACATCTATTTCCGGCAGAGGAGTGTTATCAACAACATTAAAAGGCTTAATCGTTGTTTTATTCAAAGTTATTGTATTTTGACTTCCAAAGTTATATAACTATAAATATATAAACACTTCTGGATTATAATAGACGGAGAATTATTAACATCCACAGCAGCGACAGCGACAGACTCTTTGCTAAATTATAGCATTTGTGTAAATAATTGCGGTATTTATTATAATTTTAAATCATAACTTCTCAATATGGACAGGACTCTGGGATTTTTAGCACCGGTTATCATTTCAAGTATAATCTTTATTCTTAATATATTGTTACCGGGCAGATGGGTGACAGGATATGTTAATAAGACAAATACCGATGAAAAAATGAGATACCATCTCAATGGCATCCTTGTTTTCTTTACCGTAATACTATCCTGGTTCCTGTTAGGATATTTTAACATAGTCCCGTATGACTGGCTATACGATTACCGATGGTATGGGCTGGCGGGGGCATTTTTAGCTGGAATCATTTTTTCTCTGGCTGTTGTATTGAATTATCCTCCTGTAAGAAAATCATTTCTGTCCGATCTCTTTTTTGGCAGGATAGAAAATATTCAGTTCAGCGGCGGAAGAGCCGATGCTAAAATGTGGCTTTATCTGGTAGGGGCAACCATGCTGGAACTGAATGCTCTAAGCTTTACGGCTCATCATTTGATACTGTACGGAGAACAAGCTTCAACTGGGATACTTCTTTCTGCAGCGTTGCTTACTTACTTCATAGTTGATTATTTCATCTTTGAAGAAGTTCATTTGTATACCTATGATTTATTTGCAGAACGGGTCGGATTCAAATTAGGCTGGGGATGCCTGGTCTTCTATCCGTATTTTTATGCTGTCTTTTTATGGTCCACGGTGGATTTACCCGATCCTCATACTCCTGACTGGCTATTATTTTTATATGTTATTATTTTCTTTTCAGGATGGATTTTATCACGGGGTGCTAATCTGCAAAAGTATTTTTTCAAAAAAAATCCCGAGAGAGCATTTCTGCGGATCATACCTGAAACAATTTCCGATGGCAATAATGCCTTGCTGGTAAATGGATTCTGGGGCCTCAGCCGGCATATAAACTATTCGGGTGAAATCTTAATGGCATCGGGGATAATTTTGTGCACGGGTTATCCCTCAATGATCTTGCCATGGTTGTATCCTCTTTATTATGTTTTACTTTTAACTGCGCGTCAGAAAGATGACGATAAGCGCTGTTCACACAAATATGGTGGACTCTGGGATGCGTACAAGAAAAAAGTTCCCTACAGGATCATTCCGTTTATATATTGAGAAGGTTGGGGATAAACCTCACAACCTGTACATTTTCCGGGTAGTGTCCCCCATAATGTTGACAGCCATTTTCCTTGGCATGATTTTTTGCATGATAAACGATGCTAATCTGTTTCCTCTGCCTGTGATGAATGACGGCTGTTTACCAAGTTTCTTCAAACATTCATCTGCAACTTCTTCAGGATCAAGTAACCGGGGCGTGAAAAAACCTGTCTTTTCAGGATGTGAATTTTTATACCCGGGAGTTGCCGTAGCACCTGCACAACAGGCTATAATATCAACACCACTATTTTTCCATTCGTACCACAAACTCTCTGCAAGTATCCTGTTAAAAGCTTTTGTCGCCGCATAAACAGCCAGGTAGCCGCTACCCTGGAAGCCTGCAAGCGATGTCATTAAAACAACCGCTCCTTTCCCTCTGATTGTCATTTTTTCTCCGTATAACCTGACCATATTGAGCGGGGTTATCATATTAAGCTGAGCTGCCCTGGTGTGATCTTCTACGGAATTTTTGAGAAACAGACCAATGTAGGAAAGTGCGGCATTATATACAAGCAAGTTGATTTCCAGTCCATTCAATGCATCCTCAACCAGTCGTGTAGCATTTATGGCTGAAAGGTCACAGGATATACATTTTACATATATTCCGTATTTTTTTCTCAACAGATCAGCCAGTTGTTCCAAAGGCTGAAGACGGCGCGCAATTAGCACAAGATCTATTCCTTCGGCAGCGAAACGTGTTGCATATGCAGCCCCAATTCCTTCTGAAGCGCCGGCTATCAAAGCCGTATTGCCATATTTTTGTTTCAGGTTCATTTCGTCAATAAAGATAAAAGATAAAAGTATAAAGACTATAGTGGAATGAAATCAAAATGCAAAAGTCATAAAGTAATATTCCATTGACTGCATGACTGCAAAACCATCAAAACTGCAAGATTCCCGGAGTCCTGGAATCCCATACGTTGCACCATCACACCGCCATACCGTCATACCGTCATACCATCATACCGCAATACCGGCACACCTCTTATCCTGATTGAATCCCTGGCGAAGGCTGTTTGAAAAAAATTGAATACCTTTATGTTTTAAGATTAAGCCAGTAGGGCCGGAAGAGTAAAAGCTTCCTGATAGTATAATTTCAATATTCAATTTATTATGGAATACTATGTCGCTCAAAAAGTAAAAGAAACCTGGGGAAAAAAGCCCTGTGATCATCCAAAACTGGAGAAGGAATATTATGCCGGGGCCTTTCTGGTAAACTGGATATGCACTCAATGCGGCAGGGAATTTACAATTGCTGAAAAACTCGGTATGGATCAGGAACGGAAGCATGTTCATGACATGGCCTGATACTGTATATTCCGTGTATTTCCTATAGGTTATTTTTTTAAGAGTTCCTGATGTTTATTGAACTTGAAAAGATGAGGGAGAAATTTAGGTACATCTTTTTTGTATCCGGCATAAGCTGGATACTTTTCATTACTTATATAATGTACCCCCCTTTCCTATAGAAATTGAAGCTCAGGCGAAATCCCCAAATACTTACAAGTATACACATTATCCACAGGCGAGGCGAGGGATGGGAGATGAGTGCTGTAAGACTGTAAATAACAGGCATCATACTCCACAATTTATCAACCTGACTATAGTTTTGCGTTAGTTCTCCTGCAATAAAACAAATTGCTGCATTCGACAACATTATAGTTATAAATGTTTTCGTAAGTGGATCGCTAAGTAGAAAATGAAAGTTATTCATCAATTAAGATTTGATGAAGCCAATATAGTTATTTTATGCAGAATAGATCAGTGTTCTGAGCCGGGTTTGTTTACCTAAAACTGAATCTTGACTTTATGATTTTTCCAGGGTTGCTATTCTCTGCAGTATTGCATTCATTTTGTCGATTCGCTCCTGAGAGTAAGTCTTGTACTCCTTATCGATAAATTCAAATAGTTTAAGTGACTTTCGTGAATAACAAAGACTACCGGCCATATTACCCTGAGCCAGGCACAGCTCAGCTTCTGTATTAAAGAGCTCAGCCAGCACCTCGAGATGGCCATTGGTATAGTTGTGCATATTTAACAGCTTGTCCGTCAGTTCGTTTTCAGGTATAATACTGAAGAAAGCAGAGTCCTCGTTAAGCAATTTGTAATATATACTCTCAAGTTTTTCATCGGCCTTTTCAAACTCACCTTTTTTTATAAGTCCGAGGATGCCGGCGATCATTTCACCCAACATCTCTATCATGCGGAGGATGTAGTCTTTCTGATACATATTAGAAGATGAGAATACAAAATTAGAAATAATGGTGCAATGGTCCAACGGCACAATTTAAGCTACGACTCCAGTGTCTTGAGACGGTAAGTCAACACTAGTATTATGTTACCTGGCAACAGGCGCTATAACCAGCTTTTCAATCTCAGCCAGATCAACGGAATTAGGAAAAAATTCTCCAAACCATCGGATACAACGATTGGCATTTAATGGTATTCCTACAACAGGAATAGAGTTTTTCCAGCAGTTTCTCATTCCCCACGTCAACTCCGGGATGCAGGCAATTCCCAGAATGCCGAGGGTTCTTTTTTCTCTCAAGGAAAATTTTGCCAGTTTTTTCATGTCTCCTTCCATCCATATATAAGGTTCAATATTATTAGCTTCCAGAATTTCACTTGCATAATTCTGGAAACACCTTACTGAACAATGTTTGCATTGGTAATCAAATCCGTTTCTGGTCGATTTGCAATTAGCCGAAAAGTCCTGCAGGCAATATGGCATCAGGGCAATTTTCCTGTCAGCAGAAAGAAAATCAGAGGAAAACCGGCGATTGGTAAGTTCAATCTCCAGCATATATAGGTGATACTGTTCTCTTGATGTTGCAAGTCTGCGATCGAATAGTTTGGAAACTGGAAGTCTTCTGAGATGTTCTTCAGTATTTCCGGTGTATTTCTTAAGATATGGATCGATGATGTTTAGAATGACTGATATCTGATTATCGGATTCTGTATTAATTAAGGCCTTTTTAAGAATTCTCTTTTTTAATGAGAACCTTCTTATATTTTCAATCAGAGCCTGAATATCGGTATTTAAAACCTGAATTTTATCAGCAAGCATCCTTATTGTTTCATAGTATTCAGATGTTGAATCTGAATTTCCGAATAAGGAATAGGTTTTTCCATCAACCGGTGAATATTCTGGTCCCATCGATTTATTGAACTGAGATCTTTATGTAAATATCAGGGCTTAAATCCTTATTATAATTTTACCACGTGGTTTCCCTTTTTCTGCAAGTTCAAATGCTTCGTCAGCCTTATCCAGGGTAAAATAGTTTTCGATTACCGGGTGAAGCTTCTTCTCATTGAACAATTTCTCAATTTCCAAAATATCCTCCGGAAGAGCGCGCATATTGGATGATGTTAGCTTTTTTCCCCAAATCAGGTTAATAAAGAATGACTTAAAAAGTGTAAAAGGGTTGATCATTGTTGAGGCATAGATTCCACCACGTTTTAAGAGCCTTTGAGCGACACTTAAATCCATGTGACCATAGGCATCAAGTATAGCGTCAAATTTTTTATTTGTTGAGGCAAGATCTTCTTTACTGTATCTTATAGTTTCATCAGCACCCAGCTTTCGCGCAAGTTCAGCATTGGCGTCACTGCACGTGGCAGTGATAACAGCTCCTTTTGTTTTTGCGATCTGAACGGCAAAATGACCAACCCCTCCGGTACCTCCGTTTATCAGCACCTGAGTACCTTTGACAACTTCACATCTTCTTAATCCGTTCAACGCCGTAAGTGCTGCAATAGGCAGTGAAGCAGCCTCTTCAAATGACATTTCCCCGGGAATAATCCATAATGATTTCTGATCGATAGCGATAAACTGAGCCAGCGCCCCTTGTTTTCCGAAGATTACTGAGATCACCCCGTACACCCTGTCACCCGGTTTGAACTTTTCAGCGTTTGTACCCGCCTCTTTAACAATGCCCGAAAAGTCGGAACCGAATATCCTTGGAAACTTTCTTCCTGAAAGAAACTTCAGATCACCCCGTTTTACTTTAAAGTCTACAGGGTTTATGGAAACTGCTTTGACCTCAACGAGAACCTGGTTACCAGTAACGGATGGATCAGGATAATCACCATACTGTGATACGTCAGCTCCTCCATAACGTGTTGAATAATATGCTTTCATTTTATTTTGTATTAATCTGATAATACGAAATTAAGCAATAAGTTGTGAGTTACCTTATTATAATTGAAAATATGAGATTTTAAATTTGTCGGAATTGATTGCCAGAGAGGCAACATATCCGTCAGAAACTTTCAGGTCAGAAGTTCTCCATTGATCCGGCCACGACGGATGATGCAATATGACCAGATGCTCCAGACTTCCCGGGGATTTAAATTCAACACAAAACGATTTTAAAGGGAAATGGATGCCTTTCCCGATAGCTTTTATAAACGCCTCCTTCCTTGTCCAGATTTTAAAAAAAGTATTTGTTTTGTCTGACGAATCCATAAGATATTTTATTTCCTGGTCCGAAAAGTTTTCATTTGCAATATTTTCAAGCTCATCCACTTCACGTACTTTCTCAACATCTATTCCTATTTCGTTACATTTGCAGAGGCCGACCAGCATTAAGTCATCTGAATGGGACATATTAAATTTTAACTCCCCGAATTCAGTGTTACTTATTAAAGGTTTTTTACAGGAATTATATCTGAAACTTAATTCGCCGGGAAGGCAATGGCAATATTTGCTCAGAATCAGGCGCAATTGAGAGTGAGAGAGAATAAAATGTTCCCGGTCTCGCTGAAACTTAAGTTTTCCTGCCCTTTCAAGTTCATCGGGTGATAATGTACCAGTAAATTTCGTTGCATCGGCAGGTATAGTTTTCAGGTTGACCTGCCAGACATGAACCTGGTTATCTTTAATTGCAACGCTCATTTATCTCCTTGTTTTGAAGCTGGCAGGGCGACCCCTGCCAATTAGTATTTTCAGGCAATGTTTCACCTTTCATTATAAGAGAAAGTCCTTTTAGAATAGAGTGGTTCTGCATTTCGGTATCGTACAGAATTACTGATAATGATCCGATCGTACACTCTTTTCCTATTCTGACATCCGACATTTTCATTACACGATCCTCAAAAAGATGCGTCTGGATTGTAGAACCGAAGTTGAGGGCTGAATTATCGCCGATCGTTACCAGATCAAATTCAGTGATTTCGGTAGTCTCCATAAATACTTTCTTCCCGATTTTACACCCCATGATCCTGAAATATAATGGAGCAAACGGAGTTCCCAGCAACATTGATACAAAGAACGGATAGACCAGGTTTTCCGAAATTGAGTTAATAAACTCGTTTCGCCACACAAATGTACTCCAGAGTGGTTTGGCATCAGGTTTATACCTTCCGATAAGAATAGTCTTGAAAAACCATCCGATAAAAACAGTTGAAAAACTTAGAAGAAGAAGTACCAGGGGGGCTTCGTAAATGAACTTCAGGAAATTGCCTGACTTGAAAATGATATAGGAATAATTATAAAATATTAACAATAAGATGGATGCAAATGCAAGTGGCATTGTTATCTTGAAGAATTCTATGATTCCCCTTAACAGGTATAATGAAGCTGTGGGTTTAAATGTATATTTTTCCGGGAATTCCGGACTTTTCTGGCGGTTGGGCAGGAACATAGGAGGGGAGCCGAGCCAGGATGCGTCCTTCATTTCCGCCTCTTCCGGAAGTGACGGGGTTATCGACAAAACTCCGATAAGGCAGCCATCTTCTACTTTACTTCCTGTAGGAAGCACGGCGCTGTTGCCCAGGAATGACCTGGTACCAACTTCTGTGGTGCGTAATATCATATACCCGTTGATTATTAGCGGAGGACCGACATTAACCGAATCGGCCAGGAAACTCTCATTTCCTATCTTAAGAAGATCTGTCGAAATATAATTGACTGTTGATATTTCGGCGCGCTTTCCGATTTTGGCTCCGGTAAGTCTTAACCACGGCGGAAGATATAGTGTAGCATAAAGCGACTTGATCATGAGTAAACTCATAGCTATTAATGAGTCTACAAACCATTTCCGGATATATAAAATACTGTTGATAGGAATGTCATCGGGTTTCAATTTCCCCAGAACGAGCCATTTCAGAGCCGCAGAAAAAAGGCAAAATGTTAAAATGTACAGGCCCGATAACGGGATGATTGTGATAAGTGTCATCAAGAAGCTTTCCTGGATATTTGAAAAATATATAACCAGAGAGTACGGAATTAACAATATCCACGGTAAAAGAATTACGAATAGCAATGCAACAGTATGAACGAGGATTAACCCGATTCTTTTAAACAGTTTTACTGATGGCTGTGATTTCTTTTTAGCTTCAACCAGCAAATCATAGGAACTTTTATAAGGGTTGGCGGGTGAACCTCTCCAGGTCTCTCCTTCAGGTATTGTGCAGTTCTCTTTTAGCATAGAGAGTTCCAGGAGAGCGGAATCATCTTCCATTGCTGAACCAGGATGTAAGAGGCTGCGGGCACCTACAAAACAATTACTGCCTACAGAGATCCGGCCAAGTTTTAACATTCCATCCTCAACTGTATATCCCATCAGGTGAGCTTCCTTTGAAATGCTTGAATTATTGCCTACCGACACCAGGTCAAATACTCTCACTCTGTCTGAGCCCAGGTATACATTCTTCCCGGTTTTCATTCCCATTAACCTGTAATACAACGCTAAAAAGGGAGTCCCGGTGAGCAGGCTGAGCGGGGTAATGTCAATGCATTTTTTAACAAACCAGAATCTGAAATAATAAAATCCCCATAACGGGTAAACCCCTTCCCTGAATTTTCCTATTACCAGCCATTTCACTCCGACAGAAAGCAATAATAATAGCGGGTAACTCAATACAATGCTGGCGAGGCACAGAAATGAAATACTGTTGTAGCTTAAATGAGGGAAATAATGCTTTATTAAAAATGGTGATGTTATAAGTATTGTTGCGATACCGTAGAAAAAGAGAAGCGATATAACCTGCAGCATGGCAACCGAATAATATGTAGGAGGTTTAATCTTCTTTTTTAAGGTTTTTTCAGTTTCATTATTTACAGTATTTTGGTTTAATGAATCAATATAGCCGGCAAGGTCCCTGATCGTGGGATAATCGTAAATATCACGAACTGAAAGCATATTCATCTGCTTGTCTTTACGTAGCTCGGATATCATCTGAGACGCAAACAGGGAATGACCTCCCAGGTCGAAAAAATTATCTTCAACACCTACCTGGTTTGGCGCAAACAGCTTTTGCCATAATTGCAATATTTTCAGTTCATTAGGTGAACAATCCGATGGACCGGTTATATGATGGCCATCAGTTAAAAATTTAGGTTCCGGTAACTTAGTCCTGTCAACCTTTCCGCTTGGCAATAATGGTAATTCAGTGACAATTTCAAATATATTCGGGATCATGAAAGGCGCCAGCCTTGATTTTAGCTGGTTCTTCACAGTATTTTCATCGAATCTGCCTGACTTTGAAGGGATGACATAGGCTACGAGAAGTTGAATCCCGTTAAAACCACTTTTTACTGTTACCGCGGCACTCTGAACATCCGGGCAAAGCATCAGCTGTGATTCTATTTCGGTTAATTCGATCCTGAACCCTCTCAGTTTGATCTGTGAATCAATGCGCCCCAGGAATTCAATTTCACCCGATTCGTTAAACCGGCATAGATCACCGGTACGGTATAAACGTTTGGGAAAATCCGGATTTATTTTAAACTTCGGTACTATGAATTTTTTATCAGTCAGTTCAGGAAGGTTTATATAACCATCAGATAACCCCAGTCCGCCGATACACAATTCACCGGCAACACATACCGGCAACCTTTTCAGATCGGAATCGAGAATATAAGCCGAATAGTTGGGTATGGGTTTTCCGATAGTAACATTTCTGACAGGACTACATTCATTATAAGTTGCAATTACCGTTGTTTCAGTGGGCCCATAAGTGTTTATCATCCGCCTGCCGCGTGTTGCCCATCGTTTGGCCAGTTCCGTCGGGCATACTTCCCCTCCCAGAATCAATAGCCGTAGCAGAGGAATATCTTCGCTAAGTATCGATAACAATGTTGGAACTGTGGAAAGGACAGTAACTGCATTCTCGTTAAGAAATTTAGACAATCCGGGACCTGACTGCATTATTTCTTCAGTCCCGATGAACAGAGAGGCGCCTGAATAGAACGCCAGCCATATTTCTTCAACTGATGCATCAAAAGCAATTGAAAAGCCCTGGAATACAATGTCTTCCGGTTTTACTCCAAATAGTTTTCCCTCAGTCCTGACAAGATTGCATACTGCAGCATGTGATATCTTAACACCCTTTGGATCTCCCGTTGTGCCGGATGTGTAAATAGCGTACGCACTATCATCCGATTTCACATTTGTTTCAGCTGATGAAAGATTAAACGATGATTGATCATCAAATTTATAATGATCCTTATCCAATACGACATTAAGGCATCCCGAATCGCCTGTTTTATTAATAAGGTCGGATGTGGAGATCAGTACTCTTGCATTGCAATTGGCAAGAATATAGCGAACTCTTTCAGCGGGATATTTAGGGTCGATGGGAATATAGGCCGCTCCTGCTTTTAATATACCAAGCATTGCAACATACATGTCGGGTGTTCGGGATAAGAAGATACCTACGAAATCATTGACTCCGACTCCTGATGATTTTAAATATCGGGCAAGCCTGTTAGCTTTCTTGTTTAAATCGGAGTATGTTATTCTCACCCCGTTAAAGATGACAGCAGTTCTTTTGGGATATTTTTCAGCTGTGTTTTCAAATAGCTGGTGCAGACATCCGCCTGCAGCTAACGAAGGGTCATACTCTCCGTCGTAACAGAAAAACGGGCTGTTTTCCTTTCTGACCGAAGAAATTTCAACCGGTTGATAATTATTGATTATATATTGTTTTTCATCAATTTTGTACATAATATAGTCACGGTCTGAACTCAGATTATTTCTGATCGTTCCTATCTTAAGACAGTATCTGAACTGATTTTATTCCTGCGTGTAGTGTTAATAAAATGTAAAAGCAAAATGCAAATCTCAGAGCATTACAATTATACTATGTCCCGGGATGCTGAAATAAACTGGTATCTGCTTTTTCCATATGATCCTCTGACTCCACTCTGTGCCTCTATGTATAACGTGAAAAAGGAAGAACTTACACTGAGAAACACAGAGGAGCACGGAGATCCACAGAGAGAAACCGGTCAATTCTTTATAACCGCTGTAAAATCCTAACAAAAATCAGGAGTGTGTTTTCTAAATATAACCCTGTGGAAGCAAGATTGTTTTCTCTTTGAACCTATGTGCAACCTCTATGTCTCTGTGTAACAAAATGGGCTTTAGCATACAAACCACGAAAACATGACCGGTTTATTTCAATTTTGATTCCTAAAGTACCATTGCAGATGCCAAAGATGTCATTGCGAAGCCGGAATATGTGAATCTTGATTCATTTCTGCGATAAAATTCAACCCATTGACCAACACGATTGGTGATTTAATCAGGATTTTATAATTTTATATCGTTAATTATTTCTTGCAATGACGCAGCGATTTAAAATCATACTGAAAAGCATAGGTCTGGCTTTATTTCTATGCTCAGTACCGGTAAACGCACAGTTGCTTCAGGATACTGCTGCTTTAAACCTGGTTAAGAAAGATATCGACTATATCTATAACATGAAATTTGCCAATGCCCGGGAGGTTTACACAAAAATCACCAATTCATATCCCGGACACCCGATAGTTTACCTGCTGAGAGGAATTATGACTTACTGGGAGAATTACCCTTTGCTCCATACATCTCCATCACATGATTCGTTTGAGGAAGATATGCGGCAATGCATTAAATTGTCCGAAGCGAACAATAATCAGGCATATGAAGCGGAATATTTACTTGCCGATTTGTGCGCCAGGGGAATGCTCTTGACTTTTTATGATGATAATGATTTAATAATGGAGGTTATCCCTCTCACAACCAGCACTTACAAACATTTGAGGCGCGCCTTCGATTTTACTGCAGTATCGGCAGATTTAAACTACTTTACAGGAATTTATAATTATTACCGTGAGGCCTATCCAAAAATTTATCCGGTATATAAGTCACTGGCTCTTCTTTTTCCGCGCGGAGACCTGGAGAAAGGCTTGAAAGAGTTGCAGAGTGCAGCCGTAAATTCAATTGTGTTGAGGGCTGAGTCATGTTTTTTGTTATCATGGATCTATCTGAACTATGAGAATAAGCTTCAGGAGAGCTTATTCTACTGCAAAACTCTTAATGAAATGTACCCTGAAAATGATCTCTATCTTGCCATGTATGTAAGAAACCTGTTGTTGATGAAGAAGTACAATGAAGCCGAAAAACTTATACCGGCGCTACCCGAAGAGCAAGGGAATAAATTTTTTCAGGCACAGTACATTATCTTAAAGGGAATCATCCAGGAAAAAAGGTATCATGATAATAATCTTGCACTGCAATATTATAATAATGGTTTAAGCAATATCTCCTTATATGGTAAGTACGGGAATGAATATGCTGCATATGCTTATTTCGGTCTGAGCCGTATCGCCGATGACAATGGTGAAAAGCATACACGTAAAATATACCGGAAAGAAGCCATGAAGCTGGCTGATTTTAAGAAGATTAATTTTGATAAATAAAAGGCGCAACGGCACAATGGTGAAACCCACCTACGCCAAGGCTACGGTGGTCATAGGATGCAACTGTGACTAACCTGAAAGCTGAGCATTCGATCCCGTAAACTTTTAAAAATGTAATGCGTAGCCCAGATCTATCAGCAAATTGCCGTTATGACTGCTCCCGTTAGCGCTCACTTTTTGAATAACGGTCAATCCATAAGCGCCGCGCACATCGAGAAAAACCTCACTGGAATTGAACATTTGGGTAAATCCTGCACCGCCTGTCAGTCCGAAATTGACAGTATTAATATCGCTGGTAATATCTGTATTTGCATTAAATGATTGAGCTGTTTCAACAATTGGCATTGTTTGTGCCCTGTCGGCATATATGATACTCGACCCGGTTGTTTTCTGTTTGGCATTCAGCAAAAATCCGACATACGGACCAAAATCCACATAAACCGTTTGAGATTTGTTAAATGGAATAATATATTTCACCATAACCGGTATCTCGGCATAATTCAAAATGCTCTGATTTTTAAAATTTGCATAAAAGTATGTTCCTGCAGGAACCAGGGGATTAATTGAAGATGCGTCAATAGCCTGAACTCCATTCCGTTTGCCACCTTCGCTTGAATATAACAGATCAGCTGTAAGAGCGAAATGCGGTCCTAAACCCAATGATGCAGTCAATCCGAAAGCCGGTCCTGAACGTGATGTATAATCGCGGCTAAGCTCATTGCCATTGCCCCCGCTTAGGCGAGGTATATTTATTCCTCCCAGGATTCCAACTGAAAAGTCAGTCCCGCCTTTTAACGGAGATGACTGAGAAAATGATAATGAGGTCAGGCAGACCAAAACAAACAAGGTTGTGGTTAGTTTTTTCATGAGTTATTTTTAAATATGGTTAACAGTAAAACATGTTTAATTAAAGAAGAACAAACCAAAATTATTAAATGTTTACAAAAAAGTACATTTTTTTGTTATTCTTATTAATTTTCTTGTCAGATGATATCCGATTACAGGTTTAGTTTTTGTTTTCAAATCAATTTTATATTGCTTTATGTATTCTTTCCCTAATTTAAGTATAATTTTATAACATCGATTAGAGAGAGAGGATTATTTATAATGAGTATCATGAATCATGCTAAAAACCCATTGATTTTCAAGCGGTTTACAATTTTATATTCATGATTGTCGATAATCATATTTTTTTTATCCGAATTGAAAAACCAGGGAGGAATTAATGGCTATGAAAAAAAATCCAAAAGTATCGTTACTGGAATCTGAATGGGCAGAAAACTCAGGTTCAGGCAATCTTAAACCTATTAAATTACTGAAACCCGAAACCGGCAAAGGAAAATCAGTACTCTACGCATTGAAGCAGCGCAAAACAATCCGTGAGATAAGTGACAGGAAGCTTCCGCTTCAGGTGCTTTCCAACCTTCTCTGGGCGGCATGCGGGGTAAACCGTAATAAAGGTCCGTTTGGTATTGCGGGAAGAACTGCAGCAACTGCCAGCAACTCCCAGGAAATTGATCTCTATGTTTCTTTCCAGCAAGGAATCTATTTATATGATGCCGTTAAACATAGGCTGATACCTGTTATTGCAGGCGATCACCGGAAGCTGGCTATTGGCCAGGGACAGGCAAGTTTTGGAGACAAGGCTCCTGTTCGTTTCATCTATGTTGCCGATATAAATAAGCTGGCCAATACCTCTGGTTACCAGGAACCGGGATTACAGAATCCGGAAGTTCAAAAATCATATTATTTTGTAGATACCGGAATTATCGCAGGCAATGTTTATTTATTTGCCGCCTCCCGGGGGCTGGCATCCTGGTTCCATAACTGCAATAAACAAGGTCTTTCCGCAAAACTAAATTTGCGTTCTGATCAGCGTGTGCTTTTCGGTCAGACTATAGGATATCCTGCCAAGAAATAAAGACAAAAGACAAAAGTAAAAAGATAATAGGCAAAAGTCAAAATGACTGCAAGACTGCATGACCGCAAGACTGCAAGTTGAGGTGAAGCCGAAATCCCGAGAGC
>PMIJ01000091.1 GCA_003157015.1 Bacteroidales bacterium
GTAAATGGACCGGCTGCTGTCGGTGTACCGCTGATGGTGACAACATTAGCTGCCCATAAGCTCGTTACTCCTGCCGGTAATCCTGTAACGGTTGCTCCTGTGGCTCCCGTAGTAGCATAGGTGATATTCGTTATTGCTGTATTGATACACTTAGTCTGTTCATCGGTGCCAACAGCCGAGGTTAAAGCTATCGTGTTGGTAGGTGTTACAGTTACCGTTGCGCTTCCTGATTGTGCCTGAGAACAGGCAGTAGAGCTTGCATCGCTTACACTTACCAAAGCATAAGTATAGGTACCTGCTGTCCCGGTGGGAGCAGCAACAGTGACACTGTTGCCTGATGTTGTTGTTAATGTTTGATTACCGCTCCCATTGATAGCATAGGTAAACGTATAAGGTGCCGTACCATTGGCACCTGTGAAGGTGATATTTGGTGATTCCCCATTTAAACAAACCGATGTCGTACCGCTAATTGTTGCAGTTGGTAACTGATTGACAACTACTGTAGTAGATGCAGAGTTCTTACAACCAGCACCACTAGTTTCGGTCAAAGTATATATCCCGGCCATTGCTATGGTAGCATTATTGGATACAGTAGGACTCTCAAGATTTGAACTAAAACCACTTGGTCCGGTCCATGAATAATTAGCTATGAAGGCAGAACCTCCAATAAGATTTAATACCGAACCCTGGCAAATAGGTCCATTATTTGAAGCTGTTGTTTGTGGTAATATATTGACTGTTACCGTAGTGGTTGCCGTATTTTGACAGCCATTGCTGCTTATAACAGTAAGAGTATATGTCCCGGCCATAGCTGCAGTTGCACTTGCTGATACTACAGGATTTTGAACAGATGAATTGAAGCCATCAGGGCCGGTCCATGTGTAGCTTGCCATTTCATTCGGACCACATGTAAGGTTTAAAGCAGAACCCATACAGACGGGTCCATTATTGTATGCCGTAGGTAAAGGTGTTGCAGGCTGTGCATTAATAACAACATTTTCTGATGCTACAGAAGTACATGTAGTAAAAGAACTGGCTACTGTGAAAGTATATGTTCCTGCTACAAGTCCTGATATTGTCGCACTTGTTCCTGTTCCCGTGGTAATTGTTCCACCTGGATTACTTGTTAATGTCCAGGTTCCCGATGCCGGCAAACCACTTAATACAACGCTTCCTGTAGCAAGTGCACAAGTAGGTTGAGTGATCGCTCCTACGACTGGTGCTGCCGGTAATGGGTTGACAAGCTGCACATTTGAGGAACTTGCCGTTCCACATGAACCTCCCGTGGTTGTCAGTGTTAATGTTGCTGTTCCACTGTACCCTACAGGTGGTATCCATATTGCATTTAAGGTGGTAAAATTAGGATTAAAAGTTCCTCCCACAGGTGTTGACCAAGTTCCACCTGTAGCTGAACCACCTACGCTTCCTCCTAAGGCTGCTGTAGTGCCACCCTGACATATAGAACTTAACGCCGCCCCTGCATTTGCTGTTGGTGACGGATTAACCGTTACTGTTAATGTAAAGGGTGATCCGGTACAGCTCCCAGATATAGGTGTTATAGTATAGGTTGCTGTATGCGCTGTATTAGTAGGATTTATAAGTGTACCATTAATAGCTGATCCCGAACCTGATGCTCCTCCTGTTACCCCGCCTGTAACTGTCGGGGCTGCCCATGAATATGTAGTACCTGCAGGTACTGTTCCATTTGTGCCATTAACAGGTGTTACTGTAAACCCGGCTCCACTGCAAACTGTAGTGGTCATCGCTGTTATAGCCGGTATTGGATTGACTGTAATTGTCTTGCTTCCTGTGGCTGTTCCACATGATCCTCCCGTGGTTGTCAGTGTTAATGTTGTCGTTCCATTGTACGTTCCGGGTGGTGTCCATGTAGTATTCAGGGTGGTGGCATTCGGACTAAAAGTTCCGCCTGCCGGTGTTGACCAGATTCCACCTGTAGCAGAACCACCTACACTGCCTCCCAATGCTGCCGACGTGCCCCCCTGGCATATTGCGCTTACGGCCGCTCCCGCATTTGCAGTTGGTAAAGGGCTGATAGCAATTATTGCGCTTCCAGTTTGTGGCAGAGTAGTATTAGCATCCTGTACACTTACCAGGGAATATGTATATGTACCTGCTGTGCCAGTAGATACAGAAACAGTTACACTATTTCCTGAAGTTGTCGTGACAATCTGATTGCTTCCACTATTTATAGTATATGTAAAGGTATACGGCGCTGTTCCATTGGCTCCTGTAAAAGTTATAATAGGCGTTGCAGCATTTTGGCAGACTGTTGTTGTTCCATTTATTGTCGCTGTAAGGCCATTACTCAAGCAACGAACAGAAAATCCAAGTTGCTTGCTGTTACTAAGGTTGCCTACACTACTGAGATTATTGACCATATGTTTGAAATAGGCGGAATTTGCATCTAATTCCGATGATGTCCACCAATAGCCATTTGTATTAATGAAGGAGAATCCGCCATACCAGTCACGGCCGCCAGCCGGAAGAGCTGTAAAGCCTGTTTCGTTGGTTGCTCCAATATTAGGTGTTGTCCAGTGGGTTGTGCCTGTTTCTTTTAGTTTACCACCGGCAATACTATCGCCACCCAAATAGGTTGTAAGAATTGCCCATTCTGCACTGGAAGGGAAATGCCAACCTGTTGGGCACAAATTACCAGTATTGCATGAGTACCAGTTATAAAGAGCCCCATATGTATCCTTATAAGTAGAAAAATCGTTATTATACCAGCAATACCCTGAAGAAATAAGATTACCCCAGTCAGTATTGTTGGTCACATTAGGAATATTTGTACCATCACGAAAGTGTGTTACTGCTAAATTCTTTGCCATCCAGGTTTGAGCGCCAATTGTAACTGTATTATATACATTCCCATCAATATCAGTGACTTGTTGCGCAAAGAGCGATCCGGAAAAAGCAAGTAAAGAGAGTGTTACTGCGATTATATGGAGTAAATATTTTTTCATGATTTTTTTCATTTAAAGGTTTTTGCTGATTAAATACTTAACTGGCTAGTTTTTTATATAAGCTTTCACCTTTGTAATAAAATCCTCCAGCTTCTGCATTTCGGGTTTTTTGGTTGTACTTATTCCCTGTTTTTGCACATCAGTCTCTGTCCCAAGCCCGGTTCCAAAAACCATCTTCTTGCCTGTTTTCTTGTCTGTATCAATCTTCATCTTCCCCTGGTAAGCGCCTGTTATAAGGTTCTTTCCGGCAGCGTTAGTCCGGACAAATGCCATTACCTCTTCTCCCTCTGTGAATATTGGCATATCCGACACTTCATAGATAATATTACCGACCTGTCCTCCAGGAACAGCAATTACCGCTGAAGACCCCAGGTTGCCTTTCAGATATTCTTCGGGAACAATAGTAACATAGGTGTATATTATCCTGTGGTTTTCATCCCAGTCGCAACTCTTTTTTGAGCATTTGCCATAAAATACTGCAGTGGATGCATTTGTAAGATCCTGAGCTGACATCTCTTTCACCTGCGCACTGCTCTCTTTTATCGAAAAAAAGAGAAAGCATAGAGTCAGGCAAAATGTCGGGATGATAATTTTTTTAAGGTCTTTCATTTTTATAGTTTTTATGTTTTAGAATATTTCCCGAACAGATAGCAGATAGGTATATTTAAAGAATTTCAGGTCTATTCGTAATTTTATCCGATAAAGTCAGCCAGAATAATATCAAAGCCTGACATTGTCGATCGAAAAAAATAAAATGATTTTAATTCAATACCTTTAAAGAGTTTTTACTTCCAGTCTCCAACGAGTACAAACGGAGCCCAATAGAATGGATGGGCAAATTTTTCATTCCCCAGCAATGACAGCTGAGCTTTTCGAAGGGCATCGGTTTTACTAAGTTTCTCTTTTACCAGATTCCTGTAAAACTCTCCCATAAGAGTGGCTGTGGATACATCAGATACACTCCATAAACTTACCAGTACAGTAGGTGTGCCGGCATACATAAAAGCCCGTGTCAGACCAACCATACCTTCACCTCGTATCAATTTCCCAAGACCGGTCTGACAGGCTGACAGCACAACCAGGTCAGCATTCAGGTTAAGATTAAATATTTCAGATGCCCGGAGGAATCCATCCTCTTCAGAGTTATTATTCCTTGTGAGTACAAGACTGCTGAAATCGGGTTTTGATTCATCAATAATTCCGTGAGTGGCGAAATGAATGTAATTGAATTTTTTTAGTTCGCCTTCCCGCTTTACATTTTCTTCTGTTGCATCATTCCTAAGGTATATTTCTGCATTCCCCTTCTTAAAATATGATGCTATATTTTCAATCTCTTTCCCGCTATATTCAAGCCTCTTATAGGCTTTTGCCGACACTCGGGATGAGTCGTTTTCATTCTCATAAACAGGATCCCCAAAAGCAATGAGTTTTTTATCGCCGGGATATATTTCTTTATCATTTTTTCGTTCTGCGAGAAGACTCTTCAGGACAGTCGCTGATTGTGTGTAGCTTACAGGATATTTTTTAACCAGGTAAGGTAGATTTCCATAGGACATTTTGGTGCCAATTCCTTTATTGTCAGTTAATAATACCTCAAAAGGTAAATAATTTAGAATAGCATCGGGAATGATTATCAGTTTGCACTTTTTAGTAAAATAAGGTTCTGCAGGTTGTAACAATTCCTGGTACAATGAATACCCTCCTTTGGTAAAAAAATCATAATTTGACTGATCCGGGTTCAACAACGAAAACCTGAAAGACTCAATCTGTTCCTGGAGCGCTTTCCTGCCGGGGAGCTTAAAAAGCTGATGTGCTGAATGTGTTATTACCCATAAACATGAACTGCTGTCACCGACTGAATATTCGAGAATAATTGTGTTCTTGTCAGGGCACAAGGATTCTGCTTCATCAAGGGAAATGAGCTGGGTACTTCGAAAGAGATTATGTCTGGTATTTTTACTTTGATCATGTGTATTTCCTGCCTTAGCAATTGATTCTGCAAGAAGATCCAATAAAACACGGGACTTGCTTTGTTCAGCATATCCGAAAGCCAGCTTGTCATATCCCTTTGCACTATCTTTTTCATGGAACATTTCAAGGGTATTTATAATATCCTCAAAAGCAAAACGCACACTTGCCAGATAGGTGGCTTTTAATTCGTTGGTTTGAATAGTATTTCGCATGCTCTCAATGATCTTTAATCCTGAATCATTCAATTGAACAACCCTATCATAATCTCCCCTGATTTTATAAGTTTCAGCCATTCCCGCAAATATCTTCCAGATAAGTTCAGGGCTGTCACTTGAACGGGCGATTGTATAAGCTGATTCATAATTGGATCTTGCAGAATCCAAGGATCCAAGCATAGTCTGATCATTAGCCAGATTTAAAAGAAGATTCACCTCCTGATCTTTCTCGTTAAGCTCCCTGCTTAACTGAAGTCCATTTTTAAGGTAAACCTCTGCTTTGGCATACTCTTTTCTGTCAGAAAAAATTGTCCCCAAATTATCAATTATAGGAAGGGCCATATCCGGTTTCTCATTTCGCTGAAATATATTCAGGGAATTATTGTAATAATCCAGTGCCTTTTCAATTCTCCCGGCTCCCTGAAATGCGACACCAAAATTATTATAAACTCCTGCCATGCCGAGTGAATCATTTTCTTCTTTCATTATTTTCCCGGCCTCAGTCAGTTTTTCAATAGCGGCGCTATAATTCCCAAGTCGTGAATAAACAAATCCTATGTGGCTAAGCACCTCGCCTGCATTAGATCGTTTTTCAATTTCTGAATTTAATTGAAGCGCCGTATCCAGCTTTCCCAAGGCTTCGGTATATTTTCCTTCTTCAGTCAATACGTCACCAAATGAAAGATAGGCTAAGGCTTTATAGGTATGTGTGGTGCGCCATCCGGCAAGATCGCCGATTTCTTTGCGTATTGTTTCGGCTTTGTTAAACCAGAAAATTGCTTGTGGAAAATCTTTAAAGTAATTAAAGTAAACTGAACCAAAACTGTTCAGAGTGTTTCCTATTAATTGCCTGTCATCAACCTTTTCCCTTTTTTTGAAAGCCTCCTGGTAATACAACAAGGATTTTTGATAGTCATGATCAAAATATACCGCTCCAAAACCTCCTAAAACTTCTGCTTCTCCCCTTTCATCCCCGATATTCATGTACGGATCTAAAGTTTGCTGAAGGATTTGAATTGCCTTCTCGTTTTTCTTTGCCAGTCTTAGATTTGTTGCCAATAAGTACAAACTGTCACCGACCAGTTTTTGTTCTTTTTGCTCTTTAGTCCAGGATGTTAAATAGTTAACACCTATTGTTAGGCTTTTTTCTCCAAAGATCTTTTCAAAACTTGCAGCTGCTTTTTCTGCTATCTCTTTCGCTTGTCTTGATTCTGCGGTATTTCCTTTCAGCTCCTGTTTGATACTTTCTGTAATAAGGTCATTAACGAATGGTTTAACAAACAACCGGTAATCCATCATCAGAGAATCAGCATGCCGATCATTGTTTTGAAAAAATGCTTTTCTGAGTTCTTTTGAAAAATCTGACTGAGTATGCTTTTGTGATTGCCTGGATGCTAATGCCGGATTTGAAGACAGAATTAACAAAAACACTAACAGGATGGAAATATTTCCATCAGTTTTTTTTCTGTGAATCCTATAGCCATGACTGTTAATTTAATGTTAGACAGTCTGATGCACAAAGTCGAAATGAAATATTCAGAAATTTATTTCTCTCTATTTTTAGACAAAGTCAATGCCTTTTGAAGTTCATCTATTGCCTTGTCTTTATCTCCCACTTCGGAATAAAGTGAACCTAAAAGCTCATGAGGCAGTGCGGCATCTGAATTTAATTTTGCGATAGTCTGGAATTCAATGATAGCATCATGCAGTAATCCTTTATTTATAAAATATGCTCCCAGTACAGAATGCATACTACTGCTTTCCGGGTCATTTTTGAAAGTGCTCCTGATAGTATTTTCATTTTCTTCCACCTCTTTAAATTGTTCAAGCGAAAGAACAGAAAACTTATGATTGGATGATTTATCTGTGTCAATGAGATATTCCCCCTCAACATTCCAGAAATAAGATTCTCCAAACTCCAGTCCCTTCTCATTTTCTGGATATTTTATAGTGTTTTCCGAGACTTTTTTACTCCAGACCAGTCCTTTGCTGTTGTATAGATTGACTACGTAATTGTCGTATGTTTTCTTTGTCATCCATGAAAATGAAGGATGATCCGTTTTGATCAACGTATTGTTTGGAGATGTAAGCTCGATTGACTGTTCAGAACTCACTGAACGCAACCCGGCCAGCGCACCAACATCATTTTTGTCCTCCCTCTTCGGGATCAGATCAGATAAATTGACCATTGCTGCTGACGAAATGTTCCTGACATTACTTGTTGTTTCAGTGGCAGGTGACTCTTTTCCTGCTATTTTGATCTTACTGTTTGACCCGAGGCTAATCAGATTATTGTTTGAAAAGAGTAATTTCACTTCAGATTTATCTGAAGTTTTAATTTCATCGCCCTCGAATAACTGGATTCCCCATGAAGCTTTTGAAAATTCACTCCTGTTAACTTTTTTTAAAAACACTTCTCCATTTATTTCTGTGATAACAGCAAGGCATTGAGAAGGCTGCTGAGCCTGGGATAATCTCAGCCCTGATAACAAAAAAACAAATAACAAAACGACTAAGCCTGTTTTGAATTGCATATCATTACTGATTATTTATTTAAACATCCGTATTTAATTAGAATAAAACGATAGCAGGTTATATAAATCTAGTCTAAATCACTCTTAACTAATAAAGGTATTCCAGCCAATATTAAAAGTCAAGTTTTTTTGATGAACCTTTAATATTCGTATATGAATGAATTATTTTAGATTATGATCATTAATTTGTGAGTTGATATAACAAGTCTAAAATCGTATATTGGAAACACTGTTCTCATCAATTATTGTTAAACAGATGACAAGTTTAATGCCTGAATGCCGGGTTTATTGCCTTCAAGAATTCGAGTTAAAAGAAAAAAATTGCTTTTATAACAACTATGGTTTAACTTTGATAAAGAAGTATTTAGAACTTCTGAGGCAGTTTTAGAAATTCTTTGTACGATGTCAAGTATAATACCAGGCTACACATACGACATCTTCATCAGCTACCGCCAGAAAGATAACAGAGGTGAAAGGTGGGTAAGTGAATTTGTAGAAGCTCTAAAGACTGAACTTGACTCAACCTTTAAAGAGGAGGTCAGTTTATATTTTGATGTCAATCCGCACGACGGTCTTCTTGAAACACATGATGTCGATGCCTCATTAAAGGAGAAATTGAAGTGTCTGATCTTTATCCCGGTAATTTCAAGGACATACTGTGATCCAAACTCTTTTGCATGGCAACATGAATTTATACCATTTGTTGAAACAGCTCAACACGATCAATTCGGACTAAAAATAAGTGTACCTAACGGGAATGTGACAAGCAGAGTTCTGCCTGTCCGGATTCATGATCTCGATTCCGCTGATATTAAGTTATGCGAATCTGTCCTGGGAAGCGTTCTTCGCGGAATCGATTTTGTCTATAAGTCCCCTGGAGTTAACAGACCTTTACGTCCTAACGAGGATAGACCTCAGGATAATTTAAATAAAACATATTACCGGGATCAGATAAATAAGGTTGCAAATGGGATTAATGAGATTATTTCATCACTAAGAAAATATAAAGATCGTGATGAGACTAATTCAGAGGATGCCATTAAAAATGTGATTGTTAAGCCCCAAAAGAGAAAAACTAAGATAATAATAACATCTTTTATATCGCTTGCATTTATATTATTACTGTATTTGATTATTCCAAGGCATCAACTATCCACGGAGCCTGTTGAAAAAACGATTGCAGTCCTTCCTTTTGAAAAATGGTTCAATGATAAAGACTACTCATACTTAGGAGATGCTATCGCCAGTCATAAGAAAGTAATTTCAAGATTATTAATTCTTGTTGAATTTCAGCGACAGACAAGATACATGCTATACTAATTATTCCCTCAGACTCGAATTTACTGGCTCCTTTAATACTAACAATTCTGATGATATTTTGCAGATAGATATTTTATATTTTGGTAAGTTTAGAAAAAATATTACAATGCTAAATTTACTTAAACACCCGCTACTTACCCATAAACTTGCCCTTTTACGCCGCAAGGAAACTGATACCAGAGAATTCCGGGAAACACTTAAAGAGATTGCCGGTCTGATGGCATATGAGATTACACGCGACCTTCCCGTGAAAAATGTTATAATCGAAACTCCTCTTGGAAAATGTAAAACGCAGGAACTGGCAGTGGATGTTGTTCTTGTACCGATTTTAAGGGCAGGATTAGGGATGGTTGACGGAATATCTAATCTGATACCAACGGCAAGGATAGGACATATTGGAATGTATCGCGATCACAAAACGCTAAAACCTATGACTTACTATTCCAAATTCCCCGATAATCTTCCCAATGCTGTTGTAATGCTTCTCGATCCTATGCTTGCCACAGGTGGAAGTTCAACAGACGCAATCAGTGTATTAAAAGACAATGGGGCAAAAATCATAAAACTTGTTTGCGTTGTTGGCGTGCCCGTGGGAGTAGAACGGATATTAAAAGACCACCCTGACGTTCAGATATTTCTTGCCGGCCTCGATGAAAAACTTAATGAGCACGGATACATAGTTCCCGGGCTCGGTGATGCCGGCGACAGGCTTTTCGGAACAAAGTAGTTCTATTTAAGGTTTTCAAGCGCATTTTTAACATATACGTCATTCAATTCACAGAAACCGGAACTTGCAACTGATGCCTGACCGATAGTCAGAGCATATTTTAAAAACTCTAAAATTGCAGGGTCTGAAGGTTTCCCAATTGAACCAAAAGTAAGTTCCCGGGTAAGATTTTTCGGATAATATCCAAGCCACAATCCCCTGTGCGCTTTCTTTATATTAGTGAAAGGAACCTCTTTTCTGTCGATGATTTTATCGAAATTAAGATCTATTGGCATTACCTGGATATCTTTAATTCTTTCCCCGGTGACCGAATCAAAGGCATATGAAAAGTTGCAATACCCGATTGAGAGTTTATCTTCCTGTACTCTTTTTATCATTTCACTGTCTCCAACAACCTTGATCCCCTTCAGATCGGTACTTTCTTTCCATAAAAAATTAGCCCATACAACTGCTGCGCCTGATTCATCGGCCCTGGTATAAACGACCGCCTTTTCTTTAGAAGTTGTATCAAGAAGTTCTCCCCAGGTCATCGGCTTATTGCCAGTAAACAAACTGATAAGTTTTTTCGGGCTAATCCCATGTTCAAGAATTATTTTAATATATGGATTTCTTTGATTGACAATTGGCGCAACTCCTTCTTTAGCTACCGGTATTAACCAGATCCCTTCGGTCTGTTCTTCATCAGTCAGCGGCCTGGAAATCATTGCCAACCTGATCTGTTTTGCCTGTAGATCTTCAATTCCCTGGCCCGTTCCTTCTTTTTTAACAACAATTTGAATTGAAGGATGGATCTTCATAAAATCATTGCTCCATTTCTTTACCAGCGGATAAAGGGCATAAGCCCCGTTTATGGTGATATTTCCAGCTATCTCACTCTTTGAATCTGAAGCCGGTCTAATCTGGGTCAGTTCTGATTTCTGTTGTCTGCATCCGGAAACCAAACTCATATACAAAAACAGAACTATGGTTTTATTTAAACTCATTTTTTTTATAAAATTACAAAAAATCCGAACATTGGACAATACACAATTGTTAGGAAATATACCCTCTTCAACAAATCCTATCCAAAAAAAAATTAAATTTCGCGACATCTTTTTAAATGAGTACATATAGTGTCATTGAGGTAAAAAATGTCTGGAAATCCTTCAAAACGGTCCAGGCTGTAAAAGGGATAGATCTTTCTATCCCTAAAGGTCAGTTTGTTGCACTTCTGGGTCCGAATGGAGCCGGTAAAACAACCCTGGTCGAGATGATTGAAGGCATTCAGAAACCTGATAAAGGAGAAATCACCATTATGGGGAAAAAATGGAAAGGAAATGAAGATGAACTTCACACTATCATAGGTCTGTCACTTCAGGAAACCAGGTTTATTGACAAGCTGCGTGTATCGGAAACAATTGCGCTTTTTGCTGGATTTTTTAATCTGGGGAAAGAACGCGTTAATGAGATTATAGATATCGTGGGCCTTCAGGAAAAAAGAAAATCTTATGTGGTCAATCTTTCTGGTGGTCAGAGGCAAAGGCTGGCTATCGGAATTGCCCTTATAAACAAACCTTCAATACTTCTTCTCGATGAACCGACAACAGGACTGGATCCTAATGCCAGACGAGAAATATGGGAAATTCTGCGAAGCCTTAAAGAGAAATCTGAAACATCAATGATCCTCACGACTCATTACATGGAAGAGGCGGAAAATCTGTGCGACTATATAGTTATTATGGATAACGGAGTGATCCTGAAGGAAGGCACATTGCATCAGTTGCTTGAAGATGAATCAAATGAGAAAGTACTTGAATTCGCTGCCGAGTCCAACCTTGCACATGAGGATATTCATTGTTCGGGATTGCCATTTGAAATTCATCGTGGAGATACAAAGTCAAAAGGATTTATCACACTAACGAATTTTGAAACTGAACTTCCGGCATTCATGAATTACGTCAAATCGAGGAACATTGTTCTTAAACATATGGAATTCCGTCATAAAACTCTTGATGATCTGTTTGTTTCACTAACAGGAAGGAAAATTGATGAATAGATTTTCAGGCCTAAAACAGCTCTGGCTGCTTATAATATCCCTTTTCAGGGAAATAGTCAGGGAACCCGGGGTACTTTTCTGGGGGATCCTCTTCCCGATTCTGATGTCGCTCGGGTTAGGACTCGCCTTTACAAAAAAAGCTGATGTCACCAGAAAAGTCGCTGTCATAACCAGATCTGACGGGTCATCCAATTTATCGGGGAACAGTGTCCTTTCAGCCTTCCTTGAAAAGCGTTGTGAAAAGAATCCCTCCGGAAAAAGGGAATCATGGATCTGGAAATACACCATAAAAGATGAAAAACTGGGAAATTCCATTTTTCTGATATATGAAATGAAATGGGATGAAGCAATGACATTCCTTAAAAGAGGCACCGTAAATGTTCTACTTCTCGGTTTAAACGACTCCGTGGAATACCATTTTGATCCAATGAATCCCGATGCACAGCTGACTTTTCTTAAACTGAGCAGTGCTGTAGGCAAAGGAGAGGTTCAGCCTGTTCAAAGCATTTCAGAAATCAAGCCTCTGACTGTAAAGGGAACCCGTTATATCGATTTCCTCGTTCCTGGTCTGATGACAATGGGGATCATGATGTCAAGTATGTGGGGTATCAGTTATGGATTAATAGAAAAAAGATCAAAAAAACTGTTACGCAGGCTCGTTGCAACACCAATGAGAAAGTCGAATTTCCTGATGGCACTTATCTCAGTAAGGATAATTATGAATTTTATTGAATCATCAGCACTTTTCTTTTTTGCCCTTCTTGCCTTTAAAATGAGTATTCAGGGAAATATCTTCGCCCTTATATTGCTGTTCCTTGCGGGTAATATTGCTTTTGCAGGTCTGGCAATTCTTATCTCATCCCACACTTCAAATACTGAGGTAGGAAACGGGCTTATAAATTTTGTTGTAATGCCGATGATGATACTGTCAGGTATATTTTTCAGTTACCAGAATTTTCCGGAATGGAGTCTGCCGGTAATCAGAAAACTTCCATTGACCATTCTTACTGACGCGGCAAGAAGCATCTTCAATGAAGGTGCCGGATTTCGTGACACCGCATTTCCGATTATAATCCTGACAGCCATAGGGGCCCTCTTTTTCACTATAGGATTAAAAATCTTCAAGTGGCATTAAAATTAAGGTTTAGTTTAAGGTTAAGATTGAGGTTAAGTGTTAAACTTGATTTTCTCTTGCCGTTGAGCCTTTATGCCGTTATGCCATTGTGCCTTATTTCAACTATCGCTAATAATACATAATACTTTTTTTTGGATTCGGATGCAACAATTCATTTTTCTTTCTGTCTTTATCCCGGATTTGAGTTTAAAAAACTAATAAAAATAATTATGAAAAGCCTTAGATCATTAACAATTGCTCTCATTGTCCTTGGCACAACATCCTGCATTCAGATCCAGGGGCAGCACTGGAAAACTGTTGAAGGGAACAGGAAAGTAGTCACAAAAGAAAGAAAAACCGACTCTTTCACCGGTGTAAAAGTAAGTTCCGGAATTGATGTTTATCTTAAACAGGGTAACAATGAGGCAGTTTCAGTTGAAGCTGATGAGAATCTCCATGAATATATTCTCACAGAAGTCAGAAACGGAGTTCTGAATGTATACAGCGAATATAACATCCGCGACGCAGAAAGAAAAAGGGTCTATGTCACTATAAAAGAAGTCAGTTCCGTAAAAACATCCAGCGCCGGTGATGTATATGGAGAGTCCACGATCAACGCTGACAAACTCGAATTATCAGCAAGCAGCGCAGGCGATATAAAACTTGATGTAAAAGCAAACAAAATAGATGTAGATATAAGCAGTTCGGGCGATATAACACTTACCGGTGAAGCTGATATGCTAAGAGCCGACCTGAGCAGCGCAGGTGATCTGAAAGCATATGATCTGAAGGCAAGGGAAGCAGATGTATCCGTTTCAAGCGCCGGTGACGCTGATGTTAATGTATCTGAGAGAATAACCGCCAGAGCTTCCAGCGCCGGAGATATAAATTATAAAGGCGATCCTAAATATATAGATGCTCATTCTTCCAGTGCAGGAGGAATTCATAAAAGATAATCTCAAATAATTATATTTCCCATCATTATTAAAAGCCGCCCGATTCTTCCGACGGCTTTTTTCTTAACTTTGCACAATATCCTGCAGGATGATCCTTTGAGAACCTTGGTGTTTCCTTTGTGTCCCTTTGTGAAAAACATATTTTATTTAACCGCCAAGGATCGCAAAGTAAAACACTAAGTAACACGAAGGGAAACAATAATCTAATTGAAATTTTAAGGAAATGAAGGAAAATTTAAGCATCAATCTGAAAAACACCAGCAAATTTATCTCATCCGAAGAAATCATTGCCCATGCACAGCAATCAGTCCGTCACCTCGATACTCTCAACAAAGGTACCGGACCCGGAAATGATTTTCTTGGATGGATGACCCTTCCGGATAACATTTTACCACAACTTGAAAGAATTGAAAAAACCGCTGAACATATAAGATCAGTTTCTGATACCACAATAGTAATCGGAATCGGGGGCTCCTACCTGGGAGCCAGGGCAGTGATTGAAGCTCTTTCTCATTCCTTCTCACCCTTCCTGAAGAATAAACATCATGATGTGATTTTTGCCGGCCAGAATATCAGCGAAGATTACCTGGCAGAGCTCATTGAACTTCTTGAAGGAAGAAATTATTCAATAGTTGTAATCTCAAAATCAGGAACAACAACAGAACCTGCTATTGCATTCAGAATACTTAAGGATCACCTGGAAAGAAAAATCGGAAAACAGGCTGCAACTGAAAGAATTATCGCTATCACAGATGCAAAAAAAGGAGCTCTCAGGTCGCTCGCGGAAACCAATGGTTATGAAACATTTATTATCCCCGATAACATAGGAGGAAGATATTCGGTTCTGACTCCTGTCGGACTTTTGCCGATTGCGATCAGCGGCCTCGATATCAGAATGCTTGTGAGAGGAGCCAAATCAATGGAATTGCTTACCCAAAAAAACAAACATGCTGAATCTAATCCTTCTCTGCTGTATGCCTCAGCAAGAAATCTTCTGCTGCAGATTGGAAAACCCATTGAAATAATGGTTGGCTTTACACCAAAACTTCATTTTTTCTCTGAATGGTGGAAACAGCTTTACGGAGAGAGTGAGGGGAAAGATGGCAAAGGTATTTTTCCCGCATCAGTCGATCTTACGACTGATCTTCATTCAATGGGTCAATATATTCAGGACGGGCAAAGAATCCTTTTCGAAACAATGATCTCTGTTAAAAATCCGGTCAAAAATCTCACTATCCCACTTGAAAAAGATGACTCTGATCAGTTGAATTATCTTGCGGGGAAAAGACTTTCGGAAGTAAATCACAATGCAGAATTAGGCACTACGCTGGCTCACAACGACGGCAATGTACCAATTATCACAATAACTATACCGGAACTGGATGAGTATTACATCGGACAAATGATCTATTTCTTTGAAATGGCCTGTGCTATCAGCGGATACATTCTGGATGTCAATCCGTTTGACCAGCCCGGTGTTGAAGCTTACAAAAAAAACATGTTTGCTTTGCTTAATAAACCAGGTTTCGAAGAAGCCGGAAAAAAACTTAAAGAAAGACTATAAAAATTTTAAATATAGGCTTTTCAATTATTAACTAACTGCTACTTTTATATTTCTTTTACCCCCATTCCAACCTTCCCCCAAGGGGGAAGGAGCACAAACTGAGCTTTTCCCCCTTGGGGGAAACGGGAAAGAGGGTGATCAATCTATGAAAAAAATAAGGAAATTTTACAATATCAAGAACTAACATAAAATTGCAAAAGGTTTGAACAAACATTACTCAAAATGAAAAAACTTAAAATTATCTCTTACATCCTTGTCGTTTCAGTATTTGTTTTGTCTTTCGGCAGCTGTAAAAACTGGAGTGAAACCGGTAACGGATCACTAATGATCGTGACGAACAAGGGAGGTCAGACTCTTGGTTATGATAATACATCCGGTGTTAAAATACTTACAGTTAATGGTCTGGCTTTCAAAGATCTAAATAAAAATGGCAATCTCGACAAATATGAAGACTGGCGACTAAGCGCTGAAGAACGTGCAAAAGACCTGGCATCAAAAATGTCTGTTGAACAGATTGCCGGTTTGATGCTTTACAGCGCCCATCAGGCAATTCCATCCGGGAGTACTCGATTTGGAGCAAGCACATATAATGGAAAGCCTTTTGCTGAAAGCGGAGCAAAATCATCCGACCTGAGTGACCAACAGATAAAATTCCTCACAAAAGATAATCTTCGTCATGTACTGGTTACAACAGTTGAAAGCCCCGAAGTTGCGGCCTTATGGAATAACAAAGTACAGGCGCTTTGCGAAGGCATAGGTTTAGGTATTCCCGCCAATAACAGTTCTGATCCAAGGCATCGCTCGACTTCAGATGTTGAATATAATGTTGGCTCTGCAGGACAGATATCTATGTGGCCGGGTTCACTGGGTATGGCTGCGACCTTTGATCCCGCAGTCGTAAAACAATTCGGTCAGATAGCTTCGAAAGAATACCGTGCCTTAGGAATTGCAACAGCACTCTCTCCCCAGATTGATCTCGCTACCGAACCGCGATGGGCAAGAGTTAACGGCACTTTCGGTGAAAATCCACGACTCACTGCAGATATGGCTCGTGCTTATGTTGACGGCTTCCAGACGTCTCTCGGTGACAAGTCAATTGCCGGTGGCTGGGGTTATACAAGTGTTAATACCATGATAAAACATTGGCCCGGTGGCGGACCTGAAGAGGGAGGACGGGATGCTCATTTTGCATTCGGTAAATATGCCGTATATCCCGGGAATAATCTTGCCGATCACCTTATACCATTTACCGAGGGAGCACTAAAACTTGATGGTGAAACAAAAATGGCTTCCGCCGTAATGCCTTATTATACAATTTCCTTTGGCATTGACAATCAAAACAAAGAAAATGTAGGCAACAGCTATAATAAATATATCATAACCGACCTCCTGCGTGGTAAATATTCTTTTGACGGAGTCGTTTGTACCGATTGGGGTGTCACTACTGATGAAAAAGCTGTTGACGGATTCGGAACAACCTGTTGGGGAGTCGAGACACTTACTATTGCACAAAGACATTATAAAATAATTATGGCCGGAGTGGACCAGTTTGGTGGCAACAATGATGCAGGACCTGTTATAGAAGCTTATCAGATGGGAGTTAAAGAACACGGAGAAGCATTCATGAGAACACGGATGGAGCAATCTGCAGTCCGTCTTTTAAAGAATATCTTCAGGGTGGGCCTTTTTGAAAATCCATATTTAAATGTGGAAGAGACGAAGAAAACTGTCGGAAACGAGGCATTCATGAAAGCCGGCTATGAGGCACAGCTGAAATCGATTATTATGCTCAAAAATAAAAATAAAGCGCTTCCAGTTGCAAAAAAGAAAACAGTTTATATTCCTAAACGGACAACGGCTGCCGGTAAAGACTTCTTTGGTGGTACTACTCCTGCGTCAGTAACTTATCCTGTCAATATAAACCTGGTTAAAAAGTATTATAAAGTTACGGAAAAACCCGATGAAGCCGACTTCGCTCTGGTAATCATCAGGAGTCCAAATTCAGGAAGTGGTTACGATGCAAACGATGTAAAAAAAGGTGGAAACGGATATATTCCTATAAGTCTTCAATATGGTCCTTACAAAGCCATGTACGCACGCGATCAAAGTCTCGCCGGAGGAGATCCTTTTGAGAAATTTACCAACAGAACCTATAAGGGAAAGACAGTCACTGCTTCGAATGCTTCTGATCTTAATATGGTACTGGATACCAGGAAAGCTATGAAATCCAAGCCGGTTATTGTTTCAATAGCAATGTCAAAACCAATGGTTTTCAGTGAATTTGAAAAAGATGCAGATGCCATAATTGTTAACTTCGATGTTCAGGATCAGGCTATCCTTGATATTATTTCCGGCGCTTCGGAACCTTCGGGTCTGCTGCCATTACAGATGCCTGCTGACATGAAAACTGTAGAGACACAGAAAGAGGATGTTCCATTTGATATGATATGTCATGTTGACTCGGAAGGGAACACTTATGATTTTGGTTTCGGACTGAACTGGAACGGAGTAATAAAAGATGCAAGGGTTGAGAAATACAGGAAAATAGAAAAATAATCAACGATTGTTGCTCTGTGGTTCTCAGTGAATACTCTGTGCAACTCTGTGTAATTAAAATTAAGAACTTACACTGAGATATCTGGAGAAGCACAGAGCATCACAGAGAAATCCATATATATACCTTTTAAGGTTTTTACTATTTCAGTTTAAACTTCTTCACAAACTCATCAATAACCTGAGTAAGATTAGGATCACCAATCTCCTGCAGATCATAATAAACCCTGGTATTAGGTTTCTTGATTTTGATGATCCTGTTCAGATCGATAGGGGTAGCTATAATTACACTGTCGCAATCTGTATTGTTAATGGTTGTTTCAAGGTCTTTCAGCTGCTGATCTCCATAACCCATCGCAGGAAGAAGTGTTCCGATATTAGGATACAACCTGAATGTTTCGCTAAGTCTTCCCACAGTATATGGTCGTGGATCAACGAGTTCTGCAGCTCCGAATTTACGGGCTGCAACAACTCCTGCTCCAATCTTCATCTCTCCATGGGTAAGAGTGGGGCCATCCTCGACAACAAGCACTCTTTTCCCTTTTATCGAAGATGAATCGTCAACTTTAATGGGTGAGGCACCATCAATAACAATGGCATTCGGATTGACTTTATCAATGCTCTCCCTGACTATCTGGATTGCTTCAGGAGAGGCACTGTCCATTTTATTTATTACCACAACGTCTGCTATACGGAGCGTTACTTCGCCAGGGTAATACCTTAGTTCATGACCTGCCCTGTGAGGATCTGCGACTGTTATCATAAGGTCGGGTTTGTAAAAAGGAAAATCATTATTTCCGCCGTCCCATAAAACTACATCACAACCAGCCGGATCATTTTCAGCTGCCCTTAAAATTGCCTCATAATCAACGCCGGCATAAATGACATTTCCTCTGACCACATGCGGTTCGTACTCTTCCATCTCCTCGACTGTACATTTATGTTTTTCAAGATCTTTAACAACCGCAAAACGCTGTACTTTCTGGGCATTTAGGTCACCATATGGCATCGGATGACGCACTGCAACCACCTTTAAGCCTTTTTCCATAAGAAGCTCTATAACCTTTCTCGATGTCTGACTCTTTCCGCAACCGGTCCGTATAGCTCCTACAGCGATAAGTGGTTTTGTGCTTTTTACCATAGTATCTGAGGGTCCGAGCAAAACAAAGTTGGCACCTGCAGCGTTCACTATTGCACTCACAGACATCACCTTCTGGTAAGTAACATCGCTATATGAGAAAACACAGTCATTAACTTTATATTTCTTTATAAGATCAGGCAGATTTTCTTCAGTAAAAATGGGTATCCCATCAGGATATAATTTGCCGGCGAGCTCTTTTGGATATTTTCTTCCATCAATATCAGGTATCTGAGCGGCAGTAAAAGCAACAACATTATAAAATTCGTTATCTCTGTAACAGGTATTGAAGTTATGGAAATCACGGCCTGCTGCACCAATTATGATGACATTTTTCTTAGTCATAAATCCTCCTTAGTTTGTTAGAAATTTATTTATCGGAATTGAATTTGCATTTTAAAATGAACCAACAAATGTATAATTTGCATACCGGAATTCCGAGCATTTTATGGTATTTTTTTGAATACTGTTTCTATGCTTTAATTTTCTGAATTATAGCCTGTTAATGCTATTCGGTGTGTGTTCTGAAAACATGTTAAAGAAAATGTTTTCAATAAGAGAAGGTATATGGCAAATTCTTTGTACTATTATGTCATGTTATGAATGTGCTGGCTCATATATATCTTTCAGGTGATTCTGATAAAATTATCATTGGCAATTACATTGGTGATTACGTAAAAGGACGTGATTATCTAAAGTATCCCGATCTTATCAGAAAAGGAATCATATTACACAGGCACATAGATGGATTCACTGACCGGCATCCAGTTGTTCACCGCAGCAAGATATTTTTTACCAGGAAGTACCATAAATACTCCGGTGTAATTACAGATATAATTTATGATCATTTTCTCACAAAGGAATGGGATTTTTTTTCAAGAAGACCATTAGAGAGCGTTACATATAATTTTTACCGTGCACTGGTGAACAACTACGAAATAATGCCGGAAAATGTACGCGAGATGATGCCTTTCTTTATTATAAACAACTGGATAGAATCATACCAGACCCTTGGCGGAATCCGTCATGTTTTAAATACACTGAGCAAGCGTTCAACCCTTCCGAATGAAACCAGATTTGCCATGCATGCTTTAAAAAAAAATTATTATTCTCTTCAGGACGATTTTATGGAGTTTTTTCCTCAACTAATTGATTATGTTGAAAAAGATTTTGGCATTGAAATCTCACACAGGATAACAATACCATTCTGATCATACCAGATATTCGGTACGGCTTGCATCAAGCCTCAGGAATATAAACAGAAGAATAGTAAACCCCCATAAAGAGCTTCCTCCATAGCTTAAAAAAGGTAATGGTATCCCTATCACCGGTATTAGACCGATAGCCATTCCGATATTTAAAAAGATATGAGTAAAAAAGATTGAAGCAACACAGTATCCGTATATCCTTGCAAAGACCGAACGCTGTCGTTCAGCCAAAGTGACAAGTCTCAAAAGTAGAAACAAATAGATTCCGATTACAATACCGGAGCCCATAAAACCCCATTCTTCACCAACAGTACAGAAAATAAAGTCTGAGCTCTGCTTAGGCACAAACTTGAACTTTGTTTGTGTTCCCTGCAAAAAACCTTTTCCGGCGAAACCGCCTGAACCAATCGAAATTATTGACTGGTTGACATTATACCCCGTTCCATGAAGATCTGTTTTAAAACCAAGAAGAATGTTCACCCTATCCTTCTGATGTTTGGGAAGTATATTATTAAATGCGTAATCAAACGCATTAACAAAGATGATACTTCCTAAAAGGAATATATATATTATTAAAACAGACGCCGCTCTCTTATTATAGATATAAAAAGCATAAGCTGCACCTGAAAGAATGAGTGAGATAAAAATAACCAGCTCATTACCAATGGATTTAATGATATAATGATCAAGTAAATAAATGGTTCCGGCAATAAGGAGGAAAATCCCGGTTCCGAAAAGTACCAGTTTCCATTTTCGTGTTGTAAACCACACAAGAATCACTGCAATAATTATCGATGCAATTGTAAGATGAAGAATGTTCGTAAGAAGGGTAAGAAAAAACAGAACTATCATTAATAACCCCGATACAAATATATATGGGCTCATTCCTTCTCTGAAGAGTACTATAAATAAAGAAAAATAAACAATTGCTGACCCTGTATCAGGCTGAAGCATAATAAGAAATGCCGGGAAAAGAATTATTGCCGATGCGGGAATCATAGCTGATAATCGTGTCAGATCCTGTCTCCTGGTATTTAAATAACTTGCAAGGGCCAGGGCTGTTCCAAACTTGGCTAATTCCGACGGTTGAAGACTGATTCCTCCAAACTCAAACCATGATCTTGCACCGTTTATTTCCTTCCCAAAAATAACAACAAGAACCAGAAGCAACATACATGTCCCATAAATAAACCAGGAGAAAAAGAAATAGAACCGGTTATCGATAATTACTATAAAAACAGCAAGTATGAGCGATGCAATTATCCAGATAAACTGCTTTCCATACCGTTGTGAAAAGTCCAGTAATCCTGGATGATCTTCATTAAAAACTGCAGCATATATATTGATCCATCCCAGTGCAACCAGAAGCAAAAACAGGACTATTGAAATCTTGTCGATCCCATTCCAGATATTAACGCTCCGCTTCACTGATTTTCCCCTCAAGATTTAGTTCAAGTATTCTCTTTTCCAGAGCTTTATTGGATATCTCTCCTTTTATATATTTTTCTATCATAAGACTTGCCACAGGAGCTGCATAGGTTGCACCGAAACCGGCATTCTCAACAAAAACAGCAATTGCAATTTTAGGATTATCCTTAGGCGCAAATGCAATAAAAACAGAATGGTTGGCACCATGAGGATTTTGCGCTGTCCCGGTTTTTCCGCATATGATGATATCTTTCAATTTAACACCTGCTGCTGTACCGCTTGTAACTGCTTGTTCCATTCCAAGTACAATTTGTTCAAAATTTGCGGTATCAATATCTATCTGATGTTTCGTTGTGAAACGTTCGTCAATGGTATGGCCGGCGCCAACTGATTTTACAATATGAGGAGTATAAAAATAACCACGGTTCGCTATTGCTGCAGTCATATTAGCCATCTGAAGCGGAGTTGTTTCAATTTCACCCTGACCAATTGCCATTGAGATGACAGTCAGGGCTTTCCATCTGTTTTTGCCATAGTATTTATCAAAATAATCAGTCGATGGGATAAATCCTGTGAGTTCATTTACAAAATCAGTTCCCAGCTTGTTACCGAATCCAAACTCATTGAGATAGCTTTTCCATTTAAAGTAAGCATCAGCGATAGTATTAAAGTCTGGATTTTCCAGAACTCTTCTATATGTCTGACAAAAATATGCATTACATGAATTTCCAATGGCTCCTACAATATTAAGCGGAGATGGATGTGAATGGCATTCAACAAACTTACTTCCTGCCCTGAAACCATTATGACATTCAAAAAGTGTTGCCGGAGTGATTACCCTTTCCTGAAGGCCAATTAGTCCATTTATAGGTTTGAAAGTTGATCCGGGCGGATATGATGCCATTAATGCCCTGTTAAATAACGGCTCTGAAACAGAATCACTCTGAAGTTTTGCGAAATTCTCAGATCTGACCCTTCCTACAAGAAGTGAAGGATCATAATCAGGTGCAGATACAAGTGTCAATACTTCTCCGGTTTTGGGCTCTATAGCAACAATACTTCCTCTTTTATTTTTCATCAGGAGTTCCCCATATTCCTGAAGATCAAGATCGATTCCTGAAACAATATCGGATCCCTGGACAGCCACCGTATCCATTTTCCCATCAGCATAAGAGCCTTTTATCCGGCTGAAGACGTCAACGAGAAATATTTTCACTCCCCGCCTACCGCGCAGATCTTTTTCATAGGCCTCTTCTATTCCGCTTTTGCCTATATAATCACCGGGTTTATAGTATGGATTTCTTTTTATCACTCCTTCATCTACCTCACTTACATATCCAAGAATATGAGCAGCAACCGGTTTTGTATATTTCCGAAGCGTACGTGGTTGTGGATAGAAACCCGGATACAGGAACATTTTTTCCTGAAATCTCGCGTAAGTTTCATTCGAAACCTGTTTAAGGAATACAGATGGTGCCCGCCTGGAATAATTTATGGCGGTTCTCATTTGTTTTCTGAACATTTCCGTTGAAATTCCCAGCAGGTCACAGAACGACATAGTGTCGATTTTTGTTACCAGTGAAGGAATAACCATAAGATCATATGCAGCCTGATTAATGACTATTAGTTTGCCATTCCTGTCATAAACTAGTCCCCGGGCAGGATACTGTGTAATATATCTCAGGACATTATTATCGGCCGAGAGCCTGTATGTGTTCTTTGCAACCTGTATAATAAATAACCTCACTAACAATCCAAGTGTTGCAAGCACTATAAGTGCCATTATAACATATTTCCTGTTAATGAATGGATCTTTCATAATTCCGGATAATTTACTTTCCTCTTCTGTAAAATTCTATCAGAAGAATAAAAGTCATTGAAAATATTGAGCTCAGCAGTACCCTAAGCATTGTTCTGAAAAACTCTGCAAACCGGAAAACCTCAAGATAAAAAAGAGCCGTATGATGAACAAGCACTACCAGCAGGGCATAAAAGAAAAACCATCTGAAGCCGTAATTAAGCATTGAAGGGTCAGATCCGGATTCATATCCGTCCCTGGGAGAAACAATTCTCAAAATATATGGTCTTACAAACCCTGCAAGCACTGTAGCTGAAGTATGCATACCCGGGGAACCTGAAAAAAAATCAATAATAAGTCCGGTAACAAAAGATAAAATCAGCAGTAACCAGGATGGTACGTCAATAGGTAAAAGAAGAATAAACAATATATAAACATATGGATTAACATATCCGCTGAACTGGATATTGTTAAAAAGCAATACCTGAAGAAGTACAAGCAAAATAAATATCAGTCCAAATCTTAAAATTGAATTGATCATTGAAATAATTTTTCAAGTTGCAATTGTTCCGTTTTCTTCATATTACCAATTACATCAACAAAGTGCATTTTTTTAAAGTCATTCGACAGCAAAACAGTAATTTTATAGAAGTCTCCGCCAAATTTTTCGTAATCGCTCACAGTGCCAACCATTGCACCTTCAGGGAAGATAGCCGAATAACCGGTTGTCTCAATGGTGTCTCCTACGTTTACCAGGACATGCTGAGGTATCTCGCTTAAAATTGCATACCGATAATCTCTGCCATCCCAGCTGAGTGACCCGAAATAACCATTTGACTTGATTCTGGCACTTAATTTAAAATCGAGGTTAAGAATCGACATGGCAACAGAATAGTCTTTGGAACAGCCTACTATAACTCCGGCAACACTGTTTGAAGAAATAACAGCCATGTTAACTTTAATGCCTTCACTTTCGCCCTTGTCAATTGTAAAGAAATTCCTCTTACGGTTTATAGAATTTTCAATTACTTCAGCCGAAGTATGAAGGTATTGCTGTTTATATACAGAATCATTGGCGGAAAAAAAAAGTGAACTCTCTCTCCTCCCCAGTTTTGAGATTATATTTTTAAGGGCAACATTTTCTGCCGTTAGTTTTTCATTAATCTCGTGCAGGCTCAGGTATGTCCTGGTATTATTAATCTTTTTTTCAATCCCGCGAGTCATGCCCATTATGCTGTTCACGACTCTGGAATTATGGTAATTATTCCTGGTTGAAATCAAATAAAATGCTATCCCTTCAAGAAACAGAAAGATTATCAGGTTGTTGTATCTGGCCAGAAAATTCAGCAGATTCCTCATTCATTCCGTAAGATTATCTCATCAGGAAAGGAAAATTATCAACATTTTTAAGTGCGACACCTGTCCCCCGAGCTACCGCATGCAAGGGATCTTCAACAACATTAAAGGGGATATTGATCTTATCTGTCAGTCTTTTGTCGAGGCCTCTAAGCAATGCTCCTCCACCAGCCAGATAGATTCCCTTATTAACTATATCTGCGTATAATTCGGGCGGTGTCTGCTCAAGAACATTTAAAAGAGCCGCCTCTACTTTTGATAAAGATTTATCGAGACAATAAGCTATTTCCTGGTAAGAAATAGGTATTTCGATCGGCAAAGCAGTCATTATATTCGGTCCTCTTACCACAAAATCGGCAGGAGGGTTTTCAATATCGGGAAGCGCCGCTCCCACTCCTATCTTAATATCTTCAGCCGTTCTTTCGCCGATTTTTATGTTATGCTGATGACGCATATAAGCCTGAATATCAGCAGTAAATCCATCTCCTGCGATTCTTATCGATTTATTGCAGACGATACCGCCAAGAGCAATAACAGCAATTTCAGTAGTCCCTCCCCCAATATCAACAACCATACAGCCTTCAGGAGCCTCAACATCGAGGCCAATTCCAATTGCTGCGGCCATCGGTTCATAAATCATGTAGACATCACGTCCACCTGCATGCTCTGACGAGTCTCGTACAGCACGAATCTCTACCTCAGTACTTCCGGAAGGAATACACACAACCATCTTAAGGGAAGGGGAAAAAAGCCTTGGTCCTTTGTTAATCATCTTGATCATTCCCCTTATCATAAGTTCAGCAGCATTGAAATCAGCAATTACTCCATCCCGTAAAGGCCTGATTGTCTTAATGTTTTCATGTGTCTTGCCATGCATCTGCCTTGCTTTTTCACCAATTGCTATCAGCTTGCCGCTATTCTTATCTATTGCTACGATAGATGGTTCATCGACAACAATCTTATCATTGTGAATAATGATGGTATTTGCTGTTCCCAGATCGATTGCAATCTCCTGTGTTAAAAATGAAAATAATCCCATTATCTATGCTGATTAATTTAGTATTTAATGTTTAAAATGTCTTATCCCTGTAAAAACCATTGCCACTCCATTTGAGGAACAATAATCAATAGATTCCTGATCTCTGACAGATCCTCCTGGCTGTACAATAGCAGTAATACCTGCCTTGTGAGCTATTTCAACACTGTCGGCGAAGGGGAAAAAAGCATCGGAAGCTAAAACTGATCCCTGAAGATCGAATCCGAATGACTTTGCCTTTTCAATAGCCTGCTTCAATGAATCCACTCTGGATGTTTGTCCTATACCACTGGCGCATAACTGATTATTTTTTACAATTACAATTGCATTTGATTTGCTGTGTTTAACTATAATATTTGCTAAAACCAGATCGTTAAATTCAGCCGGTTGTGGTGTTCGGATTGTTACGGGTCTCATCTGCTCAACTGATTCTGTGCTTGTATCCCTCTGCTGCCAGAGTACTCCGTTAAGAAGTGATCTGAATCCCTGACCCGATTTTTCAGAATCCTTCCTGATGAGGATTATTCTGTTCTTCTTTTGCTTGAGAATTTCCAGAGCGGAGGAGGAAAAATGGGGTGCTATAATTATTTCGAAAAATATCTTGTCAATCTCCACGGCAGCTGCTGTATCAACCGTGGTATTTGTAACTATTACTCCGCCGTATGCAGATACAGGATCACATGCCAGGGCATCAACCCATGCATCAACCGGATTTTTGCGTGATGCGACTCCACATGCATTATTATGCTTGATAACAACATAAGTAGGCAATTTGAACTCATCAATGAGGTTCAGGGCAGCATCAAGATCAAGAAGGTTATTATATGAGATTTCTTTCCCGTGAAGTTTTGAGAAGATCTGGCCGATGTCTCCGTAAAATATCCCCTTCTGATGCGGATTCTCACCATACCGTAAAGGATAGGATACATCTATACTTTCCCTGAATGCCGGAATTGAAGCCTCCCTGTTAAAATATTTGAAGATAGAAGTATCATAACCAGAGGATTTCTGAAATGCTTTCGCAGCAAAAAATCTTCGTTCATCAACCGAAGTATATCCTTTTTTTTCCTTTAATAACTTAAATACGTCCGCATACTGATCCCTTCCTGAAACAACGAGAACATCATTGAAGTTCTTTGCTCCGGCTCTGATCAGTGAGATTCCGCCTATATCTATCTTTTCAATTATCTCTTCCTCAATATCGCTGGCTCTTACGGTAGCTTCGAAGGGATAAAGGTCAACTATAACAAGATCGATTTCGGGTATTTTGTATTCTGAAAGCTGTTTTAAATCCTCAATATTCTCACGCCGTGCCAAAATTCCACCGAAAACTGAAGGATGAAGTGTCTTAACTCTTCCTCCGAGAATGGAGGGATACGAAGTGAGATCTTCAACCTTTACAGCTGGTATTTTTAGATCCATCAGGAAATTATAAGTGCCTCCTGTCGAGTAAATCTTCACCCCTAATTTGTGAAGAATCCTGACTATATCTTCCAGACCTTCCTTATAAAAAACTGAAATCAGAGCACTTTTAATTCGTTTGTCACTCATTATATGATAATTACGATCGATATTGGATATCCCTATATTGGCGTCTAAAAATAGATATTTTTTTAATAACGTCATACATTATAATATATGATTCTTAGAGTTAGACGATTTTAGTTTATTTGATTAGCTGAATGGTGTCGCAAAACGACTAAATATCTCTAAAACTTCTTAAAAATGGTTTTTCATATAAATATATCATTTTTACAATTTTTGAGTTGTCCCTGACTAAGGTTTCCTTATCTTTGTCTTTTCAAAATAAACGATTAAAAACAATATGTTTTTCAGACTTTTAAAAGAGGGTTTTATTTTTGCTTTTAACTCTGTCATCGTTAACAAGTTAAGGACTTTCCTTTCACTCTTTGGCATTACGATAGGGATATTTTCAATCATTTCAGTGTTCACTGTCCTTGACTGGATGGAAAAATCAATTCATGATTCTATCTCATCACTGGGCGATAATGTGATTTATGCGAGTAAATGGCCATGGGGACTTAATACCAATCTTAACTGGTGGGACATAATTAAGTATCCTGCTGTTTCAACAGAAGATTATAATGCAATAACTAACCGCTCCACAAAAAGTGCAGCAGCATGCTTTTCGGTGACGCAACCGGAACAGATTAAATATCAAAAAAATCTTGCAAGTGATGTTAATGTTTGGGCTGTAACTCCCGAATTTAATAATATCAGAACGTTTGAAATTGAGAGGGGTCGTTATTTTTCACCCGAAGAATCAGCATCAGGGAAAAATGTGGCAATTATTGGGGCTGTGATATCTGAAAGATTATTTGAAAAAGCTGATCCTGTCGGCAAGATGATAACAATTTCAGGAAAAAGGACAAGCATCATAGGAGTATTTAAGAAGGAAGGCAAAGGAGGAATTGGCGATAATGGTATGGATGAAGAGACTGTTGTTCCATATAACTTTGGAAAGACATTCATCAATATGAAAAACAATTTCCTGCAGGCAACTTTAATGATTAAGGCGAAACCAGGAGTCGATATCCAGGACTTAAGTGATGAAGCTACAATGATATTCAGAGCATCAAGAAGACTCCATCCCGGGGAAACAGACAACTTTTCAATGAACAGGGCAAGCCTTATTTCTCAGAGTTTCAATGGAGTGTTTGCCGGAATAAATATCGGCGGTTGGGTCATAGGTGGATTTGCCATTCTGGTAGGAGGTTTCGGAATTGCCAATATAATGTTTGTTTCAGTAAGAGAGAGAACAAATATTATTGGCATCCAAAAGGCTTTGGGGGCAAAGAAATTTTTTATACTTCAGCAATTCCTTGTTGAGTCGGTTCTTCTTTCGCTTTTCGGAGGGCTGCTCGGAGTTTTGCTGATACTTATAGGTACCTTTATTGTTAATTACCTCTATGANNGGCAATTGGTTTCTCATTCTGATACAATCATATTTTCAGCTATCCAGGTTGTCAACCGGACAAACTGATCAACCGACAGTTGTTCGGGTCTTAATCCGAATTCATGATAATCGTCGCGCTTCAGTTCAAATGCTGCTCTGACTGAGTTCCTCAGAGTTTTCCTTCGCTGATTAAAAGAGGCTTTTACAACCCTTGTAAATAATTTCTCATCACATCCAAGTTGTTCAATCGTGTTTCGGGTCAGCCTGATTACTCCTGATTTTACTTTAGGAGGTGGTGAAAAAACATGTTCCGGGACGGTAAAAAGATACTCTGTTCTATAAAATGCCTGAAGTAATACACTAAGTATCCCATATGTTTTTGAACCTGGTCCCGAGCAGATTCTCTCAGCAACTTCTTTCTGTAACATTCCTGAAATTTCAACAACCTTCTCTTTGTGTTTAAGTACTTTAAAGAATATCTGGGTCGATATATTATAAGGGAAATTACCTATTATTGCCAATTTACTATCGAAATACTTATCAATGTCCATTGAAAGAAAATCTCCCGTTATAATATTCTTCAGCTCAGGAAAATTTTCATTAAGATAATGAACCGATTCGTTATCAATTTCAATTACATGGAAATCATCAAATCCTCTTTCAAGCAGGTATTCTGTTAGTACTCCCATACCCGGGCCAATTTCAAGTACAGAGCTATATCCTTCTCCTGTTAGTGTTCCGGCAATTTTTCGCGCAATCGCTTTATCTTTAAGAAAATGCTGCCCGAGGTTCTTTTTGGGAAATACTCTTTTTCGCTGTTCCATAGTTCATGAATAATCCGATAGTACGAATCCCGCCTGGGCGGGTCCCGATAGCTATCGGGAGGGGGGCAAACATTTACACTTGAAGCAGATCCCTCCCGAACTTCCTCAGTATCGGCAGTTTAAGAGACTCAAGCAACCTGATAAAACGTTTAAGGACATTATAATATAAAGTCACAAATAAAATAAAGATCATAACCCATAGAACAATCATATTAAATATCATGGTCTCAATTTTCAGGTTTCCGATCCGTTTATACGGAGCAAAAAAATGGGCTCGTCCGAATTTTGATCCGGGTGCCATAAAAATCGGATCAGCCTTTTGTATAAGTTCATAATCCGCATCATATATTTTATTTGTGGACAGCCTGTTTAGTACAACATTAGCGAGATTTTCACTATAGTTCTGTGCTCTTAACTCAATGAATTTATTTTCTCCCATCCTGTTGGAAATCTGCTTGAATAATGAGTCTCTTTTGTAACTGATCAATCTGCTTTGGGTTCTGAAGTAGGTTTTTAAACTATCTAATAATGATTTTGCTTCACTTGCTACAAAATCATTGAAGTTACTGTAATTCAGATTCTTAATCCAGTCACCCGGAGCAATTCCAGTGATGGATGAAAGATTTTTAATATGAAAATTCAGTTTATAGAAACTGGCCTCAGTATCTCCTTTATAAACAGGATCTTTACCTGCAGCCAAACAATTATCAACTTTAACCTTTAGAGTAGGAACAAGAAATGAAGCATACCAGTCATTCTGACTTATTTCCATATCATAGTCAAAGAATGGCTTCTCGAATTTATTGCTCTTAAACTGTTCAACACATAATGCTTCGTAAGCCCAACGTGTAACCATAAGATCTCCAACGAGAGGAACATAGACCTTTTTGCTAATTGATTTATGAAGGTCATCAAACTTTATCATGGCTCCGCCAAGAAGAAGCATTGGAACAAGGATAAGCGGGATGAGAATATATATGCTTACTGCCGTTCGCATACCTGCAGAGATGTTCAATCCAAGCATATTACCAAAACAGGCGGTGGAAAAAAGAATAATCCATTGTTGTAAAAGCATTCCCCTTACTCCAAGGATTAAATTGCCAACAACTACAAATGAGAGTGACTGTATGGCTGATAGGGTAAAGAGAAAATTGATCTTTGAAATCATATAACTCAATCTGCTGAGATCCAAAAATTTTTCACGTTCAAGAATCTTCCTGTCCCTGAAAATCTCCTCAGCACTTACAGTAAGTCCAATAAACAGGGAAACGATAACTGCCATAAAAAGGAAAATCGGATAGTTTTTGTTAGTCGCGAAACTGTATATTCCGTTTTCGCTGAATTTGGAGATATACCCGAGTATAAATGCAAGTAACGGTGCTTCAATAAGGTTAATAGTCATGTACTGACGGTCAGCAATTTTCCTGGTAAGGTTTCGTCTTATGAACGTTCTTATCTGGTCAATTTTTTTAGGAACTCTGAAATTGCTGGGAGGAATAACCGATTTTGAGGGTTTTGCTCCCAGTACAGGCATCATTTTTTTCTTGTACTTTTCGTACCATTCTTTCGGGCTAATTTGTCTGTCTTTCCCCGGATGACCATTATTATCTATAACTTTTACCTCAACAATATGCAGAATGTTGTCCGTCTCAACATTTCCGCAATTAGGGCACTCGCTTTCTGCAGCATTTGCCTGGGATGTTTCAGTTTTGAAATATACCAGTGCCTCAACAGGATCACCATCATAAATCATATAACCGCCTTTATCAAGCAGCCATAATCTGTCGAACATCTTTATAATATCAGAGGATGGCTGATGTATAATGGCAAATACAAGTTTCCCGCTCAGTGACTGATTTCTCAGGAGGCTCATTACTTTTTCAGAGTCAAATGAGGATAAGCCTGAGGTTGGTTCATCAATAAAAAGAACAACCGGTTCGCGCATCAGCTCCAGACCTATATTTAGCCTTTTCCGCTGACCTCCGCTGACCTTTTTATTCATGATGTCTCCAACCTGCAGGTCTTTGATATCATAAAGGTCAAGATCCTGAAGTACATTCTGAACAGTATTCTTCAACTGTTCTTCATTATAATCGCCAAAACATAACCTGGCATTAAAATAC
>PMIJ01000224.1 GCA_003157015.1 Bacteroidales bacterium
TGGATATTCCTGCAACTACTGCCCTTGTCCATGAAAATGATGCACCAACAGTCGAACTCGTTGCTGTATAGCCTAACGGCGTTGTATTACAAACTGATTGTGCCGCTGCACTCGTTATTACTGATGTAGGATTAACTGTTACGGTAAAGGTAAATGGAGTTCCAGTACAACCATTAATTGTTGGAGTTATGATATAGATTGCATTAACCGCTGCTGTAGTTGTATTATTAAGAGATTCGTTAATAAGTGCTGTCGCTCCTGCCCCTACGCCGTTGGATATCCCGGCTACTACTGCCCTTGTCCATGCAAATGTGCAGCCGGGTGTTGCACTGGTTGCGGTATATCCCAGAGGAGTAATATTGCATATTGTTTTTGAGTTGGCGCTGTTAATCGTTGCTATAGGGTTGACAGTTATAGTTGTTGATTGTGAGGGTGAAGGACAGTTAGGTACAGTAGTGTACTGATCTACAAGGCTTACGGTCTGAATTCCCGCGGTTGCATCAACAGTCACGGTTATCTGTCTCGTTCCCTGACCGGCAGTTATTGTCCATCCTCCGGGAACAGTCCATACATATTGAGTTGCACCTCCGATTGGCATCACAGGAGGGTTAGCAACTACAGAAAAAATAACTCCTGCCTGGTTACTGCAAACCTGGGCCTGTCCTGTTATAACTCCTGGTTGAACCAGAGATTCGCGAATATTCATTGTTATCTGCGCCGGGGGTCCTTCACAACCATTAGTTCCGCTTGTTTCTGTAACCCAGTAGTTATATGTCCCGGCTGCTGTCTTTCCATGAGTGTAATTCTGTCCTGTAAAAAGTAATGTTGTCAGACCGGCATCAGCGTACCAATTAATTGTATTGCCCGGAAGGTTCGGTGTTGCAGAGATAGTGGCCGGTACACTTCCGAAGCAATAATTCTGAGGTGTTGTAACAATAGGTGCAGGAGGTGCACCAATTATCTCGATGATAAACTGTTGAAATTCATAACCTATAGCTGGATTAGAAGCATATGGGTTACATTTATTCCAGTTCTTGATATAAACATAAAACCTTTGACCAACCATACATGTTGCAGGTATGGTAATTACATCTGTCTGCGTATTAGGATTTGGTGGAGCGACAGGGGTAATGACAGGTCCATCCCAGCCTCCTCCGGCATTAGCAATATGTATTCCTGCGATAAGAACATTGCCTGTTATTGTATTCATTACAACACCTGCCGGAGTTTGTCCATAAGTAAACTGTAACGTTCTCGGGTCTATGTTCGGCTTTGGGGTAAGAGGGTTAGGGACGGATGGGTTTTGGCAGTTCCACTTACTAATGTCATCTAATGTTATGTTATGCTGTTTCCCTTCACAGACAAAAACAATATCAGGTGTGTGTGTTGACAGCTCCTCAATTCTCAAGAATCCATCCCCATCTGCTGGTATATCTCGCCCGTGAACTACGAAGACATTTGAAGCGTTGGCAAACTTACCACAGGGGTTTTGGACAGTCCACGTACCCACATAGTTACAACTAGTGAGATTAAAATAGGAATGAGATTGTACCGGAGGTATATCGTCATCTGCAGTTGAGGTATATTGCCATAATGCAGTACCATCACCCCAATCCACAGTCCATAAGGTTCCTTTTAAAACACCAGTTGGAAGCAACCCGAGAGGAGCAGCCTGGAACATACCTGTTGCTCCAAGATTAACACACTCTCCAACGTTACCGAAAAATGTGAAAAGTTGGATGTTGGGGCACGGTAAGGTTGGCATAAAGATTCGAACCGGGGCAGCCTGCAAGGTTCCTCCGGCATCGTCCGCTACAAAATAAAAGGTATAATCATGCCCGTCAATCAAGTTAATATTTCCGCCCTCTTGATTTAATGCATTAATTAAAAAGGTTTGATTGATATTAGCAAGAGGGACATTTATTACCCATGTTGATATACGACCACCAGTGGGACCTGCTAAAGCTGCATTTTTTACATCAAGAGATGAAGGAGCAGGAACCGAATAATTAAAATTAATAAGTATAACGTATACTTTCCCAACCTGATTAATGCCATAACCAAAATCTTCAGAAAAAACATGAGGAGTAACTGTCGGAGTTCCGCCAAACCAAGCTGGCTGAGCAAATAAACTAAAAGTTGAAAGGATTAAAAATGAAAGCAGGACCGAAAACTTTCTCGTTTTGATGAAGAATGTTTTTTTAATCTCAGACAAAATTGACGTTCTCATGTCAGGTTATTTTAGTTGAAATATAAATCAGGCCATTTCGGCTAAAATCAAGACTACAAGATAGTAAAAAAGGTTGCAAGTGCGAGGGGGGAACTTTTGGGAGTTTTCAGATAGGTGGTGTTGATTATGAACAATTTGCAAGTTATATAAAAGGCGTCAGGCGTCAGGCTATAGGTTGAAGGTACATAATATTAATCATATTGGACTGTTTTTCTGCGTTTTATAAGGAGAATGTCATGACACATGACGCATGGTTTGTTTTATGGGTTCCCTTCCCGGGGAGGGGATTTTTATTTGATGAGGCGTTGCCCCAAATCTCAATTGCTTTTATCTTATCGTTCATTTCTTTTGTTCGTCCAAAAGAAATGAACCAAAGAAAAGGGCGCCGGAAATGAAAAATTTTGCCCAACCGTACGCCCGCTACACAGGCCTTATTGGCGCTACCGTTTGGCCAAAATTTCGCACCATTTCCGGTTTGCCCTCGCGCCGTCAAATAGAAAACTTTGCCTCAAAACAGGCGCTTGATCCCAAAATTATCTGAGGCCAAATGAAATCCAAAAACATATCAAGAACTGATTTTCTGATTTACGCCCGCGCCACCAGGTAAAAAACTTGTTGCAAAATTTTAATCTGCTTCAAAAAAAGATTTGGTGGCATTGATCGCCTGACGGCGATTTGGGTGAAATTTCAATTTCGGATTTTTATGCAAAAATTTGTACATCAGAGTTTACTTGACAACGGCTCTGAAAGAGCCCAATATGAATAACCCCCGGCTTTACTACATCCTGAGAATTGGAGTTGGTAAAGAATTCACTTGTCCCTAAGTCTCTCAGTCACTTAGTCACTTAGTCTCCCCATCATACCGTAAACTGCCCCGAGTCGATCCAGTAGATAGAAGGCCACTCCTCAAAACAGGCGCCGGAGCTGAAATTGTTTAGATTAGGTGAAATATATACCGGCGCAACGAAGACGAAGGTATGGAGAGACTGAGAGACTGAGGGACTGAGGGACTTAGAGATTTGAAGTTGGTAAAGAACAAATTTTTTCTAACTTTAAGGTGGAATAAATTTTGTCTAATTAAATCGTTACAAAGATGAAAATCCGGTCTCATAAAGAATTGGAAGTCTATAAACTTTCGTTTATATCTGCCATGAGAATATTTGAAATTTCAAAAAGGTTCCCTAAAGAAGAGACTTATTCTTTGACTGATCAGATCCGACGGTCATCAAGATCAGTTTGTTCTAATCAGGCAGAAGCATTCAGAAAAAGGAGATATCCTAAATCATTTGTTTCTAAATTATCAGATTCAGAAAGTGAGGCCGCAGAAACTCAAACTTGGCTGGATTTCGCTATTAATTGTGAGTACATAACAAAGGTTGAGCATACTGAACTTACAGAAAGCTATGAAAACATCATTGGCAAACTTGTCAATATGTCACTACATCCTGAGAATTGGAGTTGGTAAAGAATTCACTTGTCCCTAAGTCTCTCAGTCACTTAGTCACTTAGTCTCCCCATCATACCCCAAACTGCCCCGAGTCGATCCAGTAGATAGAAGGCCACTCCTCAAAACAGACGCCGGAGCTGAGATTGTTTAGGTTTGATGAAATATGTACTGGCACAACAGAGACGATGAGACTGAGGAACAGAGAAGATGACTCGTTCTGAAAAAATTTTTATTGGCTAAAACACCGTAAGTATTCACATTTCGTTGGATTTCAAGAATGCTTCAATCAGGGTAATAAACTCTTCACTTTTATTTATTAATGGTATTGTCAGGTCTTTGTCAAATGAAACGAAATCGGAATAGTCTCCTTCTTGTCTCCAATCAAAAAGGTCGGAAAAAAGTTAACCAAAATCTTTATCGAATGTACCCGTCTTTATGAACTCCCCCATGAACTTAATCCTTACTCCTTTATGAGTCCTGGCCTCTATTGACTGCGAATAAAGTAATGCAGAGACGGCATAATAGCATGCGTAATATAGTCGATTAATTGAGGAATTCCACCTTTCGTTCTCAGCCAGTAGTCTGGCGTCATTTAAGGTTTCAGTAGCTCTCTGAAGACGATAATTTATATAATCATTCTATTCTTTTGTCATGGAATAAGAATCCCTTCTTTTTTAATACTCCTAAAAAGTGGGGTGATAGAATATTTTCCTTCCCAATCACTTTTTGAATAAACAAAAACTGAAACAGGGACTCCAATTTCAAGTTCTATGTCAAGCAGATTATGTCGGAATGTCTGTTCGACCTTTTTATCAACATCTTTACGTTTTAGCAGGATCATAACATCCCAATCCGAATCACGTCTATTATCTCCTCTTGCTCTGGAGCCATAAAGTATGACTTCAACTGTATTATCGATTTCATTTACCTTCTGTCGAATCAATTTGATAATATGTTGCTTTCTTCGAATCATATTGCAAATTTAATAAAATATTGGAATCAAGGTATCTACAGTCATCAACCTGTTTTTTGAGTAGGGTTAATTTCAGAACTGACATTTTACCTGCCACAAATCTATATTACTTTCTTTGTCTTGAATTTATATTTGTTCATTTGCCTGCGGCGAGCTCTCCCGTTTCGCGGGATTGGTTCTTTTGCTTGCCACAAATCCTTATTACTTTCTTTTTCTTGATAAAAAGAAAGTAAACAAAGAAAAATCAAGGCTGCAGATTATTTTGGGGCACCTGTTTCTCGGCTTGCCCACGCAATACAACTCGCTCCACCTCGTACCTCGGCTTCGCTCAAACAGTATTGCTTACTAAAGGCCACCGCAGCAAGCCTCAAAACAGGTGCTTGATCCCAAAATAATCTAAGGCCGTTTGAAATCCAAGAATTAACAGAATAGATCTGGTGGCATTGATCGCCTAACGGCGATTTTGGTTGGATTATTTGATTCCATTTTGCCCTCGCGTCGTCAAATAGAAAACTTTGCCTCAAAACAGGCGCTTGATCCCTAAATTCTCTGAGGCCATTTGAAATCCAAAATCCTCTGCTGAAGGAGATTTGTATTCTGTGTTTTTTATACGCTCGGTTCCGGGTTGCCATCGCGCCACCAGGTAAAAAACTTGTTGCAAAATTTTAATCTGTTTCCAAAAAAGATTTGGTGGCATTGATCGCCTGACGGCGATTTGGGTGAAATTTCAATTTCGGATCTTTATGCAAAAATTTTTCCATCAGAGATTATTTGACAACGGCTCTGAAAGAGCCCAATATGAATAACCCCCGGCTTTACTACATCCTGAGAATTGGAGTTGGTAAAGAATTCACTTGTCCCTAAGTCTCTCAGTCACTTAGTCTCCCCATCATACCGTAAACTGCCCCGAGTCGATCTAATAGATAGAAGGCCACTCCTCAAAACAGGCGCCGGAGCTGAAATTGTTTAGATTAGGTGAAATATATACCGGCGCAACGAAGACGGAGTGAAGAAATGGCGAATTGCTAATGTGTTAAGGTAGCTGAAGGATCAGGAGATCCCTCGCTTTCACTACTATTAATGACAACATTTATTATTTTGCATATTTAAAGATACTTAATCCATAGTTGTAAAGTTTGAAGTCTTTGAGATTGTGGAACTTGAATTTAAATTGTAATGCCATTGGTGGAATAATCCGGACAATATGGTATTTGATCAGCCCCGTCAGGGGCATAATACTTTAAAGCAGGGCAACGCCCTGCATATTAAGCTACAAAAGCTTAATGAGCCCCGTAGCGGGCGAAATAAATCAAGACGCACACTTCCAAAGACCTTGGCTCCGGCTGATCTTGCAGAAGAGGTCAAAAAGAGTTCTCTAAGTAGATTTCGCCCACTACGGGGCTTGATAATTCTTGTTGAAGTTCGACATCGGGCTTCGCCCGATGTTAAAATAGCTAAGGCCTACGGCCTTTTTCATCATATCGCTTCTTAAAGCCCTCATCCATTTACTGATGACAATATTTCACAAGCCAAATATTATCTGATACGCTTATGATTGTCATAAAAACCTGGTGTGCAAAAATGTATTAATACTCGGGATTGACATGACGTTTGGAGGACACAAGGGAAGAAGTGGCAAAATTGCTAATGTGTTAAGGTAGCTGAAGGATCAGGAGATCCGCCGGTTGGCGAACTCGGGATTACATTGCATTTAGGGGTGACAAAGGGATTGATGGTGGAGAGATAATTGCTTATACCTGCTGAATGTTTTATATTTGTAAAATAGTTCACATTTTTAATGAATAAGGAAGTAAAAAATATCAGGGATCTGCTGAATCAGAAATTAATTGACCAGAGAGTTTTATGGTCATATAAGAACCCGGAACACAATCTGATACCGGATGATATTCTTATTGAGAAAACCCTGATAAATCTTGATATTGAAGACATTAATAAGCTATTTCTCATTTTTCCAGAAAAGAAAATAAGAAAAATATGGAATGAGAAGATTGTGATAAACGACGCACAATTTCATTCAATGAATCTGCTGCTTGCCCTCCTCTTTTTTAAAATTAAGAACCCGGATATTTACCTGAAAAGATGTCTGTATAAACACAATATATCTCTCGAGACATGATGAAAGGGTTATCAGATGATACTGAACAGGTATTCAATTCCATAAAACGTTTTGAAATATTTAAAGATTATCTTCTGGTCGGAGGGACTGCTCTGAGTGTACAGATCAACCACCGTCTAAGCGAAGATCTCGACTTCTGTAAATGGCAGGATGATCCAAAAATCCGGAATAAAGAAATTCCCTGGCCTGAAATTGAAAAAACTCTAAAACTTGCAGGACCTGTCAAAACTGATATTCTTGATCTTTACCAGGTAAATTTTTCCCTTAACAATGTTAAGATCTCATTCTATTCAAATGCGCTGACGAATTCCACTGATGTTAAAACAAGCACTGCGTTCGAACAGATAAGGGTTGCAGATATCAAGTCACTTGGTATAATGAAGCTTGAAGTTATGTCACGAAGAAATCTTTTTCGTGATTATTATGATATATATTCCATTTTACAGGAAGGGATCCTTCTTGAAGAGCTTGTCAGGTATTGTGGTACTTATTCACGGCATCGGATGAAATCTAAAACAATTTTAGGTATTCTTTCAAATAGTTCGTTATTTAAATATGAAGAAAATTTCGGACTTCTCGAACCAAAGTACCACGTGAATTCAAAAGATATTGAAGCATATATAAGATCCAGGATATTGAAAGAGTTTAGCTCTCGTTCTTTTTAGTCCTTCCGGGATGGGGTTTTTATTTGATGGGGCGTTGCCCCAAATCTCAATTGCTTTTATCTAATTGTTCATTTGCCTGGAATGAGCTCTCCGCCAAGTGGCGGATCGGTTCTTTTGTTCTTCTATAGTAATTGTTCATTTCTTTTGTTCGTCCAAAAGAANNCACCGGCCTTATTGGCGCTACCGTTTGGCCAAAATTTCGCACCATTTCCGGTTTGCCCTCGCGCCGTCAAATAGAAAACTTTGCCTCAAAACAGGCGCTTGATCCCTAAATTCTCTGAGTCCATTTGAAATCCAAAATCCTCTGATGAAGGAGATTTGTATTCTGTGTTTTTTATACGCTCGGTTTCGGGTTGCCATCGCGCCACCAGGTAAAAAACTTATTGCAATATTTTAATCTGCTTCCAAAAAAGATTTGGTGGCGTTGATCGCCTACGGTGATTTGGGTGAAATTTCAATTTCGGACTTTATGCAAAAATTTGTACATCAGAGATTATTTGACAACGGCTCTGAAAGAGCCCAATATGAATCAGGAAGATAAAAATCATCCGGATATCTGATACTTACTCCAAAATCGGTCAAGCTTCCTAGATCTAAATCGAAAATTTCATCATTAATTTTTTTACGCTCCATGAGTAAAAAGTCTAAATCATGAGTTTTGGGGAAATCAATATTATGCTAAACAAGGAATGCTTTAAGGAATTTTTCTACAGCTTGTTGGGCATGAAAACATATTGAACTCGCAAATGTTTCCGGGTCAGATTGAAGCTCTTCGCAGCAAGCTACGAAGAATCTTCGATCCCCTAAGGTAAATTCTTAATGCTCGCTGACTCAGCAGCAAGCAACGGAGAATGCGCTCGCGGGGATTCAAAAAGGCTTTTCATAACAAGAATATCCTCGTTAGCTCGAAAAAACCAGTTTTTCAGATAATCAACCCGGTCAGATGTCATAACATGATTGCTTCTCTAATGATTTTTCTAATAATGTGTCCAGGTAGCTTCTTCTTTTTTTCTACTTCTGATTTGCTCTGAATCAGTATATCAGAACGAATTCCTAATGAGAGTAACAATTTTCGGATATTTGTTCTTATTGGCAATTTCTCCTTTGGTAAAAAGTTAAAGTCAGTGATTAGTAAAATATCATAATCACTATCCAAAGATGCATTTTTTCGTGCATGTGATCCAAAGAGAAGCACCTCAGCATCAGGCAGGTAATCGAGAACTGTTCTCTTGATTATTTCAATTATTTCATCATTGGTCTTCATCTGCATATCAAAAGATTAGTAAAGATACTATATTTTATTTATGTAGATCAGTGGGAAAAGGAGGAAAGGAAGGTCTATAACCCAAAACCTGCTGTCATTATGAAGATCCTTTGTCGGCTATTCTGCGGACCTGAAATGAGGAACCGGGTCCCGTGGGGCGGGATGCGGTCACCCAATGAAATCTCATCTCGTAAGTTAAGGGGCAGAGAAAAGGATGCAAAATAGTTTTGGAATTATTTAAGAAGTTCCTGAACTTCCTTTTCGAGAATTGGGAGATAACGAGTTACAATCATCCATATAACATCAGCAGAGACTGAATCATATCCATGGATAATCCGGTTTCTGGTATCAACAATCTTTCGAGCATCAGAAATCAGAATGTCCGGTTCACTCTCTATGATCCGTCTCATCGCTTCCCCAATGATTTCAATATTTCTTTCAACTGCTTTACGGGTTTTTAAATCCTTCTGAAAAAGAAAAAAGTTTCGTGAAGCAGGTAGAAAATCATGAATCTCATTAATTGATAATTGAATATCTTTTAGCCAAACCTTAATCTCTGGATGCATACAGAAGTGTTTTGGAATTATCAATGTTTTCGCGGAGATAAGGGTTCTTAACAGCTTTGTTCTCAAGTAAATCAATTTGGCGGTTTAATAACTCCTCCAAAGCAAATTTAAGATTGAAATAGTGGTCCGCATAATCCAAAGGGTCATTTGAATCTATATCAACAATTAAATCAATATCGCTTTTATCGGTAAAACGATCTGTCAGGACAGAACCGAATACGTAAAGATTCCTGACTTTGTTTTTCTGACAAAGATTTCTGATTTCGTTGATGTATATCTCTAAAAACATTTAGTAATAATTTAGATACAAATATAGTATTTCCCGGAAATATAATATATGGCATCAGGCAGTGGAATGTAGGCGTGAGGCGTGAGGGAAAGAAAAGAAGGGGAGATGGGGAGAAGAGGAGAAGGGGAGAAATTCTATAAATGGACAGAAGTGTGGCGGGCTTCAAGCCCCAGCGGGGCGAAATATTTGTAGAAAGAAGACCTCTCCCCGGACCAGACGCCGGAGCTGAAAATGTTTAGATTAGGTGAAATATATATCGGCGCTAAGAAGACGAAGGTATGGAGAGACGGAGGGACTAAGAGACTGAGGGACGTTAAGCCGTTGCGCCTCTGCGCCATTTCAAATATTGATTATTCTGGACTAAACCGGCGCAATGAAGACGAAGGGAAGAAGTGGCGAAATTGCAAATGTGTGAAGGTAGTTGAAGAATCCGAAGATCCTTCGCTAGCCACCTTCGCCAAGGCTACGGTGACCAAAGCACTCGGGAAGACATGGCGTTTGGAGGACACAAGGGAAAACTGTTATTCAATTGATTTTAAGATTTCGATTATTTTTTCTTTTAGCCCAGGTAAATAACTTAATAATTTCCATCTGCTTGATACATGCGAATCTCATCATGGAATTCTTCATAAAACCTGAAAAATCAGTATTAAGAGAATAGGTTTCAATTTCAATAATTGCATCAAGGATATGCTGAAGTCTTACTTTATCTCCTATCTTACCTCGCATAAATTAATTGCTTTTCATTATCAACCAGTGGTTTTAAATATTTAGATAAGCCATTTGAAGAAACTAAATCCACTTTTGTGTTTAATAATTTCTCTAAATCAATCTTCATCTGAATAAATTGTAGTCCTATCTTTTGGGTATAATCAAGGTCAACTAAAATATCTATATCGCTTTGATTATCAGCATCTCCACGGACGAAGGAGCCAAACAGATATGCTTTCAGAACCGGAGGGGCCCTGAAATAATCACTAATTGTTTGTATTTTACTTTCATCCAGATTCATACAGCAAATATACTAATTCTTAAATTAAACGAGGGGTTGGATTCGATATAGGAAAAACCGAGTCGAGAACAACGGAAGGCGGATGAGATTCCCTACAGCCTTCTGCCTTCAGCTTGCAGCCTAACAAAATAGCCTTTTCCCCTATTGACACCAGCTTGGTGATTGAATAATTTTGGTGTGCATACAATCCTGCGTCTATTGAAACCTGTAAAAGAACATCTGAAATCAAAGCATGGGACTCATGCCAAACTTATATCTTAAACACTTTGTTTTTTGTATATGCCTTTCGGGGGTTTCTTTTTAATTTCAAGTTTCCTTTTAGCAATATATTCACTCAGATCTTTCTCTTGTTTCTTTGTCAAAGGTTTCTTTGTATTACAAAATCAACTCCGTCCGGTTCTTTAATATATCCCATGATATTAAGGTTTAAAATATTTATCCACTAATCTTTTGGCACCAATTGCATCACTCACCATCAAATGTCCACCGAAATGAAACGCACCCAGTGAATTGACATAATAGAGATCAGTGACCTGAGATCAGGGACCAGGGATCTGGTTGGAAAAAGATAATCGAAACGATCCAATCTCTGATTCCTGATTCCTGTTTTCTGTTCACTGACACCTAATCTCTGTTTCTCTGTTCACTGTTTTCTGATCACTAACCACTTAATCTGATAAGAAAATACTTCCCCACATTCTTCACATTTTGCCATACAAATTCCTTTATCCATGGAACAGATCTATCAGACCATCTCTGAGGATGAAAAGTCATCATGACATTATCGGGCAGCCTGTTGGCTACCGTAGCTTTGATTATGTCGAAGGAAGAGTGGAATTTTGGAAATGGTGCTGGGTGCTGGGTACTGGGTACTGGTTGTAAATCATATGGATTGCCGTTTGCGGCAGACGATGTGTGGCTAATTATGCCTTTTGGTTTCACCTTCCAACCCTTAAACGGATCAATCCCCTGTGCACTGAGCCCTGAGCTCTGTGCCTTGTCTCGAACTGAGACAAGTCCTCCGTCCCATCTTCTCCCGGTATCTGTAAGATAAAGCACCTCATTGAAATTGATATCAAAATATGGCTCTCCTACAATACCAAAATCATGATAATCATAATATTTCCACAACAACCTGCTATCCCACCTGCTCATCGGACTACCGTGCATGCAAATCGTGTTTACCGGAACAATTTTTCTAAGTTTCGCCAGGTTTTCATTGAACGATTCTTTTCCGATTTCTACTATAAGATTTTCAAGTTCTTCGCCCTGAGCCCTGAGCCCTGAGCCCTGAGCCTTGAGTTTTGTCCATGCAAAACTCAAATCTTCATAGTGATAACCAATCTCATGCCCCATTGAAAAAATCTCTTTAATTATCTTTTCATCAAAACTTTCAGGACCTATTCTAAAATAATAAGTCCCGCTGATTCCCAATTCTGACTCAATTTTGCCAAATTGAAGGGAATTAAGAGGAAGTTTGTCAGTATCATGACGTAAAACAACCGGTTTAGAAATCGGAGCGGTTAAATATTGACTTATAGTTTGAAATGAATAATCAGCTTTTTTTAAACTCTTCAGTAGCTTTTTATATGTTATTAAAGTGAAATCCATTTATTTATATCTGAGCTGGTAATCAGGATTATTCTTCATGATTTCAATACTTTGCGGATAATTTTCAATAAACCAGTCAAAAAAGGCTGTAACATCAATTTTATCCAAAAGGAATGCATTCCTTTTATTTTGCCAGATCGCTTTCAGGTTTTTTTCAGCAAGTAATTCTCCTATCTTTTTCATCATATCTTCAAATTCATCAGGCCTATATGCATAACAAAGGTTGTACTTGTCTTCCAATTCTTCAGGTACCGAAAGAAGGTGAGCAAACGTATTCATTTTAAATGCGGGAGTGCCTAGTATGCAAGCCTCGCTTGTCATTGTCTGACTATCGCCAATAAAAAGGGTTGAATAAAATAATACTGAATGAATCTTTTCAGCCGATATTTTAATCCTGTATTTTTCAAGCTCAGTTTCTATCTTTTTTTCAGAGGTGATAAATACTCTTCCGTATCTTTCTAAAAGGCGAACAAGTTGCTTTTTATTATCCAGAGAAAAACCTGACATCCCTTTATCATGATGTGCCCTGAAAGCGACAAATCTTAATATAAAATAAGATAATCCGGAATTAACTCCCAATTCATTGATGACGCCATTATCTGGTTTAAAGTAAGTCGGGAGTAAGTAAGCTAACTCATGTATTCCGTTATAATAAATTGCCTTTGGGGTTTTTCTTTTGATACTTGATGGCGTTAGAACCAGTGATGCATATTTGTGCCCGTATTTTACAAACAATGGTTCAACCTGGTCATCGTCATCATCAAATAATATTGACGGAATACCTGTAAAACGAGTAAGGAGGGCTATTGTAACAGTACAACCTGCTGTTACAGAAATTTTCCTTTTTTTAGCTATTCTCAATAATCTGAAAAAATAGAAGATTTGATTTAAACCTTTCAAGTAAAAATTATCTCTTTTCTTTCCAAGTGAAATATAAGGAAGATTTAATTTTTCAAGTAATTCAATGGCCCCAGGAATTTCCCTGACTGTAATTATCACTTCATGATTGTTCTCTTTTAATCTGTATACCAAATTTTTAAACAGATGTACGTGTGCGGGATGACCTATATCAATCAAAATCCTCATCACGTAAGCGCTTTTTTTACTCTTAACCCAATTTCCCCAACCTTGTAAAGGATAGGGCTTAGTACCTTTAAAAATCTGCCTTCTTCAACCAGGTCCCCTCCAAATTCCATTTTATAGTCTCTTACTCCATAGTCAATGCCAGGTTTCCCGGCACCCATAAAATCTATAATAGGAATTTTATTTTCAACTGCATATTCGAGGGCTGCAAGTACAGCTAAATGGGTTGGGAATATTCTCTTATGATAATCTCTTAGTCCGCAATAATAATAAGTATATAAGCTCTTTCCTGGCAAGATCAAACAAAATGACCCTCCGATAGTTTTTTCTTCATGGAACACTGCAAAAGCTTTGAAAATTTCCAGTTTAAATAACTCAAGAAAGAATTCGACAGGAGGAAGAGGTAACTTCGCTTTAATTCTATAGGTTTTCTGAAGAATATGGTAAATACTGATCAATTCATCTTTTCCCGAACACAGACTATACTTTGCACTATTTTGAATTGACTGATTAATCTCACGCCGCCGGTTATATTTAAATATGGAAGTCAATTTATCTTTAGAAATCCCGGAAAGATTAAGTTTGACATTTAAATACGGTACATACTTCCAACCAGATTTAAGAAATGAATCCTTATAAAAAGAATAATCAAAAAAGTTGCGGGTTTCAAGGTAAATAGCTTTNNAATAACCGGACCTCCAAATATAATGCCGCGCCACGTAAAAAAACTAACTGGCCCAGGCTCTTTCATTAAAGCAACACCCATAAGTACTTTAATTTCCCCGGAATCAGATAATGCAAATACTGCAGCATCAAAACCAAAAATTTTATCTAATACTTTGGAAAACGAATGCGTTTGAAAAGGGGATACAAATGAACCATGAGCCAGAAGTTGATCCCATTTTTCAACAGAAATTTCGTTATATTGTAATACTTCCAATTAAAAAAACAATTATCAAAAGCTTTAAAACATAAAGCTTTGAATTTGTCACTTCAGGGAATAATTAGTAGCGCAAATCTACATGAACCCCCTATTGATTCTTTTTCCTCATATCAAGTTGAAAAAACATCATTGGCTTTTGAATGAATAACAAACCGGAAAAGATCTGAATGATCTTTGTGAATGAATAAAACAAAGGGTAATAAGAAGGATAATCCAAATATGATTTGTTAGATGAGTTCAAAATAGTTTTAAATTCATCTTCAGTCATGTCGAGTTTCTTAATTACATAACTTATTAGATGTTCATCCTCTTCATCAGTATTGGGTTTTGTTTTTAAAATGTTCAAAACCTCATCTCTTGATATCGCGCCACTTAATATCTGTGAAGAATATGTTATTTTCCGCTTGTCAATACCAAACTTATAGAGTGACCAATATGAAATTGCGAATTTGGTGAAAATATTTTCGTGATGATGTCCACCATAGTACTCCCAGTCAAATTCTTTCTTTAAAAAGACCTGGGCATCTTTTTTATTATAATCCAGATAATAAAATGGATAAATACTCCTGATTCTCTTAAAAATCCCATAGTAAACTAACTTGTATATGGAGTAATTTGGATAGGTTCTTAATCTGACAGACCCATATCTGGAATGCACATATTTTAATTGTCTTGCGTCACCATAAGTCCATTCACGAGGTTGGGTTCCTTCCGATCGGAAATCATTTCCTCTTAAAATATATCTGACTCCTATTTTAGCTGCAATCTTATACATGACAGCTTTGATTGCCAGATCCGTTGGCATATCCACCCAGGGTAACCGGGAGCGCATGTAGGATCTGAGTAAATCCTTTATTTCCTCATAATTAATTACATATGTCTCAAGGTCTATACCCAACTTTTTTGTAACTTTTTTTATGTTTTTTACTGAGATATCACTATTCCACCCATTGTCCAAATTTACAGCCAAAGGTCTTAACCCATACTGAGTAGCGAGGTATAGCAGATAGCAGCTGTCTGTGCCTCCGCTAATACCAATAACACAATCATACTGCTTTTTTCTGCCATCTTTTTTAATTTGATTAACCAGCTGATCCCAATATTTTTTACCCTGTTCACCTCGTGGATAAGCTTCCACTAATTTATCATACATGTGTGCATAGTTCGAAACTCCGTTATCATCAAATTGTATTCCGGGAACCGTGTTGTCCCAGACACCCCTGGAACAAATTTGGGATTCTTCTTGTCTATACTTAATCATTTATAAAAATATTTTCCTGAGCTGATCTTTATCAGGGTAGTTTACCAAGACTGCTTTTCTTGGACCATGAAATACAAACATCGAGCCTGCTGCAACAGCGGAGGCATAAGCCTGGCTGACTGCTTTTCTAAAATCATCGTATTCTCCTGCACCGCCCAACGCTACAATAGGAATAGTGACAGCTTCAGCTACGGATTTGATCAATATTAAATCATAACCCATCATAGCTCCATCTTTTTCGATAGAGTTAATTATAATCTCTCCGGCACCCATTTTTTGCATTAATCTGGCAAAAGAAACCGGATCCTTGCCCGTTGATTTGCTTCCTCCAAAAGTAAAGAGCTGTTCTTTAGAAAAAAGTTTCTTTTTTACATCCAATGATACCACAATTGTTGAACTTCCAAATTCATCAGAGGCATTTCTGATAAAATCAGGATTTTCAATAGCGTACGAATTAATTACTACTTTTTCAGCTCCGGCCTGGATAAGTTGTTTAATATCCTGAATTGTGCGAATACCTCCGCCTACAGCAAAGGGCATATTAGCTTCTTCCCCGACTTTCCTTACAAAATCTAATGAAATGCAGCGCTTTTGTTTACTGGCCAGGATATCTAAAAACACTAATTCATCAGCCTTTAAATCATTAAATATTTTGACGGCATTAATTGGATCACCTATATAACGATAGTCTTTAAATTTTATTGATTTTACTAAACCCTGACCTTTTAAAAGCAAAACAGGTATAATGCGTGGGCGAAACATTTCTACAATAGGTAATTTATGATTTTTGACTGGAGATTGATGATAGGCACTTCCTCAATCAACAATATACAATCAAAAATTCTTTTAATCATAAATTAATAAAGTTCCGTAACAACACCTCGCCCGCATCATGGCTTTTTTCAGGATGAAATTGTGTTCCAAAAATGTTGTCTTTTTGAACAGATGAAGTGAATGAATATTCATATTCTGTCTGAGTAAGTACATCTTTTTCATCATTGCATACCATATGATAAGAATGTACAAAATAGAACATTGAATCTTCAGACAGACCTGTAAAAAGAGATGACTCCTTTTTAACCATTGCATTATTCCACCCTATGTGGGGAACTTTATACTTGAGTTGATCATTGATTTTGAATTTAACTACTTCTGCATTTAACCAATTTAATCCATTAACATTACCTTCTTCACTATGTCCTGCCAAAAGTTGCATGCCAAGACAGATACCCAGAATTGGCGTTTTTCTAAAAAGAACAGTTTCATTCAGGACATCCAATAACTGCAATCGATTTAAGTTTTCAATGGCTTTTTGAAAATGTCCCACTCCCGGAAGAATTATTTTATCTGCCTTCTTTATTAAATTAATTTCGTTTGTAACTATGGCTTCATGTCCAATCCGCTTGATTTTATTAACAATAGAAAGGATATTTCCCATATAGTAATCGATAATAATTATTGTTGAATTTTTTACCATTTTAATATTTAAGAGCGTTCTTATATACTTCAACTAATTTTTTTGCTACAGTCTGAGAATCCAAACCCATTTCAATGATTCGCTGGCGTCCATTAGTACGTCCTTTGGTACCTGAAAACCCGAGAGCCTTTTTGGTATTCTCAGCTAATTCAACCGGATCTAAGGCTGAAATGTAACACCCTTTAGTATCGCCTATAACTTCCCGTACATCGCCAACATCGGTGCACACGATTGGACAATTGCATGCCATTGCCTCTTTGATTACATTTGGAGAACCTTCTGTAACAGATGTTAATATTACTACATCGGCAGCTGAATAAAATGATGGCAATCTGTTATTCTCGATTTTACTTAAAATATGAAATTGAATATTATCATCTTTTAATAATTGAATTGCCTGTTTTGCGAGTTTAAGATTTTTTACCTTTTCTTCAGGCCGGACTGAAACAAAAATAATATTGTACTTTTTATTAAATCCGACAATTGATCTTGATTCTTCTTTATTGGCATGTTTGAATAAATCCAGATTTACTCCATTACTTATTATAATTGAATTTTCAATAATTGCTTTCATTTCCCCTGATTTCACAATTGTTTTTTCCCAAATATGCCTGGAGAATTGTTTTATGATGAACTTTGTAATTCCAAGTTGGCGGTAGATATCCGAACCCATTAATGAGGTTATTGTTTTACCTGGATTTGCAAGGCCTGCAAGGATTGCAGTATAACCATAATGTGCATGAACTAAATCATATTTAACCGTGTTTAAATGTTTTCTAAGTTTAAAATAATATTTTAAATAGTGAAATCCCCCTTTTCTGATAGGAAAATACCCAACTTCTATCCCTGATTTTATCAATGATTCCGATTGATTGTATATGATCGGATTTATGTTCTGATGATTATGGATTCTAAAAACAAACAAAACTCTCATCGATAATTGCTATGATTTTGAATAAAGATCAATCCTGAAAACAAAACTCTGCAACAGAACGAGCAAATTCAGCTTCCAAAACACTCTTCCCTTGTGTTAAAACAAAACCATTCTCCTCTGTTTTACACCAATAAAATTCAGAATAAGTAATAGTATAACTACCAAAATATAAACACTGAAATTCAATCAAAAAAAATGATTTGCCATTATAAGCTATATCTAAACTTACTTGAGGGACTTTTAATGTATTTTTACACAAATTAGCAAACTCTAATAAGCCTCGCGGAAATTCCTTTACAAAATTTCGTATCCCACTCCCACTCGCTCTAAAATCATCCTTTCTAGTATTACGTTTCAAAATATAATATTTATTCGAAAATACCAGCACCTTGTAATCACCATCTAAACCTGCCAGATAATCCTGAATAATAAATTTATTTCGATATTTACTTTCTCTGATATATCCTTTATATTTAATGCTGCGTCCATATTCCCATAGTTCTTTAAGTAAATTGGAAGTTCGCGATACCTTTTTCAATTTATGCTCTAATTCATCCATACTTGCAATTAAACCAACCCCCTTACTCATAGCTCCTGCAGATTGCTTATAAACTAAAGGGAAACTTAAATTATTACTCATTTTCTCAACTTCTTCATAGCATCCAAAAACTTTAGATTTAATATTACAGACTTCAGTACTGAATTGTTGGCGCAACAATTCCATGAAAATTTTATTGTTATTCGCTTTTAGATATTTAAACGGGGGAATTAGTTTAGCGTTAGACAATTCTAAATAATAAATAATGTCTTCAATATAACTTTTATAGTAGTATCCAATATCTTCAGATGATGTGTATATTACCAAATTATTTTCCCAAAAATTATTTGAATAATTAATTACTTCAGAAAATGGAATAAAAACGACTTCAAATCCAAATGTCAAAAAATATTTTTGAAGGAGATTTTTGTCCATTCCTGAATTATAAGGGATTGAATCAGCCTTAGATCCAAAGTTTCCTTTATAATCTGAAAGTGCGTAAATTGTCCTATTTCCCATTTATTTTATCTGTTCTTTTCAATATTACCAATCCAAAATCTTGAAGGAACTGTATTTATTGAACAATTATATAGGTCATCCCCTTTAATTATATTCCCATCAAAAAAAATTTGAAATTCCGAATTGTCAATTACATCCGTAAAAGATTTCAGTAGAGGTATTTTTCTGCTATCAAACCCCATTATTCTAGCCATAACAAAATCAAGAAATATATCGTTATTTGAGACTGATATCATACCCATTGAATGAGGACTTGGGTTAAGAGGCCCTTCGCCCTGACCAGCGATAATTGCATCTGATATTGTTATTAATTTTCTTTGAGGAGTGCTTAAAATATTCCCATCTAAACTGCCAAATGAAATAATCTTATTTATATCCATTACCATTCTCCAAACAGTATCATTGCCATACCAGGCTCCACTCAAATTGGCATATTTAGCTTTGGGTGCTAGTCGCCATATTATTGAGGATACATAATGAAGAGGGTAATATAAAAAATGGCCCTTATATTTAAATGACATTTCGCTAATATATTCTGCTCCCAATCTAAAAATATTATTCCCTGGGAAGCAGTCTCCTCCGCTTTTTGACAAATTACTGGAATAATGCGCCAGGTAAGCCTTTTCTCCGATAGCTCCTACATAATTCTTCATCCCGTTTGTTATACCAGCTTTTTGATGTGTTTTTAGTTTTGGCAAATTAATAATGATGTCAGCATTAATGACTTCTCTGGCAATAAAGTATTTATGTATCCCTTTTCTATGATTTTTTATTGTCATTTTTGGGTCATAATCTCCAACCCGGAATGTTTTGTTTTGAAGTGATAAAGGTTCCAATAAACTATCTTGGGCTAGATCATATAAAATGTAATCGGTTGTATTCCGGCAATTTTTTTGCAAAATTCTTTTTTGTTCCCACTTTTCATTTCTGAAATCAACGACACTAATTGGTATATTAAATAATTTCTGTAGTTCATTTATTTTATCCTTAAAATAGAGTGAATGTAATAACTCCCAATTACAGGATTGAATAGGGGAATCTCCAATAATAACATTAGCTGGTTTGAACTGTAAAACAAACTCCAATACCACTAATATTATATTTGGATGAGTAGTTAAGCATAGGTTATCCGTTTCATTATTATTGTGATAGACCCAATTTGGTTTTAAAAGTATTTTTTTATTTAATCCAATATTTTCAAAAACGCCAGTAGTTTGTATAAAATCAAATAAATATTTTTTCAAATTTTCATAATCCTCATAAAAAAGGCTTAAGGCTGTCAACTCTTTATTACAAGGGACATTATTTACCCATACTGTTTGCATTACCTAAGGATTTAACGCTTTAATGGCTTCTAGTATGAAAGGTGTCCAAATATTGTCAACTATATATCTCCAATCAGATTCAAGATAAGATTGTTTTATCTTTTGGGAATTATAGTTGCCTTTCTTCTGAATAATTATCTCTAAAGCTTTTGAAAAGGATATAGGATTATCTTCACATAATACTCCACAATCCTTAATTAATGATTGCCGGTTTTCCAGAGTATTTGTAGCTATTACCGGCATGCCTGCTAGCAATGATTCATACAATTTTGTCGATGGCTGAAAATCATAATATCTTTTTTGGGGGATATAGACAACCCCAACATTACAATCATCCAAAAATGCAACTATATCAGGATATTTTTTTCGACCATGAAATTTAATAAACCCGCTCATTTTATATCTTACAATAGTATTTTCTAATTCCTTCTCTATTGATTCACTGCCGAATCCTATGATATCATAGCTTATTTCAATATTCGGATTCTTTAATTTGAAATAAGAAAAACCTATTATAGTTTGTTCAACATTTCTATTATTTAAAGACCCGATATAGAGCAATTTAATCGATTCAAATTGCTTTGGATTAAATAATTGTAACTCACCCCCAAGCGGAAGTAAGGTAGTTTTTTGTAAATTAAGTTTTAATTCTTTAGATAAACTTTTCGAGATTACGGAAATCTTCCTATAAAACCTCGAAGAGATGGTAATTAACTTATTCCTATACCATAATATATATTGATTATCAGAGAGATCTCCCGATCTAATATCCAAAACCATGGGGCTGAAAAGATTTAATATCCTTATGAACAATGTAAAATTGGCATCAATATGAAATATTAAATCAAATTTTTCTTTGACAATATATTTTTTTGAAGCTATAAAAAACAATAGATAAGATTTTACTCTATTTGAAGATAAAGGGATATACTTAACTGTGATCAGCGGCATTTCGATCTTTGTCAACCCCATATCAAAGCAACAATAGTGTAAATCAAATATATCTTTATCTGTATATTTAGCGTACATGTAGGAATCGGTATGATATCCAAATTGATTATAGAATAATATCAACACCTTCTTTTTCATTTACCTTTTATGCCAATAGTCTCATTTGCGTTTACGACTTTCAATGGGGAAAAAAGAATGAGATATACTAATAAAAATGATAGCGAGGGTTCCCTTAATACTATACCAGTGTAAAAAATATATTCCCATAAAAAAAAACCAATAAGAACAATTCGGATTCTTCTATTTTTTGTTTGCAATAACATACTTAAAGCGAAAAAAAGTGTAAAAATGATACCCAAAAAGCCATTTGAAACCATTGTCTGATATACTCCTGTTGCTGATCCTTTACTGGTAATACTTAGACCCATGTCTGCATATTCCTGATAATCTGCGGCATACATGAAACGTAATCCATATCCTAACCATTCCTTTTCTGTTATAGTATTTGAGGTTATTTTATCAACAATGTATATTGCAGCATTTCCTCTTCCTGATGTTTTGTCAGAACTATTTTCTCCATAGTTGTATCTTTCTGCATAGTTTAAAGCATAGTTTAAATCAAAACTACCTCCTATTCTTTTTTCTCTGTTCAGTGAAGGATTCAGTCTTACTCCTAAATAAAAAACTAACGGTACAGCTATAATTGCTAAAAGAATAAGACGGGGAGAAATTTTCCTGCCCGGGACATAAATCATAAACAAAGCAATTATAAATGGAATAACAAACCAAATAGCACGTTTTAAGCTTACAAATCCAATAAACATTAACCCTACAATGAATATCCAGTCTCTCCGGTTAAGTTGTCCATTCCTTTTTATCCATAAAAACATGAATCCCAGTATAGGCAAAGCCGTAGCCATAGCCCCTCCCTGGCTGCTAACTGAGCCTACTACACTTTCAGTAAGTCCCATGATAAAGAATTTAAATACTGAAAGTATTATTTGAACCAACAACAATTCAAATAAAACCTTGGTAAGAATATATCGGAAAAATTCTTTTTCTCTATTGCGGGAAATAAAAAGGTATACCGCAAAAAGAATAAAATACCTAGAATATTGACTAAAGATTATATTAAAATAGTCATCGTTCAGAAAAGAAGAAATAATAAATGTAATAGAAAACAGAAAAAAACTTATATTAACCCATGGCTTACTGTTTTTAAAGAGATTATACTTAATAATCCCATAGGCAGCCAGAGCCGTAATCACTATCCGATAAATATTTTGTACGTCTTTCCCTATGAAACCAAACAAACCACTATAAAATAGAAGAATGATATACCAGATAATTTTAGATTTGCGAAATTTATATAGTAAATAAAGAAAAGATATAAACGACAAAAAGTAATACACGTTCAATTGTAATTTTGTCGCCCCATAAACATATAATTCCTGCATTCTAAATTATTCTTTATTTATGATTTAAATCAAATTAATCCTCTAAAATTAATTTTGTTCAATCAGCCAGTTATAATACTCAATATGCTTTTCAGCTATCAATTTGATATCAAAATTTTCTTTAACCTTTTTTATCCCATTTTTACCCATTTCAATAGCTTGATTTCTGTTAGTTAATATTCTTTTTATCGAATTCGCAATTTCATGTATGTTGTCCGGATCAATTAATAGTCCATCGATGCCATCGTTAATAATCTCTGGCCCTGAAGTACGCTTAGTAAAAATAGTTGGGCAGCCAACAATCATTGCTTCAATTGGTCCCATACCGAAAGTTTCAGCATAAGAAGGGAAAATAGCACATGAAGCCGAGGCGAAAATACCCGGAAGATCTTCTTTTAAAACAAAACCGTGTAATTCTATTGTGTTAACGGGCATAGTAACTATTAAATCATTTATTGTTTTTATAGTTTCATTACTTCCTCTGCCATAAATAAGCAAACGTGCTGATGGAATGGCGCTTACAATTTCTCTCCAGGCTTTAATAAGGCTAAATACTCCTTTCTTTTCCTCTAATGATCCAGCAAATACAACAGTATTACAGGTTCGAATATTATTGTATGTTTCAGACAAATTACTGTTAATACCATTGTAAATTAAGTGCACACTTTTATTATAATTAAACAAAGACTTAGTTTCTGTTCTAACAAAATCACTTATTGCAATTACCCCGGAAGCATTATCCAAGAGCAATTTTTCTTTTTTAAATAACCTCAAGGAAACGAAATGGCGATTTTCAAAGTGATTAAAGTATGAATAACTTCCATGTAATTTAATTACCAATGGAATACCGAAATCCGGAAATTTGATCATTCGTGGACCAGAATACCTAAATGCCTCTACAAAATCAGGTGATTCAATTATATCGATTTGGTTTTCCTGAATTATTTTTTTAAGACAATTTATGTAATTGTTAAATGGCCTTTTAATATTAATAATCCATCCGGAAAATTTGCGTTTTGAAAACTGTAATTGATATTTAGAACCATAAAAGAAGCGATGAACCTTTACCCCTTTGTCGTTTTCACACTCTGTCGCCTTGCGATAATAAGGATAGAACCCAGCTACTACGACCTTATGTCCTTTTTCTACTAATGCACGGGCAAGATTCTGAGTGACTGTGCCTATGCCTCCATGTTGACATGGAGGATATTCATCGCAAAGGTAAAGAATGTTCATCTTTTGTAAATAATTTGATCCAAGACCTTTATTACCTTTGCCATAATTCTTAATATTAATCGTGTTATTCGATATTTTGTTACTGTTTCATATTTGCCATATTTTAACAGAAATTCGTAATCGGGCTGCATCAATGCCGGAATATACCTATCTAAAACGTTTTTTCTCTCCATCTCGACTAATCTGTCATTATGATTACTTATTCCATTATTATCAAAATATGAAATATCTATATCCAGATATTTATAAGAGGCATTTCCTATACCAATTGTTTTTATAAAGAATTCCCAGTCGGATATTATCTTAAGGTTCTCATTATACAATCCAAATTTATCAAATAAATGCCTTTTTATAAAGGAAGACTGGTGTTTGATCAAGCTGGAATAAACATCGAGAAATGTCAGTTTGTTTTTACCAATACTCTTCCCTATAAGCTTATTTTTAGTACAGACAAGTAAGTTACCAAAAAGTACATCTTCATGGAATTCATTATTAAAAACCTTCTCAAGTACCTCTTCGTTAATAAAGTAATCTCCAGAATTCAAAAAGAAACAGTATTGCCTATGTGCTTGCAGTACGCCTTTGTTCATTGCATTATATATACCATTATCTGGTTCACTTATCCAATAGTTAATTTGCTCAGTATATTTCTTTAATATCTCTGTACTTCCGTCCGTTGAACCCCCATCAATAACGATATATTCAAAATCATTTAACGTTTGATTAATGACACTTTCAATGGTTTTTTGTAAACCATTTGCGTTATTAAAATTTATTGTAATGACAGAAAGGTTTATCAATTTATTCGTGGCTAAAGTATTTATCAACTAATCTTTGCCCCTTTTTATAAAATAAATAGAAATAAAAAAAAGGATTAATTGTTAACAATTCATACCATTTATTTTTTGCCTTAATCCCATATTTAAATATAAGTTTCTTCTTACAATGAAATATATTTTCTTTTAACCTGTTTTTTAAAGCAGGCCGTATATTTGGATTTTTTTTTAAATATTCTTCATAATAAAATTCTTTTATATCAATCACAGAATTTTCAAAAGCATAAATCTTTTCAAGGTTTGATGAATGACAAGCCGATTCATTTAAAACCCTATAAACTCCTGTAACATCATTAATAAATCCAATTTTGTAATTCATAGCTATGTCTAGCCAAATTGGGAAATCAAGCATCTTCCAACCTCTTTCATGCGCATGATGCCCTACCTTTACAACAGTATCTTTTAATATATTTGCCCTGATTAAAACGGTCATGATAGATATTATATTAGAAATAAGGATATCTTCAAATAAAAAAACTCCGTCTTTTTTTTCAATCGTTTTATCTTCAAAGAGAATCCCATTAACTAATACTTTTTTGTTTGTTTGGACCATACCATAGTCTGAATTATCTATTAAGAAGTTTACTTGCTTCTGAAGCTTGAATTGATCAATCCAATAATCATCCCCCTCACAGATTGCTATATAATCTCCTTTACAGCTTAAAAGTGTCCTAATAAAATTCAACACCATGCCTATATTTTTCTCATTCAATAATAACTTTACTATGTTTGGATAATTTACAGCATACTCCTTACAAATATCTCTTGTTGAATCAGTTGAGAAATCTTCTCCAATTACCAATTCAAATTGAAAATTTGTTTTTTGCATTAAGACGCTATCAATAGCAGTTCGAATGAATTCTTCCTGATTATATGTAATCATCAATACACTTACTAATGGACTGCTCATATTCAGTAGCTTTAATCTTATATTAGAATCAATAAAATAGCCCTTCTTTTAACAAATTTAATGAACTCCTGGTTCACAAATACTTATTGTTTTATAAGTAATTATCATTGTATAAAATCATTTTTAGTAAGTTTTACCATTCCCAAAATTCATTTGACAAATTGATTTATATTTGAGATGGATGTTTAATTATTTCAGTTTACAGGTTGATTTGTTATTCTAAGGATTTTTGAATAAACCCTCGAAAAATTATACCCCAAAAATTGATTATATCGATATAGATTCAATTCAAATCGCTCAGTAATTGTAAGTTTACTCCTAATTATTGAATAATATTTATTATAAAAATTTCTCACATACGCTTTATTTCTCAAATATTGTTTTCCACCTCGCCTAAGATAATAACGCCAGCTTTTTATAACCCTGAAATAGGCCCATTCGTTAATAACTGATTCTTCCAAATTCTGATTCATAAGTATTTCACATATATCATCAGTATAGATCATAAAGGCTTCAGCTTTTGAAGCATTGGTTATTGAAGTTTCATAAATAAGGTAGTGATGCAGTAGCGCAGGATCAGACACTATTTTAATATCTGAATTATAACAGATCATCATTATATTAGAAACAAAATCTTCCCCACAATTATAGTTTCCCGGAACAAATACTGAATTGAAAATTTCTCTTCTGATCAGCCTGCCAAAAATAAATGGTGGTATTCTGGATTTAAAAATATCTTTAAGATAACCAACTTTGCTATTTGCTGTAGTTGAAGTAATCCAATTAGTTATAAATTTACCGTTCTTATCTTCAAAAACTAACCCACCAATTACAATATCTGCGTCTTCTTGATAAAGCCTTTGTAATAAAACTTCAATTGTATTTGATTCTATATAATCATCTGCATCTAAATGGTATATAAATTCACCGGAAGAGTGATCAAATCCAATTTTTCTTGTTTTCGGTATTCCTTCATTTTCTTTATTAATTACAAGAATCCTGGAATCTTTTTTCTGATAAAATTTAGCTACTTCAAATGAATTATCCGGACTACCGTCAATAACAATTACAATTTCAATGTTTTTATAGGTTTGGTTTAAGCATGAGATTATGCACTTTGGTAGTGATGAAGCTGAATTGTAAGCTATTATGATTATAGAAACTTTATCCACCAAATATGTCTTTACATTATTTATATAAACCGCACTTGTTAAGAACAGCTTTTACTAATAATTTGAAATAATAATAAATTGAGCTTCTGCCTCTAACAATATAATCAATAGTCTGGGTTTTGGAAGTGAATAATTCAGGATGAATGAGGGTCCCAATAATATTATAATTTAATGCTAATTTCGACTTGAATTGGTATTCCCTGGTTGTGAAAAATAACATATTTTGCCTGTACCACCACCAAATTCTATCATTATTCCAGAAAAATGGTTTAAGTATATCATGAGCAACATACCCATGACTTTCAAATTTTTTCATCCAATAATCAGGCCATTGTTCATTTATATGATTAATGCCACCCATTTTGGGTATAGCTGCTGAAAACAAAATTACATCTCCCAATAAAATCAAATCCAACACAAAAGAATCAGCTCTTTTCTCAGTTAAATGTTCTGCAACCTCCAAACACACAACAAGATCAAATTTTTTGTCTATCCGTATTATTTGTTCTAAATCTTTTTCTAAAAATTCTTCTTTATTAATATATTTAAATAGTAATTCTTTATTACACCAACTACCATCAATGCCTAATGCATCCGCAACCCCTGTATCTTTAAAAACATGAATAAATGTCCCTAACCCACACCCGACGTCTACAACACTTGTGGGATTTACCAAATCCATGATGACAGGGACTATCTCCCGTGGTGCATCAAGATTATGAAGTTCTTCAAAATGCCGGTATTTTAATTTCAACTTGTAATTATTTTGGAATTATTCTTTTGCTTTAATTCTGAACTCTTCAATTAGTCTTGCCTGAGTAATGTTTTGAATATACTCATATTCAGCCAAAGAGGTATTTTGAATTAATTTGTAAAAATGAAATAGCAAGTTATTAAAATGATTATCAGCGGGAATCTTTAGAATTTTTCTATCTTTATTCGTTTCAACTACTATTTCTGTTTCAAAATCCGGAGGGGCTGTAAAAAGTCTATTTGTATAGAGTCTCCCCCGGTTTCCCAATATTTCAAGATTGCATTGGTAGAAATGATCAAATCCAAAAGCAATTTCTGAAAATAGGTTGCCCTCTTTTTGTTGCAAAAATCCACCGCCCCAAATGTCCACTTCTTTATTTTTTTCAAAATTCAATTTTGATGCAGAAACAAATAAATTATTACCCATTAATAGTTGAGATATTTTTATAGTGTAAGCACCAGCATCATATAGAGCTCCTCCTCCTAAAGCTTTCTGGTAGCGAATATTATTTTCGTTTGAAAACGGAGGGAATCCAAATGTTGACCTTATGCAGCGCAAGTCCCCAAGGGTACCCGTATCAATTAAATTCTGAATTTCTGACATTTGACGATGAAATCGAAATTGGAAACATTCTAACAATACAAGATTATACCTTTTTGCTTTCTCATTAAGAAGTTCAACTTCGTTTCTTGAACATGCAAGAGTTTTTTCTACAAGAACATGTAATCCTATATCTAAAGCTTTATCTATCCATTCATAATGCAAAGCATTGGGAAGTGGAATATAGATGGCATCCAACTTTTTTTCGTTCAGCAATGCCTCATAACCTTTAAAAGGTAAAACTTTGTATTTTTGGGCCCATTGAGTTGCTCTCTGTAAATCTCTGCTAGCAATTCCAATCAGATTGAAATATGCTCTCATTTCTTTAATTGCCGGGATCATTGATCGTTGAGCAATACTGGCACATCCTAAAACACCAATATTTATTTTTTTTGTCATTTAAACAAATGAGATGGACGAAATTAAACTTCGCGCTTGTATATTTAAATAATTATTAAACTTTATAAACGTAAAGAGTTGATTAAGTGTCATCCAAATAAAATTTGGAGGTAATTCAACTGGTATTTCATCTTTAGCAAATACTATAAGGTTTCTGTTTTGTTCACGAAAAAACCGACCGCCTTCTTCTGATAACATCGAATCAAATATTATCTGATCTTTCTTTGCGTTGATAACATAATCTAAAAAAGGTAAATACCAATCAGGGTATTTATAGTTACCGGTAAGACACTGCACTGTTGGTGCAAATTCAATTATATCCTGATTCCCACACTCCAGTTTTGCCTGAACTGCAAAGTGCAAAAGTCCATTTATTTCTTTACAAATAAAAGCACATAATCCTTCTCCTTCCGGCTGAATCATCGGCTGACTCCATGCTACCACCTCTCTGTTTCCAATCTCGACATCAGCTGCTATTACCTTAAAATATTTCTTATCAATATGAAATATTTCAGATTCGCTAAAAATCCAATTTTTTATACTTTTTAGTGGGATTTTGGTAACATCTAAGTCATATGTACTTTTTAATTGAGTAAGAAATGTGATTATTTCTTCAATTGTATGCATCTCCCTTCTATGTGACAACGATGACTTAAGGAATAAGCTTATTACAGACCCCTCATCCCTCTTATGACTTGAAGAATTTAAATAATCTGTAGAAGTTTTACCTTTAGCTTCAAGAAGGATACCAGATACTACGGTCCTGGTATCCATGTTTACAATATTGTTATATTGCATGAGTTTTTTTATCTGTGCAAGGGTAATCCAGATAAAATTTTCATATACTGGAATATCCTCTTCAATTTTTATAATAATATTCCTGTTACGTTTCTTTAAAAATCTGGCACCTTGTTCTGATTGTAATTGATCTAATAATATCTGAGTTGGTACTGCCCTGAGAAAATAGTCCAGATATAATGGTTTTTTGCCTTTGTGAACCTGATTATAGTTACTACGGGTAGCCTGCAGTGTGGGAGATAGTTGAACATGATTTATATTTCCAGGTTCAATTTTGGCTTGCACTAAAAAGTGCAAAACACCATTAAACTCTTTAGTAATAAAACCAAGATATCCAACTTCATTCTGAAAGATGATAGGTTGCTCCCATTCATGTATACTTCCCCAGTTTGTTTTTATTCTTATCCCATCAATTGAAAAGAACTGTCCGGAAGAATGCCGAAGATTACTTTCGTCAAATTCCCAAAATTTTAAATCGCTGAATGGAATTTTTGTAATTTTTACGGTCGTATTTTCATTTTGTTTAACAATCCATTTAATAACCTCCTGTGTTGAAATGAAACTCCCTTCTTCTGTAAAAGCACTTTTTAAAAAAAGTGATGAAATTGGTTCCTGTGGTTTCAAAGTATTTAATATTTAGAATGTTCCTATATTAAATTAAATTTCTTCAATCCAGTTTTGAAAATTATATTTTAACTTATAGTGAATTAGTTTATCTAATTTCGATGCATCAAATATTGTATCTCCTGATTCTAATCTCCAATCAATTTCAGGATAATTGCTAAAATTTACTTCTACTTTGAATTTTTTTGCAATTAATTGTGCAATAAACAATAAACTTAGATTTTCACCAGCAATATTGTAAATTTCATTTTTCGATTCATTTCTTGTAATTGCATCCAAAATAAGCATGCAAATATCCTCAACATGTGTAAATGTTCGCATTATATTCCCATTGCCATATAAATTAATATTTTCACCTTTAATAGCTTTTTTGATAAAGAAACCTACAGTTCCGTATGAAAATGATTTATCAAACATATTACCATAAGGTACACAAATTCTAAATACAGTAAAATTCAGATCGAAAGCATTTTGATATATCCAAAGAAGTTGTTCAGCAACAAACTTGTTAATTGCATATATCGTCTTAGCCTGCTTTTCATCATCTTCTTCTAAAACCTTGCTATTCCCTTTATAAACTAGTCTGGTTGATGGGAATATAATCCTTGCATTGCATTTGCTTTCTCTCATCCACGTAAGCAAATTTAATAATCCAATCTCATTTACGGAAATAAACTCTTCGTATTTTTCAAATCCCTCAAATGTTCCAGTATGCCCCGCAAAAAAGAAGATATAATCTACATCAGGAATAAGTTTCCATAATTCTTCCTTTTTTCTAATATCTAAAGAACTATAGTTTTTTTGTTCAACATCTGCTTCAGATTGAATATCAAAATTTAAATTTTTGAATCCATTCTTCTCAAGGAAATATGAAAGATGCCGTCCTAGATATCCATTACTTCCAATAATGATGGACTTCTTAATTGAATTCATTTCAATCATGCAATAATACTAATTTAATAATTTTGAGTAGACTTCTAATACGGATTCTGACCATTTGTTAATATTATAATTAGTTATAACATATTTCTTCTGCATTGTTTTTATTTTTAGTTTTTCTTCTAAACTTTTTTCTAATATCTCAATAATCAAAGCTTTAAGTTGATTTACATTCCCGCTTTCAAAGTGGCTGATAAAAGGTATATCTAATGGGTGCCCCCCAATTTCACTCGCTATTATCATAGGATTACAGTAAGCTGCCTCCAGAACGGAATAAGTAAAGCCTTCTTCTCTGCTAGAAGATAAAAATATATCCGAAGAATTATAATAGCTTGCAACATTATGAGTCGGGCCCTGCAATGTAATCCATGATGGAACACTCCCAAGTTGACTTATAATTTCATTTTCAATCACATCCAATCCCCCGGCCATGGCAATAACTAACCTGATATTTTGCCCTTCGTTTACCAATTCTCTTACGGCATTTATCGCAATATCCACACCTTTTCGGTAATATGTCCAGCCAAACATCAAAATAACTTTTTGATCTTTATTATTTGTAAAATTAATTCTATTAAATATCTGGAGATGTTTCGTGTCTAAGGCATTATAAATTATTTCAATCTTTTCAGAACAAATGCCTGTGTTTGTAATACTTTCTTTTACTGCACTACTCGAAGCTATAATGATGTGAAAGGTGGTTTTAGTTATAAATATCTTAAACTTTCTATATTTATTCAATGGAGGATGAAATTCATTCATAAAATTTCCAACAATCTTTACTCTTGCAATTAAGAACATCTTCATAAAAGCCAATGTATAATTATAAGCGACAAAGTGAGTATGTATAACGCTCACATTTTCATTTTTAATAATTTCCATTACCTTTTTTATAATGGAATATTTTATTCTTTTAGAAAAGAAAGAGTTGTCAATAAAATATATAGTCTCCCCTTGTAAAGCTAATTCATTAACCCAATCAATTTTTTGTGCACTTGCCGGGAACATATAAATCAAGTGGGTTCCATCTTGAATTATGAGTTTTCCTAAATTCTGAATAGATGGAATAAAATTTCCTTTATAAGGAGCTGAATAATCCATCAGATGAAGTACGGATTTCATTTTTGCTATTCAATAATTAATAATTCCAACTCTGAATCCTAAGTTTAGAAAAAACTTCTTTAATAAATTAATTGATTTACTATATATTGGCTTATGATACCTTTTTTTATAATAAATTGAATCGCGTCTTTTATTTACTTCAATTTCTGGTGGATGATTTAACGGCAGACATCCAAAAGTTTCTTTAAATGCGAGAAATATTTCACTTGAAATATATTTAGTATGTGTTGCACCCTCACCAACTCCAATATTTGAAATCATGTTTTTTTGTGGTCTGATTGATATCCCCTTGTGATAGAATAATAAGAAATGCAATTGCCAATCCCAATAATCAGAAAAGTTGTCCTTTATCATCCAATCATATAAACGCATCCAATTTTTAACTTCAAATTTTGAATAAAAATGTTGCTCTAGTTTTAACTGAAGATTTTTTCTATTTACAAATGAAAGATAATAATCATACAATAGCCATACTCTTCTCCAGGTTGCCCATGCAGCCATTGTTGAGTATAGTGTAAATGTATAAGAGTACTTACTTTTGTAAAAATCATCATAAGATGTTGCTCCAATTACCATTATTTTTTCCTCAAATCTATATTTTTCTAATAAAATTGAACAATACTGAAAAAAATCCGGATGAGGTATGCAATCGTCTTCGATTATTATTCCCTCTTCAACATTATTAAAAAACCAGGTTATTGCTTTTGCCGGGCCTTTTCCACAACCTAAATTTAATTCTTCAAAACAAGTAAACAGGTTGCACTCCCAATCAACTTGATTTTCAATTATTTTACGCGACTCCTTACATTTGCTTACATCATTTAAAATATCAAAGCGGGGACCATCTGCGAAAACATACAATTTTTGCGGTCTTTGTTTTTTAATTTCATTAAAGACTTTTTGAGTTGAGTCAGGCCGATTAAAAATGATAAATAAGATTGGAGTTTGGAACATAATCCTTAATGGTATCCAGTTATTTTGATTATTTGATAGGACATAATATTTTTGAAATATTAAATATCTAAAATATCAACTTCTGATTTGAGCGCTTCTAAATATTTTAAACCAAATTTTAAGTCTGGTTCCATGTAATTACCTTCGGCCCATTCATTCCATGATTTTAAAAAAATAATACGGTTTTCATAAGGCTTTTGTTGAACAATATTTACTACTGCTCTTACATGTGATCTAAATACTTCAGGTGTAGAATTTTCCATGATCAATGCTTTTTGTCCGCTACGTGGCGAATTGTCCCAAGAGGGGTAAATGGTAGGGTAATATATGTTATTTCTATCCCCTTCTGTAACTAAGTTTTTTATGAATTCCTGATAATCATAAATGTTAAAATATAGCTTTTTGTTTATTTTAAATGTCCTTTCAATTTTCCTTATTATCCTTTGTGTTAAAGTATGATTCTTCATTTTAGAAAAGGATTCTGCAAATCTAAAAGAATGGATCCCATTATATCCAGATTTAAACAATTCCTCAGATTCCTTTTCAGGGAAATTTGTAGGAGTTATAAAATATATCCCATCAAATCCATTTTCACGTGCTAATGAATTCCATAATTTTATGAACCCGATACTATTTGGAATTTGATTTGGTCTATAAATATAAAATAATGGCTTGTTTTCTACTCTGATATATCTGGGATCTTTAAAAGCATCCAAGACAACATTAAAATGTTTTATATAATCCTCTTCCCCAGGATATTCTTGTTTAATTAGAATCTTTTCGGACAAGCCATGCCATATCCCAGACCAGGATTCATTAGCCCAGGCTAAACAGAAAGGATAATCGGGTTTCCCTGATGCCAAAACTTCATTAAATGGTGTTTCTAAAATGCGTTTGCCTCCAAACCAATAATGCCAATATACAAATCCTTCCACCCCATATTCTCTGGCCATATCCGCCTGCGCTTGTCTGGTTTCGGGAACCCTCAAATCATAGAAGCCCAAATCAGCCGGAATTCGTGGTTGATAATGTCCTTTATATAATGGCCTGGCATTTGCTACATTTGTCCATTCTGTGAATCCTTTTCCCCACCATTCATTATTTTCGGGGATTGGATGATATTGAGGAAGATAAAAAGCAAGTATGCGTACATTTTTGTTCATATCAATTCAGCCTACTTAATTAATTTTTTAAGTTCTGATTCAATATTATCCGCCATTTTTTGAATAGACCAATTTTCCCGGACAAATAAACATGCCTCATCACCTTTAAGTTTAGCATAAGTTAAATCTGTAATAAATTTCAAAATAACTTTTGAAATTTCTGACTCATCATAATTGTATATCAGACGGCCATTCTTCCCATCAATAATACTTTCTCTCACACCACCTTCTGCAACAGCAACAACATAAGTTCCACACAGATTTGCCTCTAAAGGCGCTAAGCCGAAAGGTTCTAAACTAGGGGTATAAATCATAATTGCAGCTTTCGATAAAATGCTTGCCATTTCATCATCCGAGATATTCGTCAAAGGTTCAAACTGAACATTTAATTTTTTTGCTAAAGAGATTATCTCATTAAAATAATATTCATCATTAGCATTAGAAATCCATTTTAATATGGGCCTGACTTCCAAAGGAATCTTTGAAATAACTTTGATTGCTTTATGAACAGATTTTATATAGCCTATTGTTCCTGTACTAACGACATATGGTTCTTTATCAGAATCGATAGGGCTGAATGTATTTTCATCTATACCCAGGTAGCAGACTCTGGCATCAATACCATAAGAACGAATGACATTTTCGCGGCTAAATAATGAGTTAACAAGTATTGAATTATATTTTTTTGCAGCTACTATTTCCTCCCTGAGTTGAATCCTTTTAGCATAAATCTGATTGAAATCACGAATAAAACGCCTGATATTTTTTAATTCAAATTTGTAGGAAGGGGCTTGCCAAACATTTTCAGGCATAGAATCAAATAAACGACGACAAGGTTCTCCCAAATAAATTAAAGCAGGAATTTTTGCGTAATTACTAATATATGATATATATGAAAATAAACATGAATTTACAAAAATCACATCAAAACTTTGTGATTCAATTTCTTTTATGCATGTCCTGCAATGTTCTTGCATTAATGATATTTGTGCTTTGATTCGTTTAATAGGATTGCGATACCTGGATGCATTATCAAATCTGGCTTTTACAGGAAGCCGGTGCTCAATAATAATATTATTCAAAGGTAAATAGCCTGTTGAAGACATGTCTGTTGTCCATGCCTCTAAATAATGCCCCCTTGCCTGGAGAGTTTTGACATGATCATACAATGCTCTCTTGCCTCCGCCACTTGGCAGGTTATGCCAAACTGCAATTCTCATTTTCAAAAACTAGTTATAGATTATTATTGTATATAATATTCTATATTTATATTAAATAGTTTAATAAATCGAAGGATTAATCCTCTAAAAATTCGCTTGTAAACAGGGATTGATTTTTTGAAATTTTGATAAGCGTTCTGTTCGAGTTTTTGTTTTTCAATTAAATAATAGCAAGGATAATTAATAAACTCAGTAAAATTATTATTGAGTAGCTTTTCTGAATATTCTTTGAACAAATCAATAATGTCAATCCGGTTTTCAAAAGAATAACGATTCTGGTATCTCGATAGAATATCAGGTTTTAGAGGACTAAATCCACTAAAATGGAAAAAAACCAACGGATATATAATGTTATTTTTAACAACCTGTTCCGCGTTCACCAGAATTCGCTCATGCATGTTCCAATAGGCCATGTTATAACCTGGATGTCTAAAAATGTGGACTTTATCAAAAAACAGAGGTGCAAAATTGATCCAAATCTGATCTGTGAACATACCTTTGGCCAGATTAATATAGGCTTTTTTGTCTAACCGTTTTGCCCACCATTTCAACAGCTTTTGTGATTCCTCCCCCTTTTTTAGAGCCATAAAACCAAGATTGTAAAGCCCTGCATTTAGAAAATCATTTTCCTCCTGAAGCTTATCATCATTAATTGGTGTTGTGAAATGGGGGGTTATTACAATCTCATTTTCATTTAGAATCTGATCTAATTCAATAAAAGGACGGTATACTAAAATATCTGGATCGAGATAAATTATGTAATTAACTTTGAGTTCATTCTTAAAAAAATAGTTAAAATAAAAAGGTTTAACTGCAGTATTGAGTTCGGTAAGGTTATAGCGTTTAAACATATCATCGAAAGCTTTTATGCCAATGCTTTCCACTTCAATTATTTCGAATGGTATATTCGTATAATTAATTGTATCGCTACTTCTATCGACTAAGCCTATTTTAAAAATATAATCTGGATTATATACAAGAAGAGAATTACCAAGAGTAATTGCCTGTGCCAGATAATTATTTGAACATAATGTAAATACAAGAACCATCCAATAATGTTTTGAAGTTATATTTAATTGGATTATTAAATCACTCTTATAATAAAGAGTGGAATATTAGTATAAAGGTAGATCAGCTTCATTGAACATTATACTTATTATTATTTGTAAGTTGTATAAAATATTTTTGACGTAATTCAACTGCATTTTTTTGACTGTATTTTTCCATAACCACTCTTTGTGCATTACTAACTAAAGTGAAAGCCAATTCCGGATTTTTTGCAATTGTATTGATAGCTTCAGCAAATTCATTTGGTGTATTTGCTATTAGTAAATCAACTTTATCTGTGACTTGAATGCCCTCGCATCCTATAGGGGCTGATACCACTGGAATACCCTGGGCCATCGCATACATTATCTTTGCTCTTATTCCACTGCCAATTCTTATCGGAACCACCATAATGCTATTCTCACAATAACTAATCAAATCTTCGATAAATCCCGCGAAACAGACGAGATCATTATCTTTGTATTTTTCTATTGTCTCTTTACTCCAATTTCCAATAATATGCAAAGTTAAATCAAGTTTTTTTCTCACTTCAATGCCAATTTCTTTTATATACCATTCCATAGCATCCTTGTTAGGCATGTGATCTTCGCCTCCTACAAAAACCAATTTTTTTATTTGAAACAAATCTGGACTAATAGTTCTAAAATAACTATCCAATACCGGAAATGGAGCAACAACTATTTTTTTTTCAGGAATCAGATTGACAAGTATTTTACGATCTTCCTCACTAAAAACAAATACTTCATCATATAATCTTAAAAAGTTTATTTCTTGATTTTTGACAAAATCAAATACATATTTTTCATAAGCAGTCGGGATTGTCGGTAATGTTTTAAGTGTTGTTGCCAATCGGGCAAATCGTATTTCATGATGCACAAATACTTTTTTAATCTCTTTAGGTAATACTAATGCCAAATCAATATAGTCAAGCATATCTATTTGAATGAGATCAATTTTATAGTTATTTACAATCTTCAATAGACTGTCTATAAATCGTCGGTTTTTTACTGCAGCAATATGAACAATCCAAGGTGATTCTATCTCAGGAATCGTAGACAATTCATATTTATCATTATGAAAATGAGTTTTTACCAGCTTCTTTACACCCCTGCTAAACCGTTTTAATCGTGCAAGTGGTAAGAGACCAGTTTTATTTAAAAACTTCTCTGGTATTTGTGGCAATGAATTCCACATTTGTATTTTCTCAACTATTACTTCTGGCCATAATTGCTTTAAGATATCTACATTTTTTTCATCTTCGTCGGTATAAGTAGCTAATACTAATATTACTGAATGTATCCTTCTCAAATAATCTATAATCGCAAACTGGGATATTTTGCCTCCTTCATTTAAGGGATAGGGTATCTTTGGGGTGATAATCATTATATTCATCATTTATTACCTTATAGAGGAATAACTACAATCTTAAAACTGCATAAATTCATTTTCTTCTGATATAGATACTCTGACCTGTTGTGGATAATAAAATTTCTTCACTTCCCAATAAAATTTTTTTATGCTTTTTTAAACACAAAGGCATATTTTTTTCAAACCATTTTCTATACTTTCCTTCAAGAAAAGAGGTGAACAATAAGATCTCAAAATCAGAATTAAACTGTAAAAAGGCTCTTAAAAAATAAGCTTCATTCCATGCCCTTCCTTCTTTTAACCATTCAACCGGATATTCAAAAGGGAAAAAGATGTCGTGGATATGAATTATTACTCCTCCTTTTAACCGGGGAATTACCTTCGACAGAAGATGTTGAACATCACTTCCAAATTTAACTACATGCGAAGAATCGATAAAAAGGATATCGTTCTCCTCAAGATCCTGCCAGGTATCCATATTTATATTTTGTACAAAATCTTTTATTATTGAACATCTTTCATCTGGCTTAAGCAGATTGTTAAGCCGTTCTTCCGGAAAAGGTTCAATGAAAGTTAAATTCACACTATTGTTTAAGTATTTTTCATTCACTTCAAGCATTAATGCAGAACTATAACCCGAACCAATCTCAATAATCCTTTTCGGCTTAAAATGCTGTATTATTGCAGAGAGGAATATACCATCGGAATATCCGAAGTAATCATTATCAAAATAATACCTTATTCCTTCCTCTTTTTTGCATGGAAATTCCGACTCGCTGTAAAAATGCTTTAATTCTTCAAGCAGGGCTTTCTGAGCATCATCTCTCAGGTCAATTCCCTGGATATCCGAATTATAATCAATATTTATAAAATCAGGTATGTCTTTCGCTGCGGGAACAGGAGAATAATAATGACCCGGAGGATTGAATCTGGCATATGAACATGAAAGCTCCCTGTAATAATTTCTTTCGCTGTAAACTTTAAAAAATTTCAGGAGGAATTTCCGGTATAACATTGTCAACCTGTTGAATTTCATATGTTACCTGACATGAGAATATCTTATGTTATAATGATCTTCTTCGCACTCTTTAGGGTCCGGGGCAAATAAAAACTGAAGCCCCGCTTTGCAGGATAAACTTTGCGGAGCTCGACGAAGTCAAAATCAACAAAATATGTTATTGATTATCGATACTCATATTTTATTATCCTTCATGAGTAAACCCGAAATCTTTTTGTTAATGGATTTAAGACCCTTGATAAAAGGTTTAGTCCTACAATATTTTACAAATTCGAAGAGAGGAGATGTCTGATACAATTCTGAAAGGAGAAAAGAAACTTTGATTACCAGGAAGTAATTCAGATTCAATTTGAAGGTAGTATCGTATAACCAGGTATATGAAAACTGGCTGAATTCTTCCCTGTTTTTAAATAATTCAGAATCGAGGGAGTCGAAATTATAAGAATAAAGCCATCTTAAATATTGAAGCTGTGCCTGAATCTTTTCTGCTTTTTTGGTCAGATTATTATTCGAAATATTTAAGGAACTGTTCCTCCATGAAACATAGGATCCTTTTATTGTACATATCCCCTTGTGTCTGCCAAATTTTAACCATGCAGCATCGTCCGAACACCATCCCAGCGGAAAATCATTAAACCTGTTTTCAGTCTCATAAATTTTTCTTGAAAAAACAAAGCTTGTTACCGAACTGCATCTTTCCAACCTGAACCGGCTTTTAATAAAATCAGTAGATCGTTCAAATTCCGGGTTCTCACTTATAAATGAAACAATATTATTTTCATTTATCATCTTAATATCGAACCTGTATAGATCTGCTTCAGTTTTTTCTGTGGTTTCAAAAAAGGACTCAACACAATCGGGGGTCATTAAATCATCATCACTGAACAACCAGATCCACTTTTCATTTTCAGATAGTTCAATACATCTTTCCCACTGTTTGACTAAATCTTTTCCTCCAGCATTTTTTGCAAAACGTTTATATACAATGTTAAGGGAATTGATGAATTCATCAATAACCGTTCTCAGATCATAAGGACTGGCATCGTCGCCAATATAAAGAGTGAAATTTTTATTGGTCTGATTATCGATCGATTCAAGAGTCTGCCTTAGAAATTCAGCTTTATATGCCGGAATAACTATTGCTAAATTATTCTGCATCCTTGCGGGAGCGATTTTTTATATTTGTTATTGTCTTTAACAGCTCAGGCATTATAATGTTTTCATCAAACTTTTCCCCAATATTCCGGGCTTCTTTTCCCAATGATTTTCGGAGATCAGGATTCTTATATAATTCAATTAATTTGTTTGCCATAACATTAAGATTCAGATATGGAATTTCGCCCCCGGTTTTATCAGAAAAAATTTCGGAGAGCCCTTCTGTCTTATCAAAGAATACAATTGGCTTTTCCAGTAATGATACTTCCACCGCTGCCAGTCCGAAGCTTTCCTGTTTTGAAAGTGAGAGAAAAACATCAAAACTCTGATAGTAAGGTACCGGATTTCCCAAATTGCCTGTAAATGTTATTTTATTTTTTAAACCGGTAAGCTCAATATCACGGTCAGTTTCAAATTTAATCCAATTATGACCCACCCATATATAATGAAAGTTGTTATTTGGAAATATTTCTTCGATAATTCTGATTAACATAAAAAAGGCATCACTCCCTTTCTGACTGAAAACAGTCCCCGAGGTGCCGATAATAAATGAATCATCAGGAAGAGACAATGCCTTTACAATATCGAATTTATCATCCTTTTTTAATTGAATATCAGTTATATTAATACATGGGTAGTGAACAATAATCTTATTGCCGTCAATATTGTGACTTTTTATCAGATTAGATTTGGTTGCGTTTGAATTAGCAATAAAGCAATTAACCTGGTCATGAATATCCAAATGCTCTCTTCCGAGGAGATTAATAGCTAATTCCAGTTCGTGTAGGTGCCAGATTACAGGTTTATTAAGAAATCCCAATTCTTTTATATATACTGAGGAACAGATAGTATTGGCATATATTAAATCAAACTTTTCATTGTTCAATTGTTCAAAAAGAACTTTTTTATAGCGCTTTGGTTTGGGAAAATTCTTTCTTATTTTTCTTCTGATCCGGCCAAAAAGGGTACTGGTATCGATAATATCATCTTCATAATGCCAGTTGTACGATTTACCCAGCTTCCTTATGTCATTTTCAAGACTGCCATGCCCGGTAATTAATAAATAAGGTTCAATACCATTGTTCTTAAGCCATAAGATATTCCTATACAATACTATGGTAGCACCGGTGTGGTTGTATTCGTGAAAAATAAATAATATTTTCATTTATAAATTTCTTTAATAACTTGGCAATTTACTTATCTCCCACATCAATAAGCTTTTATCCGAATATATCCCACCATCTTCAGTGCAGTTTTCATTCATTATTACAATGGGGTTGTGAAAATTAAATGGAGCTAATTCCAGATTTAGTGGTCTCCAAATATTTTTGAGTTCACTGTTTGAAGTTAAATTGGTAAATGAGGTTGTAAGTAAATACCGAATATTATTCCGTTTTAAATTATTAATACAAGAAAAAACATCTTTCGAACTTAAATGCACCCAACAATCTCGAATTAGTACTAAATCAGCGTTGGGCAATTTGTCGGTTATGATATTCTTACATGAAAATTTTCTTGTTGAGTTATCAAATTTCTTAGTATTGATTATTATTAATTCTTTTACAATATCTATTCCAATATAACTTATACCATCAAGTTTAACATGTTGCATCCAATGCAAGTCACCACATGGGGCATCAATAAATGATTTAATTCTAAATTTTTCAAACAGTTTGGGAATTTCATTTCTAATTATCTCTGTTTGAGTTAAGTCTGAACCAGGGCCGGAAATAGAATCAGAGCCGATAAATGAATTATTATAAAATATATCAGTAAATTTCTTTTGAATTTTTTTATTTTTAAAATAATTAAAAACACTCATGCTTATTTCGTATAATCAAACTAGTGTTATGTTAATTACAAA
>PMIJ01000204.1 GCA_003157015.1 Bacteroidales bacterium
TGAATTGCTAAGCAGCTATGACATCCTGTTTTATGTTGTGCTTGGTTTGCTTTCTGCTTTAGTTGGCTGGCTCTTTATTAAAGGACTCTACAAATGTGAGGACCTTTTCGACGCAATTAAAATACCCTATTATTTAAAACCTGCTGTCGGAGGATTATTCCTGGGTTGTATCGGGTTATATTTCCCACAGATTTTTGGAGTTGGCTATCCTTCGATCGAACAAACTCTGAATGGACAATTAGGTCCAATGCTTGTACTTGGACTTATAGCTTTAAAGATAATAGCAACATCACTTACTTTGGGATCAGGGGGATCAGGTGGTGTTTTTGCCCCTTCACTGTTTATAGGAGCAATGCTAGGAAGTTCTTTCGGCTCAATGCTTCATCTGATATTCCCCGGAATTTTGGTTTCTCCGGGCGCCTACGCCCTTGTAGGAATGGCTGCAGTATTTGCAGGAGCCGCACAGGCACCAATTTCGGCAATTCTTATTCTCTTTGAAATGACAGGAGATTATAAGATAATTCTGCCATTAATGGTCGCCTGTGTTATCTCTACTCTTGTTCTTAAATGGATTTCAAAAGACTCCATATATACTTTGAAACTGAGGAGAAGAGGCATCGATATCCTAAAGTTAAAGAATGAAGATCTGTTGGAGAAGATTAAAGTTTCGGAAGCCATGTTCAGAAAGGTAATTACTATTAATGAATCAGCAACAGTCTCAGATGCAGAGTCCTTGTTAAAATCCTCTTCCCATAGGGGATTCCCTGTACTTGATAGCAATGGCCGGCTTAAGGGAATGATCACGCATCAAGACATTTACGATGCATTAAAGAATGGAAGAGGGGATATCGCTGTGGCGGAGATTATGTCTTATAATCTTGTTGTGTGCTTCCCGGGGGAGACTCTGAAGAATGCTCTGGAGAAGCTGGGCGAGCATGACATAGGACGTATTCCTGTTATCGAGAACAATGATACAGGGAAACTGATTGGTCTGATCACAAGGAAAAATATTGTTTCCGCATATAATAAGTTCCTCCATGGTAATTAAGTCACAGAAGTCTCTGGACTTGTAAAGTCACTTAACTTTCCTGGAAACAAAAAGTTGAGATTGTCTTAATCAAAAGTTAATATGTTGTTAATGAGCTATATCTGGCATATATTTTGTTGTATTCAGATTAAATAAATTTAATTAAAATACAAAGGCTATGAAAGAAAAAACGTTAACAACTGCAGGCTCGGTAGTAATTATTGTTTTACTAATCACATCGGCTACAGCGCTTATTTCAAATTCAAAGAATAAACTTAATTTCAATAATGAAGAGATTCAATTTGAATCTCTTCCATCAGAAAAGCTTCAGAGTACACAGGATCTGAATAAAGCAAAAAGTGACCTGGTTGCAATAAAATCTCAAGAGGAAAGTTCCAGCGCAACCTAAACATATTAATTTTGGTTTTTTGAGGCTTAAGTGGAACTTCTGAGAGTATTAGAAATTTAATTTTCAAGGAACCACTTTAAACTGGCTGCCTTATTTCTCCATAGATACATGATTAATCTGGTATAGTGGATTTTGACAGTGATTTGTCCACGTCTAGTTCATTTCTGGATTTGGTGTCAACTTCATATCTTGCGATAACTTATATAACTATCAGATAATTTTGTTTGTTATTTAGATGATAGATTCTTCACGGTTCAAAAGATGAAGAGGACAGACGTAATTTCTCAGTAGTGCACGCACTTCGAAAAGTTGACACTTCAACTATACTGTTTTTTCTTGGAATTTTGATTGCAATTTCTGCCCTGCAATCTACCGGTATTTTAACGAATCTGGCTAGGTATATGGCATCTAAGATTGGAAATGAGAGTATCATTGTAATCTCAATCGGTTTGGTCTCATCTGTTATTGATAATGTTCCTTTGGTTGCTGCAGCACAAGGTATGTACGACCTAACGCAATATCCTCCAGACCACTATTTCTGGGAATTTCTGGCATACTGTACTGGAACTGGTGGCAGTGCCCTGATAATTGGCTCTGCCGCTGGTGTGGCTGCTATGAGTATGCAAAAAATAAACTTTTTTTGGTATCTTAAAAAAATAAGATGGCTTGCTTTAATCGGATTTTTTTCCGGAGCTAGTATCTATATCCTGCAAGATATTATAATACACTGAAAATGAAAAATGTTAAGTTTTACTTAACAGTCTTTCAATCAAAATCTTGATTGTGATGTGATATCCCTTTTGCAGTCCCTTTATTTACTAAATAAAGACCATTTTGCCATGATTACTGGATGGCTTTTTTCTTGGAAAACATGGCATTAAATATGTGAATGATGTAACTTTTTCTGGAAGTTATATAACGCTCAGCAGTTTACCTGAGATTAACTTTAACGCTTCATATTTCATTTTTAAAATTAAAGAAATGATGTCAAAAAAGAATTCGTCCACTTAGTATAACTTGGTTGACGACAGGTAAATGCTAAACTTTGGATTTTTTCAGATTATGAATAAAAATGACAGTAGTGAAATAGATATTAACCTTAAAGATTTTCCGGATAACCTGACCTCTCTTATTAAAGAATCGTTGGATTCTAAAAACTCTGTAAAAAAACTTGCTGCTAGAAGTACCCTTGTAGGGATGGGTAAATCCATTACCCCCAAACTACACAAACTACTAAATTCCGAAAATGGATTGCTTCGTATGGAAGCTGCTAAGATTGTTGAGCTAATAGCCGACAGAAGGTCGATTCCATTTTTGATTAATCTGCTTGGTGATAAAGAATTTGAAATCAGATGGATTGCAGCCGAAGGTCTTATTAAAATCGGCAGGCCAGCTATTTTACCATTACTAAAGTCGATTCGCGACGGTAAAAGCTCCTTTATTCTTAACAAGGGAGCACATCACATATTGCTCAGTATTCTCAAGGAAGACGAGAAGAATAAATTAACAAAATTACTGCTTAGTCTCGACGATGCGCAGGAGCTGGGCGAAACTGCTCCTGTAGAGGCTTCAGAAGCAATAAAAACCATATTTAGACGAAATAACACCATCTAACAAAACCGCCGTTGTTTTGTTGCATACAATATTTAATGAAATGAATTTTAAAAAATCTTAAACAATTATTCCATTCGTCCTTTGGCAAGAATTCCGGCAGAATTGAACACGGAATATTCAACACTTTGAAAATTTAATCAGCAAACTATGAAGACAATTATTGTTCCTCTTGATCTCTCAGATGAGTCATTAAATGGTTTAAATCTGGCAATGATGATGGCCACTAAAACCGGAGCTAATATTCTATTGGTTCATGTTATTGGAAAGAATACCGGCGACTATTATGAACAAATGGAAAAGGAAAATCAACTGGCACAAACAAAATTTGAAAGTATACTCCGAAAGTATAAAGAGAAAGTCAATTTAAATTTTACATTAAGCTATATAATTAAAGAGGGTAAGATATTTAAGGAAATAGCAGATCTGGCAGATAAGCATGAAGATGCTTTGACAGTGCTTTCAACACATGGGGTGTCTGGCTTTGAAGAATTGTTCATTGGAGGCAACGCATACAAAATTACCTCTCATTCAAGAAACCCTGTGATCACTGTCAGAAGAAGTAAAATCCCTTCAAATATTGATAATATAGTATTGCCTCTGGACATGACTTTCCAAACCCGTGAAAAAGTTCCATATACGGTTGAGCTAGCTAAAAAATTTGGTTCAAAGATTCATCTTCTGACAATACGGTTATCAAATTTAAAGAGTATTGAAAAAAAGCTTCATCAATATGCCGACCAGGTAGCTTCTTATCTTGTCACTCATAAAATTCCTTATATAGTGGAACATCTTCATGGTGGCAACCTTACTGATTTGACACTTGATTATTCCCGGTCAATAGGTGCTGATATGATTTCAATAATGACAGAGCAGGAGAAGAGCGCTTCCAATTTGCTGTTAGGCAACTTTGCGCACCAGATGATAAACAAAGCTTATTTTCCTGTCCTTTCATTTCCTAATTATCATTTACGGGTAAATGCAGAGGATATCTGGACCTTAGGTGCATTTAATCCATGATTTTCTGTTAGGGACCATTGTGGAAAGGTGAATGAGAATAATTAACAATTTACTAATCAAATAATCAGAAAATAATGAAACTGCTCAAAATCACAACATCCTTTAAAAGAGTACTTTATTTTATAGCTTTTTCGGTTACAAGTATGGCCTGTAATACTCAAAATGGAATGATGCATGGTGGTGGAAGCTCGATGAACATGGGAAACTGGAATTGGGTACTGATTCTGCTTGGTATAATCATTGTATTTCTGCTGGGATACCTGGTCGCCAGGAGACGTAAGTAACCTGGTTGAAAGGAAAATATTTGTGAGACAGAGGTTTTTGATTAATATCAGAATCCAAAATATCATAAAAAATATATAATGAATACAAAAACAAATAAAATGAAAAAAGTATTGATTGCATTGGATTATAATCCAACTGCACAAAAAGTGGCAGAGGTAGGATTTTCAGTGGCAAAATCCATGAATGCTGAAGTAAAATTGTTGCATGTGATAACAGATCCTGTATTTTATGCCACATCAGGATATTCACCTATCATGGGTTTTCCAGGGTTTGTAGATGTAAGCCCGCTACAATTAAGCAGTGTTCAGGGACTGAAGGAGGCATCTCTGAAATTCCTTGAAGCATCAAAAAAACATTTGGGTGATAAAACAATTCAGACAATTGTCAAAGAAGGTGATTTTGCCGATTCTATTCTGGCTACCGCAAAAGAACTGAAAGCAGATGTTATCGTTATTGGATCTCATAGCCGGAAATGGCTGGAAAATGTAGTTATGGGGAGTGTTACGGAAAAAGTATTGCATAATACTTTGATTCCGCTTTTAATTGTTCCTACTAAAAAGAGCAATTAATTCAGTCAAAATGATTATTACTAAAAGTAAGCTGGGTTAACCATTAAAAGAAAACTCTTTTAAGAGCATTTAACATTTTTAGTCGCCGATAATGATTAACAACATCATGCAATCTGTTAATCAAGGAAACGGCCAAACAGAGTGATATAATGAGAGGGAAAATAACCATAGACGAAGTTGCACTTGAAAGACTTCAGAGAGAAACATTCAGTTACTTCCTCCATGAAACAAATCCCGAAAATGGATTAGTAAAAGACAAGACTGCATCTGATTGGCCCTCGAGCATTGCCGCTACTGGTCTCTCCTTGACAATTTATCCTGTGGCAGTTGAACATGGCTTTATTACTCGTGACACTGCAATACAAACAGTGCTTACAACTTTGAGATTTTTTTGGAACAGTCGACAAGGTCCTGAACCTGATGCCACAGGTTACCACGGATTTTATTATCATTTCCTCGATATGCATAGTGGCAAAAGAGCATGGAAATGCGAATTATCAACTGTAGATAGCGCAATATTATTAGCAGGTGTATTGACGGTAGGAGTTTACTTTGATGCCAATGTGGCTAGTGAGCTTGAAATACGAAACCTTGCCAATGAAATTTACGGGCGTGCCGATTGGCAATGGGCACAAAACAAAGGTCCAACTGTTACGCATGGATGGAAACCGGAAATAGGATTTCTTAGGTACCGATGGAAAGGGTATGATGAGGCTTTAGTACTTTATATACTTGGTCTCGGCTCGCCTACATATCCACTTCCTGAGAATAGCTATTCTGCATGGGCTTCAACCTATGAGTGGATAAAAATTTTTGGATATGAATATCTTTATGCCGGGCCATTATTCATTCATCAGATGTCACACATCTGGATAGATTTTCGCGCCATTCAGGATGCTTTCATGCGCAGCAAGGGTATTGATTATTTTGAGAACAGCCGTCGTGCGACTTATGTTCAGCAGCAGTATGCAATTGATAATCCACTTAAATTCACAGATTACAGTCGGAATTGTTGGGGAATAACAGCAAGTGACGGTCCTGGGCCTCGAACCCTTAGCCTGAATGGGAAGAAACGTAGATACTTCGATTATACTGGGCGCGGTGTGCCATATGGTCCAGACGACGGAACCGTCGCACCATGGGCAGTTGTTGCATCACTACCTTTCGCTCCTGAGATTGTATTGCCCACAATTGACTTTCTGGTAAACGAGGTCGCTTTGAAAGTAGTTAACAACTATGGATTTAAGGCGACATTTAATCCATCCTATACTTGTAATTCCAATAAATCAAATGGATGGGTTTCCCCATGGCATTTTGGGATCAATCAGGGACCGATCATTGCTATGATTGAGAATTATAAGACAGGCTTTCTATGGAGCCTTATGAGAACCTGTCCGTATATCATCAAGGGTTTGCGTCTGGCAGGTTTTACGGGTGGCTGGTTGTAAGATAAATACTGCAAGATGATAATCATGTGCTTTAAAAAGCATACCAATGAGAAACCAGAGTTTTTGTGCATAGAGTATTATAAGTAATCTTAAGAAGGTGTAATTATGACAGATACAGATAAAAGAAAGCAATATGAAATTGGTATGGTAGGCCTTGGTGTCATGGGACGTAATCTTTTGTTAAACATGGCTGATCATGGTTTCTCAGTAGTGGGTTTTGACAAAGATATGAACAAGGTCGAAGCTCTACGAAAGGAAGCAGAGAAAAGAGAT
>PMIJ01000033.1 GCA_003157015.1 Bacteroidales bacterium
GGAACTGCAATGGTTACCAACATCCGTCTTGCAGTTGGCGCCCCTGATATGCGTAACAAGCTTATTACCGAAGGTAAACTGGTAAGCTATGGAATTTATTTTGATGTGAACAAGGATGTTGTTAAACCTGAATCATATGGCACATTAAAAGAAATAACTTCTATTCTGAATGAAAACCCCAATGTAAAAGTGAAAATAGTAGGCTTTACAGACAGCGATGGAGGTATTGCAGCTAATCTTGACCTTTCAAAACGGAGAGGTGCATCGGTAAAAAATGAACTGGTAAAAACTTTTGGTATTGATGCGTCGCGGCTTGAATCTGATGGTCTGGGTGAAACCCAACCTATTGCACCTAATGATACTCCTGAAAATAAAGCACTTAACAGAAGGGTGGAATTCATTAAACTTTGAGATATGGTAAATAGGAGTTCAGATTGCTCCTTTTTCATTTGTAAGGTTTAGGTTAATGCCATCCATCTGAGTTGATTCTTTGGGTGGATGGTTTTTTTAAGACCAGATTGATTTCAATTTAAATAAAGTATTATCCATTAAGTCTAAAGGGTCAATATAAAAAGAAAAAACCGGCACAATGTCCGGTTTTTCAATTGTATGCTAGATATTACCACCATTTTTTAAATAAGCGTCCGAACCTACGATCGAAACTCTTTGTTTTACCTGTCAGGTTGTTTGTTATTGTTACAAGTATGAAATGCTTGTGAGCAGGGTCAACCTTAAAAGTTATATCAAATGAATCAGTACCAACCACATAAGTTATTGCTCCGGAAGAGATTACTAGGCTTCCTCTATAATCTGTTATAATAAGAGGTGAAGTAATAGTTTTAGTATATGTATCGCCTTTTTCATTAATACCTGTGACAGTACCATTATATGCAATTGTATCCGACGTAGCAACATGCCTGAACAGAATGTGAATAAGGTCAAGCGGCTTATAAATAACATTTCTGAAATGTAAAACTGCTGTTCGCACTTTATTAACATTTCGTGTAAAATAGAGTGTATCAGTTTCACCTGTAGTTGATACAGCAAATTTCATCGCAGCAGTAATGTTATCAGTAACGGAGATTCTAATGGATTGAAGCCCGTTAAATTTAACAGCCTCTTTTTGCCTGCTGACTGTACGTGTTCCATTCATCTTAATCGTTGTGCTATCTGTGGTTACAGCGAAATTATCAAATACCATCGATCTTGAAATCAATTTTCGATGTGTAGGATTAGCACTTGTAATTGTTACAGTGATTTTACCGTTTTTAATAATGGGTTCATTTGCAGAACTATCAATATAGCTGTAGTAAGTAAGTGTAACAATTTTAGGGAAAGTAGTGGTATCAGGGTGGTCAACAGTTATTACGACTGTATCTGTTAGGTTTGCAAGTAACGATTTCGAAATGGTAGCTCCATAATTATTGTTTTGTAGTTCATCAAGTTTGTTGTCAACATCTTCCTCTGTTTTATCTGCAAGAGCATCCTGAGCATCGGAATTTTGCACCTGAATTGTTTGTTGGCTTGTAAGAGGATTGCCGGTTGAAGTTGAAGAATCCTTCTTACAAGAATATAGTGTAAGACTTGCAGCTATAAATAAGAATGATAGCCTGAAAATGAATTTTCTTATTTCCATAATAATGTAATTGGTTTAAAGTTTAAAAAAAATAATTCTTTCTTTTTAGATGTTTTTATTCGTAAAAGGTTTAATATAGTTTATGAATAGTTTTAATTTATGTTTATAATTTGTCGTTTCACTTTAACCTTGTCAAACGGATCATATTGAAATAAAGTATATTGTAATAGATTTAATTCAAGGATGCATCTTTTACTAAAAGTTCATTTTATCGCTATACGATTCTTTTGAGTAAAGGTTGCCATTCATATGAGTGATTTTGATAAACCTTGTTTTCCCTTTGATAAAATAACAAATGATTAAAAGACAGACTAAGGTTAAATTGAGTCAATTAATTTTAAATGCTTGCAATATTTCTAAGAATCATTGACGAATTATAAAATATTATTAAATCAGGTAATAGATGTCCGGGTATGCTCTATTTATGTTTAAGCTTATTCCAACCATCTTGGTTACAAAAGGATTCTTGAATTATCGTGGATTATCCAGAATAATTTGATCAGAGATTCGAAAATTAAATGATTGGTAGGTAGCCGTTTGCCTCTTAGAAGAAATTAAATCAAAAAATTATTAAAAATCTGGATTTTTCATATTGAATGATGAACTCAACAATGTGTGAATGATGTAACTAATTTTAAAGGTTGTGTAACATATTCTTATTTAAGTCTTCGGACTTTTACAGTGTTGTTAAAACTCCCTTTTTATGAAAATGATTAAAAGTATTTCAATTGTTTTTTCCTTCTTGTCGATTATGTCGTCGGGTTGCTCTCGTTATATGGAATCGCCAAAGACTTATGCACAAGACACACTTGGCATTGAGATGAGAGCACAAGAAGCTCCTCCACCACTGCTCGATTATTCACAACCGGAATGCCCTGTTGATGGCTATCTTTGGACACCAGGCTACTGGGCTTATAGTGCTGATGGGTATTATTGGGTCCCCGGTGTTTGGGTAAGTCCTCCTGAGTCTGGTTATTTGTGGACACCTTGCTACTGGGGATTCACGGGTGGTTATTATGGTTTTTATGCCGGTTATTGGGGGCCGCATGTTGGATACTATGGAGGCGTGAACTATGGGTATGGATATGGTGGTTCAGGCTATTATGGAGGACGATGGGAAGGTGGACACTTCCGATATAACACTGCAGTTGTGAATGTTAATACGACAGTCATACATAACACATATGTGGATCGTTCCGTAATAGTCAATAATAGAACGGTTAACCGGACCAGTTTCAATGGTCCAGGTGGTGTAAGGACACGACCCACTAAGCAAGAAGAAGTAGCCATGAGGGAGACTCATGTGCACTCAACATCAGAACAAACGTCACACCAAAAAGTGGCCAGCAAGAATCGAAACCAATTTGTATCTGAAAATAAAGTAAAAGCTACCCCAGTCGCATTGAAAAAAGCGGATGGGCAAGGTGTTAACACACAAGGGCGATATCAAAAAGCCAGGCCTGCCAAGCAACAACGACAAGCCGCCAGGGCACAGCGAAAAGTCAAGCGTGCCGGAAAGAAGTAGAAAACAACGGGAACGTAAAATAGAATTTAACGAGATGAGTCAGGAGGACGGTTTTCGGATTGTCCGACTATTATAGTTTATTACATAACTTTGGGCTTTTGTAAATCCTCTTTAATTAACCACTTCTTTTATTGTTGCTTAGTTTATGATGATAATGGTAAATCATAACACTTATTAATTAAATCGTAAACCATATGAAAATTCAAAAATTGATGTTAGTAATTGCGATAGGATTTATTTCCCTTTTAACAGGATTTAATGCAAGTGGGATGAAACCTGATCATCCTAATTACCTTCATGCCCTATCCGATTTGCGAGCAGCCCGTTGGATGCTTGAACATCAGCCCGGGAACTGGCAGAGAACAACAGACGAAGTTGAAGCTGTTAAACAGATTGATGCAGCTATCAATGATATCAAGAAGACCGCTATTGATTTTCTGAAAAAGGAACGTGAAGATGTAAGCAAGGAAGAAGATAATAATTTTGCCCAGGGACTACGAGCCAGGGCATTAAAACATATAGACGAAGCAATAAAACTCACAGAGAAAGCTATCCAGTCATAAGATTGTGATAATTATTTGATATGAAAATAGCCAGGGAAATTGTCCTGGCTATTTTTTTGTCTATATGGATGTGTTTTTTCCAGTCATTTACAGAACACTGTTTTTCAATGTAGGATATAGTGGAGAAGAATTGGTAATCAATAAAATCCGCACAATTCTTGTCAAGCTTGCTGATACGGTTCTTTTTTAGTTGTTCTTGGGATTTTACAATATATAAACAACAAACATTTAACTGCTGTTGTTGATGGTCAACTAATTCAGGTCAACTATTGTCATAATCATTGACTTTTCCAATAATAAAAGAATGGTGTTAGTTACCAACGATCTTTGTTTAAATTTAAACAGATTGTCATTAAATCCACCAAAAGCCTAGCAAGAACCTACCAACAAATAAAAACGCCCAGGGCTGTCTTGTAATTAATATGACCTAAATATCACCAGACTTCACCAGGTTGATTCTGGTTAGTTCTGGGAGAGTGTCTTAACCCCCTATAAGTTGGA
>PMIJ01000227.1 GCA_003157015.1 Bacteroidales bacterium
TTCCCAATACTGAGGGACTAGGTGAAACCAACCCTATTGCACCTAATGATACTCCGGAAAATAAAGCTCTTAACAGAAGGGTGGAATTTATTAAACTTTAAGATATGATAAATGAATGCCTAAATAACAAATATATGCTCGTTTTGCTTTTGTATTTAAACAACTTTATAGCAATCCTGATTAGTCAGAATTAGTGAATTGGCTTCTGTGTCAGGTTAACTTTTCTTACATAAATATTAGAACAAATTTAATTTTACCTTGTTAGTTTTAATTATACCATCTATTATGAAAGAATATACATTTCCCAAGAGTAAGTTGATTGTAAGTATATTGCTTATAGCGGCAATTTTCAGTCTTACAAACAGCTGTAAAAAATCCTCAAGTGGGCCAAGTGCAGGTGCAAATGAGGTCTTTATTGAAGGAATGGCATTTAGTCCTTCAACAATTACTGTTGCTAAAGGTACTTCAATTACATGGACAAACAAAGATCCTGTAGCACATTCAGTAACAAGCGATACCGGTAAATTCGACAGTGGATTGATCAATACAAATGGGACCTTCAGTTTTACCTTTAGCACTGTCGGTAGTTTTCCATATCATTGTACAGTCCACACGAATATGACAGCTACGGTTATTGTTCACTAAAAACTTAATCTTCTAGTTTAACAGCAAGCTAAATATAACTCGTATTTAGCTTTTTTTATTTATTAGTTTTTCCCCGATTAATATGCATTGGGAGTACTTGACAATAAGATGAAGTTTGATTAATTTTACTAAGTCAAGATTTTGATTTCTAAGGTTTTTCATTTATTTTCCTCAGCATATGCCTGATCATTTGAATTCCAAAGTTTTAACTGATATAATTAATAGTTAAAATATTCATATCGATTTTCATTTTATCAAAACTAACTTGAATAAAAGGTGTTCGGGTATGCTCTTTTTATGTTGCATATTGAAAATCTCATGTCTAAGGTATACAACATAAATCGCAACCCTCACTATTAATAAGTGCGAGCCTGCGGCATCCAATTTTAATCGGCACACGTGGGTTTGCATAAAGCAATATTTCATGACACAGCAAGGCCAAGCCCAATGGGTTATTTCATAAGCCTTGCTTTAGTCATTCAATAACCCCACTTCATATGCCGAAAATTGTCTGCTACTCGCGACGGCTCGCGCTCGATTGAATTTGATTGATGGTATTTGGGATGGTTAATAATTTGTTTAATTTCAATATGATTCGACCATTTATGGCCAGGGTCGATGGCTTTTCTATAATTGTTTAATTTTATTAAAATTAAAAATTTTTACAGCTATTAATTAAAGTGTTAATCAACATATCTTTATTTCCAGCTAACTGATTAAAAAATCCATCAAGATAATCGATCACATTTTTTTTTTCTTTCTGGTCTAAATAGGGGAATTCATTTACAACCCTGTAAAACTCATCTTTTTTACTTGAAAACCGTTCCAGGTCTTTCATATATACCTCTTTGCTCCTGCATATCTCTTCAAAAATCCGTTCACGAACATTTTTGATTCCCACATCTTTGCTCGGGATTGCATATGATGCGTTCACCAATCCTGTCCAATCAAAATTATATGGAATAGCAATTCCAAGGCCGGTGGATTCAATAACCAATGGTTTTATGACGAGAATATTATGCAGTCCAGGCACTGACCAATCATAATTTCCTATCATATAATTGAATATGGCAAGCCTGTCCATCACATCTGGAACAATATCTTTCTGTTTAAGGTTAGCTGATTCAATCTGAACGGAACTTGTCCTGGCAGTTAACATTTCTACCGGCTCAATGAAAAACCCATATTTGTGGATCGGATCTCTTTTCTTTTCCGTATCGATAAAGTTAACAGTCACCAATCTCACTCTGAGGCTTGTATCCGTGAGAACATTAAAAAGCTTATATGCCAAGTATTCTTTCAGAATGTAGTTTTTATTCTCGGTACTAGAGGTGCATTCAGGAACCAGCTTTAATCTAAACATCTTGTTCAGATCAGAATAACCGAATTGAGCTTTTTCTATGTTCAATTCAATTGGAGCAAATTGGCAATATTTATTACGGGATGTACCGTATGTCCTCAAACCTATATCTCTGCTTATGGAATCTGTTTTACTTAAATGAATAGTCATATTAGCTTTTAAGTAATCTATTGTAGGTTTGGTTCTGAAATAGCTTGTGAGATCGAACCGCAGAGTTATATCAATAACCTTATCCTCCTCAAAAAGACTGAAACTTTTTTTTGAGGAATCAGAGATTATAGTTTGAGCCAGGGAGTAATTATTCTGTCCAGTGAGCAATGAAATAAGCAAAGTCACCATAAAAACTTGAAAGAAAAACTTCTTTTTCATCTCAGTTCAATTTTTTGTCTTTGTTAACCTACTACCTGATATTCATTACATTGTTGCATATAAATTTACTAATTAAAATCAAATTAAGGATATTTCTGGAATTATTTTTATTTGACTTGTGTCATTGTCTTTCATAACTTTAACACAATGATTGACTAATATGGCAAGTCTCATCCCAGGGTATGAATATGATATCTTCATCAGCTACCGTCAGAAAGATAACAAGGGAGACAGGTGGGTAAGTGAATTTGTTGATGCTCTGAAGACAGAACTTGAATCTACATTCAAGGAGGAGATAAGTGTTTATTTTGATATCAACCCTCATGATGGACTCCTGGAGACACATGATGTTGATGCCTCATTGAAAGATAAACTAAAATGTCTCATCTTCATCCCAATAATTTCCCGTACTTATTGTGATCCAAAGTCATTTGCATGGGAACATGAGTTCAAAGCATTTGTTGAAGAAGCCTCCAAAGACCAATTCGGATTGAAGGTAAAACTACCAAATGGTAATGTGGCAAGCAGGGTATTGCCGGTTCGTATTCATGATCTTGATAATGCTGATATTAAACAATGTGAATCGGTTCTGGGAAGTGTACTCAGGGCAATTGAGTTTATTTATAAAGAACCGGGAGTTAACAGACCTATTACGATAAAAGATAATGAGGAGAAAAACCTTAATAAAACCAATTACCGAAATCAGATTAATAAAGTAGCTCTTGCAATAAGGGACATTATAACGGCAATAGAACATCCTGGACAAAAGACTGAAGGGATTTTAAAAGAGGTTGTCAATGTAAAACCTGAACAGGCAAAAAAACTTATCTCAAAAACAATAGTTGCTTCTGTTATAATACTTGCTCTTATTATTCTTGGCTATTTCTTAATCCCATCACTTACCAATTCAAAAAAACAGATTGAAAAATCCATTGCTGTTTTGCCATTCATAAATGACAGCCCGAATGATAGCAATCAGTATTTCATTAACGGCTTTATGGAGGATGTATTAAATCATCTTCAGACAATAAAAGACCTGCACCCAATATCAAGAACTTCCTCTGAAAAATACCGGAAGACAACTAAATCAATTCCTGAAATTGCAAAAGAACTGAGTGTTAACTACATTATTGAGGGGGATATGCAAAGATATGGTAACAATATACGCCTGAGTGTAAACCTTTTCAAAGTGATTGAAAAAGAGGTTAAACTGTGGGGGAAAACATACGAAAAAAAGATAAATGATGCAACGGATATTTTCAGTCTGCAAAGCCAGATAGCCCAGTCAATAGCTACAGAATTGGAAGCAGTGATAACACCTCAGGAAAAACTTCTGATTGAAAAATCACAAACATCAAGCCTGTCTGCTTATGAAAATTGTATTTTGGGTAGAAATTATTTTGAAAAATACACTAAAGAAGATAATGATATTGCCTTGCATTACTTTGAAAAGGCAATTGGAATAGACCCTGATTATGCTGATGCATATCTTTTGATAGAAAGAGTCTGGTGGTGGCGTGCAGAAATGTCATTTGCAACTCCCGAGGAGGCTACTCTGATTGCAAAATCAAACTTAGCAAAATCCTTTAAATTAGATAGTACTTCTGCAGAGGTATATACTGCTTTAGCGACATTTCAAATGTCTTTTGACTGGAACTTCAAAAGTGCTGAGAAATCTATAGAAAAAGCTATTTCACTTAATCCCAATAATGCGGATGTACATGGTGAATATGCAGCTTTATTGAATATTTTAGGACACTCAAAAGAATCATTGGAGCAGATTGAGATGGCCTTAAAACTGGACCCGATGAATAACGCTATGAAATTAGATTATGGGTTAACTTTGTATTGTGCTGGCAGATATAATGAAGCAATAAAGGTATTTAAGGAGACACTCAAAATTGATCCGGGTAATGTTGGAGTCTTAGATAATCTTCCACTTGCACTTCATAAGGTTGGAAGGTATAGTGAAGAACTTGAAGCATGGAAAGTGGATTACAGAACTTTTTTCAAAAGCTACGCAAATGTTTTTGATCAGGGTTATGCTAAGGGAGGCTTAACAGGTGCGTTGAATCTTCAGGCTGACAGCCTTGTAAGACAGTCAAAGACAAAATTTATTCTGCCTTGCGAAATTGCACAACTTTATGCTTGTGCCGGTAATAAGGAGCGAACATTAGAAATGTTGGAAAAGGATTATGAAGTTCACGATCCAAATTTACCCTATTTACTAAGATACCCCGTTTATGAATTTGTTCATGATGAGCCTCGTTTTCAGAATCTATTTCATAAGATCAACCTTCCGTACAATCCATGAAGAGTTAACAATCCCCATCCTGACCAGAAAAAAGTTGTCCAATGGCAAAAATGATATTTCTATATTGCAAAAATCCGGTCATATTTCACCGAACATCCAAAACAAAACAACAAGGATTTAACCCAGGGTTTGGGAGGTCAATTTATTCCGAACAGACATACTTAATAATAAAAAAGATGCGACATCTCATTTACCTAAATTTTACATCGAGATAAAAATGAGGCAGAAGAGTAAAGGTGAGATACCGCTTTAAATTAACTTAAAAGAGTAAAGCAGAAACAAGGTTTAGGATTAATTGTTCGTTCATTTGAAGAAAAGAGTGGTATTTCCAGTGAATTTCTTATTTGTTTTTAAACTGTTATCTCTTGGCGAGCGCCAAGGCAGGATGGAAATACCACTCGTGTAAATTTTCTCAGATTATTTGATTTTAACAAAATTAATAACACAAAAAAAGAAGCGGTATTACCTGTATGAAAAAGTCTTGTGCTTTTGATTCTGCTATAGTATATTCAAAAGATAGGAGGTAATACCGCTGATTCAAATTTAACAGATAATCCCGTTCAAATTTATGAAACAGCAAGATCAAAGTCAAGTTTATTTTAATACAAAAAGCCCCTCACAATCCGAATGAGGGGCTAACAAAAAATTCATTCCCTAACACCGATCCACAAAGCAAATTTACTACGTAAAAAAGATAAAGTCAAATTTTTTTAAAGTAAAAACCCCAGCTTTTTTAAGGCTGGGGCTATGACTTAGACAAATGAGGTTTTGTCATTCGAAAAAGTTAGTAATTCAAATTTATGAAACTTCAAAATCAAAGTCAAGTTTATTTTAACAAAAACCCCCGGATTTCTCCAGAGCCCCCGCTGCGGAATGGTTCTGGTGCAATCCCCACCCCGTTTCTGATAAAAGCGATTCAAATTTAAAAGCCTCCATGGCCAAAATAAAATATCTATCAGTTGTTAGGTGGCTTATTACTGATCTTTTTGTCGGAAGCTTTTGTATTATGCTCTCTGTACAGTGTCCGACCTATTCTCCCAGTATCACCCAAGAATCTGCCTTTTATAAGCCATGAGGTTCCAAAAGCAATAAGAGCGAGTGCTTCGAACACAAGAGTAGATCTTGGAAAGAGATTCAATAAGTTGCACACTGGGATCATCCCAGCAAATACAATTATAGCTATTCCACAGATCTTGTAGATATTGTTCTCATTTAGAATACTTACAGGAATGTCTTTGTTCTCTTTCTGCCCAATAGTGAAAATCACTAAGGACATAATAGCCAAGATAAAGAAAAATATTCCTGCAAATAAATAATGAAGCCAACCTAACAATTTTACACAATAAGGTATCAGGGTATATATTTTGTCTGAACAGCAATTAGGATTGGTAGGTATAAGAGCTACTCCGAGAGCCATTATGCCTGCAACGTTAGTCATCTTATCATCATTTTTCCAGAACACCGGATTGTCGACTCCTTTATAGCGAATTAGGAATAGGCCTACTGCGCATAATACACCGGTAAATACTTCTCTTAAATTGGTGTAGTAGTAATAGCTAATTGAATCTTGCACACTTGTCTTAAAGAATGGAATGAGTGATAGTATCACCAATGCAAAAGGCAGGCTTATTCCAAGGTAGCCGATGGCTTTACGAATTCGCCTGAAGGTCAGAACATCATTTTCTGACAAAGAAAGATAAGTTTGTTTCTTCATAAGATTACTATTTAACTGAATTCTCTTATTGTGAGGAATCTATCATTGATTGGAAAATAATCTTTTACAAGAACATTCAATCCTAATTAGTAAATTATAGTGAAAGTAATAATTTATTACAAAAGCCGGATACCTTGACCATATTTGGCTATTTGATTACAATTAATATACATAACTTAACAACAAGCATTTAATTCTGGCTTTTAGTGGTCAAGTCTTTCCGGTCAAAGGTCGGGTAAAGTCATTGACATCCCCACTTGGGTAAATAAAATTGTAATAAACCTTTTTATAGATTAAATTTGATAATGAAATAAATAAGCCTCTGATGTCGAGCATTATTGAAGGATATGAATACGACATTTTTATCAGCTATCGCCAGAAAGACAACAAACATGATGGATGGGTTACTGAATTTGTTGATAATCTGAAAGGAGAACTTGAGTCTACATTCAAAGAAGAGATCAGCGTTTATTTTGACATCAATCCTCATGACGGACTTCTTGAAACCCATGATGTTGATGCCTCTCTCAAAGATAAATTGAAGTGCCTGATTTTTATTCCTATTATTTCCCGTACTTACTGTGATCCAAAATCATTCGCATGGGAGCATGAGTTCAGAGCATTTGTTAAACAGGCTTCTCAAGATCAGTTTGGACTAAAGGTAAAACTGCCTAATGGTAATGTAGCAAATAGAGTTTTACCTGTTCGTATTCATGACTTGGATAATGATGATATTAAACTATGTGAATCTCTTCTGGGCAGTGTACTCAGGGGAATTGAGTTTATTTATAAAGAGCCGGGAGTTAACAGACCTGTTACACTAAAGGATAATGAGGAGAAAAACCTAAATAAAACCAATTACCGAAATCAGATTAACAAAGTAGCTCTTGCGATAAAATCTATTATAACGACAATAGAACATCCTGAACAAAAGACTGAAGGGATTTTAAAAGAGGTCGATAATGTAAAACCTGAAAAGGCAAAGAAGCTAATACCAAAAACAATAGTTACATCTGTTATAATACTTGCACTTATTGTTCTTGGTTATTTCTTAATCACAACACTCTCTAAACCAAAAGAACAGCCTGAAAAATCAATTGCTGTATTACCATTCATAAATGACAGCCCCAATGATAGCAATCAGTATTTCATAAACGGATTTATGGTGGATGTATTAAATCATCTTCAGACTATAAAAGACCTGCACCCTATATCAAGAACTTCCGCTGAAAAATACCGAAAGACAACTAAATCAATTCCTGAGATTGCAAAAGAACTTAGTGTAAACTACATTATTGAGGGGGATATGCAAAGGTACGGCAACAGTATCCGCATAAGTGTAAACCTTTTCA
>PMIJ01000029.1 GCA_003157015.1 Bacteroidales bacterium
AACCATCATAACCAAATGATCTGGCTTTTTGGCTTAAAGTTTCAAACGGCATATCTGCCCATTGGCCTGTAAAGAGTGTGACTGGTCTGCTCATAATCATTTTTTTAAAATTATTATTCAATAACAAGTATAAAAAAAATTCTCCTAAAAAACAATTACAATATACTGCTGTCCATTACTTTATAATTCAGGAACCCTGCCCGGAGTCCATGGTGCTTTTATTGCATCAAGCTGTTTGTCAAGATTCTGAAGATCCTGGCCGGCCTTTTTAACCCTGTTGAGGATTGGTGGAAATTCAACTTTCAGGATATCCATCTGTTCCTTTGCAATTGTTGTGATATCACCGCTTGTCCCATAGCTTGCAGATGCCATCGAACCGAGTCTTTGCGAAAGTGGTAAATCCATCGGTGGAAGTTCTTCGTCACTTGCTTTTGCTGCAGGGCCATTAAATATAAACATAATTTTGTCCAGCTCATTATTTATTCTTTCGGCCTCTTTCATCATTTCGGCTGAAGCCACCGGTGTCTCATGTATAGCCTGCATAACCGCGTTAGTTTTATTCATAAGTTCAGTTGTATAACTAATGGTCGCGTAAATGCTCTTTGAAAAATCTGATGCTTCACTGATCCATGCATATTTTGCCTTCAGATCTGTTGAAGGGAAAGTAGCAAGATTGAGGGGTTTACATAAAAATGGGACAGGAGCTGCAAGTTCCTTTGTTTCTCCCTTCGAAAAGATCGAAAGAGAAACTTTGTAAGTCCCCGGCATTACCTGGATTCCGCTATTTCTTTGTCCGGTAGTTACGGGTATCGGCTCATATTTTACTGTAGTTACTGGACTGATTCCTTCATAGGTAAAGTTCCAGGTTACCCTGTTTACTCCTTTTTCGGCTGACTTATACATTTTTTTTATAATGTTGCCATTTTCATCGGTAATTGTAAATATCAGGTATGGTTTTATCTCTTTCACTTCGGCATCAAGATCTGCAATGGAAGGCTGAGGTATTGGTTCTCCTTTTTCAAAGAGTACTTTCTCTTTTTCCTGCCTATTTGCTTTAGCAGTCTTTGGAACGTCCTTTACAAAATATGTAAAAGTGGCTCCGAATTCGGGGTTTGGTGATTTGTAATACATTGAACCCTGATTGTCAAATCCATTGGACTGGACATACATTTTAGCATCTTTTATTGGGAAGATATACCCGTCTTTTTTGAGGATTTCTTTTTTAAAATTTCTCAATGGAGAATAATCATCAAGGATATATAACCCTCTTCCGAATGTTGCTATTACAAGATCACACTCCCGCTCCTGGAGTGCAATGTCGCGGACTGCGATGGTTGGTAATCCTGATTTGAATTCAATCCATTCGTTGCCACCATCTATCGAGAAATAGAATCCGAACTCTGAACCGGCAAAGAGCAGGTTTGGATTTGTATTATCCTGTTGTATTGTATGGATAGTGCCATTTACAGGGAGCTTGTTTATTATTGAGGTCCATGATTTACCTTTGTCGGTGCTTTTCAATATGTATGGTTTAAAATCATCATTTAACATATTGTTGAAAGTAGCGTAAACCACATTCTCATCAAATTTATCAGGAAGAATATCGCTTACATAAGTATATTCGGGAATACCCGGAAAAGTAGTGAACCTTGTCCAGTTCTTGCCTCCGTTTTCTGTTACTGCAATAACACCATCATCAGTTCCTGCATAAATAAGGTCTTTCTTAACTTTTGATTCCGAAAGAGTTACTATCAGTCCCCAGAGTGATGTCGAGACATCTTTGGCAACAGCATCAATACTCCAGTATTTNNTCCCAGCTCCGTCCATGGTTATCGCTTCGGAATACTTTGTTTGCCGCCATATAAATCCGTTCCCTTTTATGCGGACTAATGATCAGCGGAGTATCCCAGTACCATCGATATGTCTTTTCCCCTTTCCCCGGAAGAGGTCTGATGTCTTCCGATTCTTCGCTTTTCTTGTCCCAGAGAGCTGCATTTCCGTACTGGGATTCTGTATAGACAATATTCTCATCAACAGGATCTATTGCAACCCAGAAACCATCGCCACCAACAGTAACTTTCCAGTCGGCATTAACAACACCGTCTCTGTTGATATTACGCGAAGGACCTCCCATTGAATTATTGTCCTGGGTTCCTCCGTAAACATTATAAAACGGCAAAGCATTATCGACACAAACCCTGTAAAATTGTGATACGGGCAGGTTCGATTTGAAAATGTAATTTTTGCCTTCGTCAAATGTTTCGTAGATACCACCGTCACCGCCAATATAGAAATGCTTTGTATTGTCCGGATCAATCCACATTGCATGATCATCAACATGCCTCTGATTATTTCCGACATTGATCCAGGTTTTTCCACCGTCAACTGTGACTTTTGAAACGGTCTCTGTACTATAAACTTTATCGACATTTTTAGGATCACAGAAGATCTCATTAAAATACTGACCGCTGGAAGCATATGAACTCATCTTTTCCCATGATGCACCCCTGTTGGTTGTTCTGTAGAAACCGCTTGATTCTCCGGCTGCTTCCATTATGATGTATAGAACATCGGGATTAGCAGGGGAGATTGCAAGACCCATCCCTCCGATATCAGCAGATGGCAAACCGTTCATGATTTTATTCCATGTTTTTCCTGCATCTTTTGATTTATAGACAGCTGACTCCGGCCCGCCACCGATTTTTGTAAAGACGTGTCTTCTTCTCTGCTCCGATGTAGCATA
>PMIJ01000089.1 GCA_003157015.1 Bacteroidales bacterium
GGAGGCATTTGGAGTGCAAGCTTAGACTATTTTTATAAGGGTAATGGAACATACTGGATTGATGATAATACTTATTCAAAAAAGCTTAAGGGAGATAATATGCTGGGAATCTTTAATAAACAGGGGGACACTCTTTCCACATTTACCCAGCACGAAAAGTTGGTAAGCTATGCTAATTCAATTCAGCGAGGTACCGATTGGGGATTACAATATGAATTCAATGACAAGATCTTTTTTCGCAATGCTTTTAACGATACAATTTTTCAGGTCATTCCTCCAAACAGATTACAGCCAGTCTATGTCCTGAATTATGGCAATTATAAAGTGACCCGACAACAAGCTGTAGATCCCAATTTCAACCTAACCGGAAAGATTATCCCTCAAAGCTGGGCTGAAACGAAGAATTACATTTATATGACTTTCACTAAAGACGATTATGATTGCTCAATTAGTAGAAAGAATAAGACAGTAAAAATCTATCGTGCATTATACTCAAAATTGAGTCAACAGTTATCAGTAATTATAGGCGATCCGTTTAACTATTCTCCTGAGATACTTGAAAACAACATCGATGGAGGATTACCCGTCTGGCCCTCATCATTTGAGATCGGTAACCATGGAGAAATTCTGATGTCCATAAAAGGAAGGCAACTGAAAGAACGTGTCAGATCGGAGCAGTTTAAACTATCTAAGGCACCAGAACCAAAGAAAAGCGAATTGAGGCAATTAGCCACCTCTGTCTCTGACTACGAAGAAATCCTCATGATAATAAAGTAATTTCTTTTAGGAAATGAATAACCAAATAAAAATTATTCTTCGGAAACTAATAAGGAAACCGATTTATTCAATTATAACTTTCACCGGTTTTACATTCGCCGTTATGGCCTGTTTACTAATTTATATTTGGGTACATAATGAACTTAGTTACGAAAAATTTCATCCTGACTATCAGCGAATTTATCGTGTACTTACCCTTTCAAAACAGGGGAATGAAATTGTAAAATCAGCTGGTTGCTACCGTCCGGTACCCAAAACATTGAAGATGGATTATCCGCAGATTGAATATGCTACTTACATAAGTTATTACGGCGAAGATTTACCTCTTCACCTGGAATCAGGTAGTGAAAAAATTGAAGCAATGATGTGTTGGACAAATGAAGATTTTTTTAAAATTTTCGGAGGATTTAAATTTATAGAGGGTTCTCCCAAAGGAGCTTTTGAAAATCCCGATAATATCGTTCTGTCCGAAAAAACAGCTAGAAAAATATTTGGAGACCAACCAGCGCTGGGGAAAATACTTATCTGCGATAAATATTTCAAGGAAACTTATACTGTTGGCGGGGTTATCAGAATTCCAGAGCAAAGCCATATTGACTTTGGATTTATCCTTTCAGATAAAAATAGTAGGGTATTAAGTTATTCGAATATGTGGAGTGACAAGAGTCACGTAAGGGTATATATAAAACTGAGAAAAGATGCTCAAATTGATGACCAATTTCTTAAAGCAATATCGAATCATATCTACCGATATTCAAAATATACCGATAAACTTATTCTTCAGTCTCTGGCAGATATCCACCTCTATTCTGATTACCAGAACTATATTGACGATAAGAACCGTGGCAGTTACAAATATGTTTGGTTTTTTTCAGGACTTGCTTTCCTTATCATCTTCATGGCCTCACTCAATTATTCAGTATTATCAGTTGCCCGTGCGTCTGAGCGTTCAGTTGAAATTGGCATCAGGAAAGTGAACGGGGCAAGCAGGATGAGCATTTTTCGGCAGTTTTTGACAGAATCTGTTTTTCAGACTTTCTCGGCAACTTCTGTTGGTCTCTTAGTCGTATTGCTCGTTCTCCCATGGTTTAATAACATTTCTCGGGTGAAACTTTTATTCCATTTTTCCCCAGGATTAATTATTACTCTTTTCCTGTTGACCTTTATAGTCGGTATTATTGTCGGTATATATCCTTCCTTCTACCTCTCTTCTTTTAATCCTATTGGAATATTCAGAGGAGGTTCTATCTCTGGCTCAAAAAGTAATTTTATCAGGTTGCTAGTGACTGTTCAGTTCACAATAGCGATATTCTTTATTATTGCAACATCTCTGTTTATCAAACAATTAAATTATATTCATAATAAAGATTTGGGTATTGATGACAAAAATGTTGTAGTTATTCCAACAGGTTTGTGGTATGGCAATAAAGCATTTAAAGAAGAATTATTGAAGAATCCCAAGATTTTAAGCGTTTCAGCAAGCGTTTATGCACCGGTTGATTTTTTTTTCAGTTACGGTTTACCTTTAAGCCATAAGGGACGTATCGATACCCTACAGGTCTACCTGTATTCGGTAGATGAAGACTTTGCAAAAACCTATAGATTGCAAATTGCAAAAGGTCAGTTTCTGCAAATGGATAACAGTAGTTATTGGAGAGAATGGGATAAAGACATTAAAAGCCGGAAAATGGGAAAAGAATATACTGTGTCTATCCCGATAGTTATAAACGAAACAGCTGAAAAATTGTTGGGTTTCGACAACCCAATCGGACAGCGAATCGGTGTTAATATAATAGTTGGAGTAGTGAAAGATTTTCATTTCAGACCGTTGAATTTTCCTATTGGGCCATTGATAATGACTAATGATCCAGAGGATATTGGGACAATGAATGTACGTATTGCACCCGGAAATATTTCTGAAACACTTAATTACATCCGGGATACTTACAAGAAACACAGGGACGATAGAGAATTTTCTTATAGCTTCTTTGATGATCTGCTTGACGAAAAATACCAAGCTGAGACACGATTACGGAATATCACTGTTGCTTTTGCACTTCTGGCAATAGTAATTTCTATACTCGGTATTCTAGGTATGGCAAACTTTTCCATCGATCGACGTACAAAAGAAATCGGTATTCGCAGAGTTGCAGGAGCAAAAAATTCAGAAATACTTGTTTTACTTAATAAGGAATTCATAAAATGGGTATTAGTTGCTTTTATATTTGCCACTCCTTTCGCATGGTATGCTTTGCATAAATGGTTGCAGAATTTTGTGTACAAAACAGAACTCAGTTGGTGGATCTTTCTTTTAGCTGCAATAATATCATTTGTAATTGCGCTGTTAACAGTAAGCTGGCTAAGCTGGCGTGCGGCAACTAGAAATCCAGTCGAAACATTACGATTTGAATAACATACACGCATTTATGTTGCCCTAAGGCTCTCTAATGGTTATATTCGATGATACATAGCACACTAGACTGGTTCAATTGTTGAAGAAAACCTCGTAAGGCTCATGCTGCAAATGCTGTTCGGACAGCAAAACGTTTAGCTGTCTCTAGGGTCGAACGCATGGCATCTTAATCACAGTAAATGATAGGGAAATAAAAACATCATTGGGATTATTTTGCCCAAGAATTATCCTTTTGTGAAAAATACAGCCCAAAAACCAATTTTGTCTCTGCCTAAATGAAAAATGAGCAAAACTCGATCCTCTTTGAATCGTACTCATTTTTAAAAATGTTTTTTACTCCTGAATATCCCTGTTTATCTTCATTAAAGTTACGCCTACTCCTTTTTTTATTTTCGTTGCTCCTTTCAAATACCAATTTGTATCTTTTATTTTGCATTTACTATTTACATCCGATAATAATTTTAATTTATTATGTAATATTTTCGGATTAATCAAGCAGAAAAAATCCCAAATTGCAACAATGTTTTTAGAAGATTCATCCAAACCTCTTTCAATAATTTCATTCAAATTAAATTTATCAGTGCCTAGCCAGAAATATTTTACATTTTTATTAAATCCCAAATGTCTACAATTTCTAAACTGACCTTCTATCATAAGTATCTCATAATTTAAAAAATACATTTCAAAATATATCATTAGCGCCTCTAAGGCATACAAATGTTTTCTTTCTGGTACACAAAGAGGTATTAGAACTGTCAAATCAGAAAGGTCTATTTTTTTTGAATTTACTACTTCAATTGAAAATTTTGAATCTGAATTTGTAAATATTGTTTCTTTTTGATTATCAAAAATAATTTTTCTAAACCCATTTAAAGCATATTCTAACAATTCGAGGGAAGACATAGTAATAACATTATTCCATTCTTGTTCATTATAGTGATAAAAATTATTATAATAGCTATCAGTATATCTTTTATGTTCAAAGTGGTATATGTTATAATCATCAAACCGTTTCAATTGGTATCCTAGTTTTTTTAACCGATAGACAAATTCCATATCTTCAAAGCCATAAGAAACAAAGTTGGTATTCCATCCTCCAATTGCATAAAATGCTTGTTTTGTATATATCAAACAACCACCTGTATTATCATAGAAACTTTCGCCATACAGAGGATGCATATTCGAGTAATCAAATTCATGCAATTTTAGGTTGAAATTCTTAGGAAAATACACAAGGTTGTTAATAACATCATTAATATCTTTGCATTTTGTCAGATACTCTTTCCTTATTTCTGTTGCAAGTCCATTGTAGGGAGCTACAAAGGAAAGTCCCTCCTTTATTTTATCGATAGCTACTCTTATACTATCCGGATGACAAATAACATCAACATCAAGCATCATTACTATTTCCCTAGTGGCTAAGCTTGTTGCCAAGTTTAAATTCCTTGTTTTGTAATGACAGTTTTTTGAAGGTAAGAAAAAATGTTTTACGTTTTTCATACCTTTTAAAACGTCACTTAATTTACTTTCCTTATCCTGCTCAACAAGAATAATCTCATAATCTGAAAAAATAGTTTCAAAATATTCCAGATTAAGCTTTAGATTTCTCAATCGGTCAGACGAATCTATCTTCACAGAAAAAATGACACTTAATTCCGGTATAGCGTGCTTATTCATAATTTTTCATTCTCTCTTTATAATCACAATATCAAACAATAGTGAATCAAATATCGACGATTAAAAGAACATCCCAGCAAAATGGAATCGGACATTTTCGGACAAAACCGGACAATTAGAACTTCCAGGCAATTTTCAGCATTTTGGGAATTGTAAAAACTGGACACATTGATCCCCTTTAGCCGGACAAAATACCCTAAACCTACATTGCTAAACAACAAGTAATTGACTCTGTCTTTTGGTGGTCAATTTTATTTGGCAACCTATAGTTAGAGAAGCTGGTATTTCCATGTAAGGTCCTGGAAGTCTGAACATTAATGAGAATTAGCAATTTGTTAATAAATAATATTTAGTTTTTTTAAACATTCCTTAAACTGTTTAACAATCCTATATATATTTATAGCGCAATACAAATTTCCTAAACCAAAAAGCACACTTATGAAAAAGACAGTTTCTTTGTTAGCATTGCTAATGCTATTCTCTATTGAGATCCAGGCACAAGTTACCAATGTTCTTAATAATTTTTATACTGTTTGGGTTAAACCAGCGATCCCTATTATTGGTGGCCTTGTTTTAATTATTGGTGCACTGGCCAACATGGGCAAGGTGCTTGGAGAATCACGGGATTATAAAGGTTTTATCACAGGGATTGTTCTTTATGTCGCAGTATACTTTTGCCTGGTAGGTATCGTAGCCTTTATAATGGCAGGTTGATGAAATCATATAGGGTATTCAAAAACGTAAACAAGCAACCGTATATTCTGGGACTTAGGTTGCCACTATTTTACCTTTTTATTCTACTATTAATCATAGTTATTTTCATGCTTTCGGAGGGGATAACTATTTTCAAACTTACTTTTTATGCAGCTTTTTTAATTGCTGGCTACTTAGTCCTAAAAAAAATAAATTCTGGTGCCTTTTTAAGCTCAATCTCAAATGAACGGTTCCCAAGTACCATCATAAACGATAATTATAAATAGGGCATGGAAATAAACCTGAGTGATACCCCTTCGGTCCTGTTTCGTGAGGCGACCCCTTATGGAAGAGACTCAGTAGAAGTGAAGGAGGGTTTATATAAAGCGGGAGAAAAGAAAGAGGGACTACAAACGCACGTGCATATTGTAGTTTCAAGAATGGATCAGTCGAAGAAGATCCGCTTAAGCCCAATGGCAAACGCAAAAAACTCCAAAGATATTTTAAATGGCAAAGAGGTCCAGATCGGTTTTGACAGGATGAAATTTGTACAGAGCTGTGAAAAAGGCTTTGATACAAATTTTGATTACAAGAGATCTCAGCAACATAAGTTCTCTCATTATCACACGATGAAGAACCAAATGAGAAATACAGCGAAAAATGTTGCAATGAGCCTGGCAAGAGACGTACCCGGAGTAAAAGAGTTTAATAAAGCTTCACAGGTTGTAAATACTGCTGTGAACCTGGCTAATGCGAAAGATCCTCTGGATGCTCTTTCAGCAGTTTTTAAACAGGTACCGGGAGCTAAAGAGTGTATAAAGGCAATTAATTACGTCTATAACCCGTCAAAAATTGTCCTGGACGTCACTAAAAAGGTTTTAACAACGACTCTGAACACAGGCCTATAAACATTAAACATGGAATACATAATTAATTATTTTCAGCAGCTTACACTCATTGCAAAGCTAATTTTAGGTGTAGTTATACTAGTTGTTTCATTGTTACAATTTGCAGCCCTTTCTTTTAAGATTAAGTATTACACCAGAATTTTATTTATTCTTTTAATACAGGGCCTGGTTTACTTGTTTTTTTCTCTGGTTTATAGTTACAGCCTTCCTTTACATATCGCCATCTTTATTTTGGCAAGCATTCTTTCAGTTATCTTCCTTTTGCTGACTGGCACAACACTCCTGAGCGATACTGGGAAGATAGACCCTATTTGGAGCGTTAAATTCCCAATAAGAAATTCTTCCCCTCTTATTATGCAAAACATAAAAAGGGGAATAGCTATTTTTGGAAGTGCAGGGAGCGGAAAAACAGAAAGTGGTTTTGTACCAATTCTTAAGCATGCGGGAGAAAGAAATATTCCCTGCCTCTGTTACGATTATAAAAACGGTGAGATAACAGAAATAGCACACTACTTCTTTCAGGATTCAAAAGTAAAACAGGCAACTATCATACCGCATTCACCTAATTACTCGGATAGGGTAAATCCTTTTTTACCGAAGTACATACCCACCGAGCAGCACCTTCGGCAACAAACAAAGCTGATTTTTGCAAACCTGAAGAAAGTAGATAATGTCAGGGAATCAGGAAGCAGTTTCTTTGACAAGATCCCTGAGCCTACACTAGCAGCTGTTATCTGGAGGCTTAAGGTAGATTACCCTGAGATGTGTACACTACCTCACGCAGTTGCACTATGCCTGGTGAAAACACCAAAAGAGATAGTTGATTTTATCTCGAAAAATCCATATTCAAGAGCGATAGGATCTCCACTGGTTGATTCTCTAATATCAGAAAACCAGGTGGCGGGCGTTAAAGCTTCGCTTTCGCTTCCTTTAACAGATCTTGCACTACCAACAATATTTTGGGTGATGAGTGCAAATGACGTTGACCTCGACATCAACAACCCGGAGAACCCAACACTATTGAGCATTGTTAATGATCCACGGCTTGAGAGAATAAACGCCCCCTTTATCTCGGTGATAATAAGCACAGCAATAAACAGTATGCAGGTGAGGAACCGTCCAGCAAGCTTTCTTCTTTTTGATGAAGGGACAACTTTTTACATTGATGGAATTTCCAAGATACCTGCAACGATGAGAAGTTATAATATTGCCACAGTATTTTCCACTCAGGACAGGGCCCTGGCTAAAGAAAATTATGGAGACGTTATTACAAGCTCACTGCTAGCAAACCTTTCATATCAAATGATAGGAAAGGCAAATGACCCTGATAGTGTCAGATACTATAAGAACATAAGTGAGGAAATTGAAAAGAGGACCGTTTCCAGATCCTTTACTAATTCCGTTATGGGTGGAGACACAAGAACATCTGAGGGAACTAGGGAAACATCTAAGTATAAGAACCAGGATTTCACCAGGCTAAAGCAAGGACAATTCTTTGTTTTTGCTGATGGGAAGGACAAGCTCTACAATTTTGACCTATTTCCTTTTAAACGATTGGAGTTAAAGGTGAAGCACCATATCACAGAAAAGGATCTGAACGACAATTTTAACCGTATTATGGAAGATGTAAAAGATATAATCTAAAATTGAAGAACCCATTTAATCCGGGGTTTAAGATTTTTTTTTACTTGATAAATTACCTTGTTTCCCGTAAGCACTTCTAAAGTGCAAATGCCAGTAGCCTTGACAATAGCTTAGTAAAATGCTTTGAAATGTTTGTTTTTCGGAATAATTACCTCTTTTACTGCAAAAGCCAGGCGTATTGTCCACATTTGGTTGGTCAGATTGCAATTAACATACATAACTAAATAACAAGCACTTAACTCCGGCTTATGGTGGTAAATATGATCCGGCCAGATGTGGTCAAGGCCACTGGCTTTTCCACTTAATATGGATATTCATAATATTATTCATTCTTTTTTAAAGAAAAAATCAAATCAACAGGTAACAATTATATCGCAATCCTGATTAAACAGTTGTTTTAGATTTGAAAGTAATAAATCTGTATTAATATTTAGAATATGTGTGCTTTGATATACCTATTTTACGGGAATTGATGAGTGGCAGCATGTTTAATACCTGTTGGATAAAGCGAAAACTACAAAAATGGAAGAATCAATTGTAAAAAACAATATACAAATTCTTCAGAAAAGTAATACTCTAATTCGACAAATGGGAACTCTTACGATAAAAGCAAAAACCCGAAATGAAGTTGCCAATGAATATGATATTAATGTCCGCACTTTATATCGATGGTTAAATAATGCTCATATCATACTCCCGAGGGGACTGATTAAACCTTGCCATTTACAAATCATTTACAATGAATTCGGTATTCCCCAAAATCTGGAAATTGAATGAGCGTCCTAATTGTCCGGTTTTGTCCGAAAATGGCCGATTCCATCTTACTGGGATGTCCCTTTAATTGTCGAAATTTGATTCACTATTGTTTGAAATTGTGTTTATCAGAGAATTATGCATGGATTAAAACATAGGAGCCGTCTGCAACGAATCGCTAATGTCTTGTTGCTAAATGCAAGTTTTATTGATAACCTTGGGCTGCTTAACGGCAAAATAGGAATAGCCATCTTCTTTTATAAATATGCCAGATATACAGACAACAAAACATACGAAGATTTTGCTGGTGACCTTATTGATGAAATCTATGAAGAGATAAGCACAAATACACCAGTCGATTTTGCTAATGGATTGACTGGTATCGGATGGGGGATTGAATACCTGATAAAGAACGGATTTGTTGAAGCCGATGCCGACAAAGCGCTGGCAGAGATAGATAATTCTGTCTACCAGAATAGCTTATATCGACCCTTTTTGCTTGACAACAGCAATGACTTATTTGGCTATGGATTTTATTTTATAACTCGTTTACAAGGACAGAGAAATGATGATAATAACCTGACCACTCTTTTTAAAAAACAGCATCTTATTTATCTGACCGACGATTGTGAACGGATATTGATTCAGAAACAATATCTTGATTTTAATATCCAATCATTAAGTTTAGAAACAGTCAATTCATTTGTCTGGTTTCTTCTTAATATGCATAAACTTGGAATATTTCCGGTGAAAGTAGAAAAATTGTTCCACAGTTTACCTGAGTATATCGAATCAGCTTCACAAAGTTCAGATGACATACACGGACTATCTCTATTGCTTCGGTTAACAGAATATATCATTCCCACCATTGCAGATAAAGGTTTACAAAAGATATTAAAGACAATTCTAATTAAGAAAAATGGCATGGTATCAAATATCGAATGCTCTGATAATGTTATGATTGACAACTTCATAAAAAACATATGGCAACAAATGGTTTATGAGCCTTATTTGACAGAGGTTAAACAGTTACAAGATACAATAGGAAAAATCTTCTTAATCATTGAGGATGAAGAGAACTGGAACCGAAGGCTCGATAATCTTAATAAGGACAATTTAGGATTAACCGGGTTTGCAGGTCTTGGGCTGGGACTTTTATCTGGAAGAATGAATAAAGAATTAAGAACAACGAAAGTAGAAGTCAGTACAGAGTAAATGAATACACAATATGAAAGATTATAAAACATATATGCCAGGCAAGACCGATTTAACCGATGTTACATTCATTCTACCTCTGAGAATCGATTCTAATGAGCGTATAGAGAATATCGATGCATTAATAAAGTATACATTTAATCATTTTAAGACAGTTTTTAAAGTTCTCGAAACGGATATAACACGGAAGTATTTTCCAGTATTTGAACCTGAAGGATTTCATTATGAATTTATTGCAGACAATAATGAGGTATTTCACAGAACTAGGTGGATAAATCGACTAATTTCAATGTCTAATACACCTTTTATGGCTATTTGGGATGCTGATGCTATTGCACCTCCTGAACATGTTATTATGGCTGTTGAGAAGTTACGTAAAAAGCATACTGTAATGAGTTTTCCTTATGTTGGGAGGTTTTATTCTTGTGACAAAGTCAGTTGCGATTTATTTAAGAAAATTCTGGATATTGAAATATTGATGAAACGTGTCCCGGTAATGCAATTGATGCATGGATACCATTCGGTCGGAGGAGCATTTATTGTGAATAAAGAGCAGTATATAAATGCTGGTGGAGAAAATGAAAATTTCTATGGATGGGGTCCTGAGGATGCAGAAAGAGTAAAACGACTTGAAATTCTTGGTTTGCCAATTTTTTATTCACCAGGTGTTCTTTTCCATCTTTGGCACCCGATGAACAAAAACAGTTGGTTCGCGAATGAAGAATCTGAAAAACTAAACCGAAGAGAACTTCTTAGAATATGTCGCTCAGAAAAAGTGGGTGTTTTACTATCTTAAACCAGAAAGCATGATAAATATTTTTTTTATTGTTCATAATCATTCCGGCTGTAAAACCTATGCTAATGAACTAATAGCAAATCTTTCACATAATAGAAAATTAAATATTATCATGGTTTACCTTCAAATATCTACAATATATGAATTCACTATTGAAAAAAAAATGGGATATACGGAGGTTCTAATTCCAATGACTATTGAAAAATCAGATGACTATATGTATTTTCAAAGGGCGGCTCAACTCATATATATCCACTTTCAGAAGTTTACCAATCCTATTTGCCATATAAATACCTGTGATCATTACCTTTTTGCTATTGCTTTTAAAAAATTATTCTCGTGTCAACTTGTTTTTACTCTACATTACCTTGAGAATTTCTACTACTATCTAGACATAAACCAATTAACTAAACAAGACATTAAAATTACAGGAAATGAATCACTTGGGAAATTAATAAAAATAGCAGATCATATTATCTGTGTGACTGAATTTGGAAAGCGAATTTTGATTAAGTTTTACAAAGTAAGTAATAGCAAAATTACCACAATTTATAATGGTAAAGCAAATCCAAAAAAATTCATTTCAAATGAAAGGAGAAAGAGATTAAAGCAAAATTTAGGATATAATGCTGATGAAAAAATTCTACTCTATGCAGGCTTACTTGAACCAAGAAAAGGAATAGATAAATTACTTAAATCATTTATTTTAGTTCAAAAACACACACCTTATGTCCGGTTAATTTTAGTAGGGCCTGGTGATTTTGATTATTATTTACCGATTTCTCAAAAATGCCCTGGACGTATCAGTTTTACTGGGAAATTAGATAAGAATACATTAGAATTGTTTTATCAAATAGCTGATATTGGAATAATCCCATCACAATTTGAACAATGTAGTTATGTCGCAATTGAAATGATGCAATATGGTCTTCCATTAATAATTAGCGACACTCCAGGATTAAATGAACTAATAAATCACCAACAGACTGGGTTTCTATGTAAGGTAAAATCTAAAAACGATGGAATTCTTTCTTTAGACATAGATGAATTTGACCTGGCGGAAAAAATAAATATGCTTCTTGAAAATCCAATATTAGCATCAAGGTTGGCTAAAAGAGCCCAAATAGAGTGTTTTCGAAAGTTTTCGCTTGAAAACATGGGCAATGAAGTCTTGAGTATATATCAAAGATTAGTATTGACAATAAACTGAAAAGTATAGACATCTTCGATTTTTTTTTAGTATTAATTTAAACCTTAAGATCATGAAGAAACTGAAATTAATTAATTTAAGCAAAAAACCTTCCATAGCAAATGACGCTATGGCGAAACTTAGAGGGGGCAACGCTTGCTGTTGCGGTTGCTGTGCAGGTAGTCTGTATACTTCCGAAAACTATACAGCTAATGCCAATAATGGTTATACCTGTTCTTGTGGGAACACGACTTACGGAGTACATTAAAATATTCAATTGACCAAAATTTAGTGAGGGATGTAATTCATATAGATCCTTCCTTCTATCTTTTTTTTGTAAAGGAATACATAATTATACAATCTTGTCTATAATAAATAGCCAGAACTTATAAATGAAAAAACAGAATATTTTGTCTATTGATATAGATGAATATAATTTGTCCGAAAATTAATTGCGCTGTTAGGAAATCCAATAATAGCATTGATTTTAGCAAAAAAGCGTAAAGTTTTCGCTTGAAATTATATCAAAGATTTGTGATAACAATAAACAGATAGGTGTATACATCTTCATATGTTTTTTAGTAATCATTTAAAATTTTAAGATCATGAAAAATTTGAAATTAATTAACTTGAGTAAAAAGCCTTTCATAGAAAAGGCTGCTATGGCTAAGCTAAAGGGGGGGGGTACTTGCTGCTGCGGTTGCTGTGGCCCTTCTGGAAGTGATGCAAACTATAGCGCTAATGTCTCTTATGGCTATTCATGTTCTTGCGGGAACGGTATGTACGGAGCTAGATAATCTACTGACGTTAGTTAAGGATGGATCTTTGAATTGGATCCATCCTTTGTCTTTTTTCAAATACTTTTATAACAGTGGTAATACGAATAAAAGAAAAATATGACAATTATCGAGACACAAACAGGGCACAATTATTACTTCGATCATATTCAAAAGCAATGGCTACTGCTTAATCCCACTTTTCTTTATTTTATTAAAACCAAAATTGAAAACCAAATTTTCCCGACAAATGAAAAGCATCAAAAACGCATCAGTCAGTTAATGAAATATTATAACAATAAGTATAATTTTTTATCTTCCCATAACTACTTCGACAATCTTGATAAGAGTAATTTATTTAAACTCGAATTAACGGCTAATGACATAAATTATAATCTGGCTAACACTCCTCAGGTTGTATTTGAAGTAACAGAAAATTGTAATTTATCATGCAAATACTGTGGCTATGGAGAATTATATCAGAAAGGAATAAATCGTAGTAATAGAAATTTAAGTTTTGAAAACGCAAAGGCATTAATTGACTATTTAAGTGGTTTATGGAACTCAAATTACTATCATTCATATAATAGGGGAATAGAAATTGGATTTTATGGTGGTGAGCCATTAATAAATATGAACTTTATTAAGCAAGTTGTTGACCTTTGCTCTCACATATCGTTAAATGATGACTACTTTAAATTTAATATTACAACGAATGGTATCTTATTAGATAAACATATTGAATTCCTAGTTAATAACAACTTTACAATCAAAATTAGTTTAGACGGAGATTTTATAAATAATGGATATAGAATTACTAAAAATGGAGAAAACTCTTTTGATAAGGTTTTTCAAAACATAAAGTATATACAAAAAAAATTCTCCGATTTCTTCAATACCAATGTGCATTTTAATTCAGTTCTTCATAATAAAAACTCGGCAAAAGAAATCCATACTTTTTTTTCTACAAACTTTCAAAAACTCCCGGCTGTTCTGCCGCTAAATAATTCTGGGATTCTGGAAAGTAAGAAAGATGAATTTTGGGAAATGTACAGAAATTACAATCAAAGTGTTTCTGAATCAGGAGATTCAACGATTGATATAGATTTCTTTACTTCATCTCCAAAAATCCTTGATCTATCCTTATTTGTTCATTCTGAAATAGGGTATAATTATACAAATTATATTAATCTCTTAAAAGATCAATCTTTCTTGAGGGAGATTCCAACCGGTACTTGCTTGCCATTTGGTAAAAAGATTTATTTAAGAGCAAATGGGGAAATTTTACCATGCGAAAGGATAGACCATATTTTTTCATTAGGGCGAGTTGAAAAAGGGCGCGTGCATCTCGACTTTAATTTGGTTGCTAAAAAGTATAATGCGTACTATAAAAAACTAAGATCTCAGTGTATCAGTTGTTATATTCATTCTTCGTGTAAACAATGCTTATTTTATATCCCAAATATTAATATAAAGAACCCAATTTGCAGATCATATAAAAATATTCAGGCTTATAAAAATTACTTAGATGAAATGGTAAATGAAATAGAAAAAGACAAAAAGACCTACGTTAGGATTAAGAAAGAAATATTTAATAATTAGAAACAAATAAATTATCATGAAGAAATATTGGTTCTATATTGAGTCTTATGTATATATATCCCAAAAAAAAGATAAAGTATTATTATATAACACACTTGATGGTAAATTATTGGAATTCAATGATAAAGAAACTCTTAAAATTATTACCAGGTTAAAAAAAAGTTCTAATCATCAGATAATCAACCTTATAGAAAGCGAAATAAAACAACCAAAGATTAAAAAGTTCATTTCTATATTAAAACAACATTACATGGGAGATTTATATGATTCTTCATTGACAAAAATGAAACCTATTCAATTATTACCATACCTAAAAATTCATAATGATGTAAAGTTTTTATTGAAAAATGAAAATGAATTGATCGGGAATCATATATTAGAAAACCTTTATGAGATTACCATATATCTGGCAAATACATGTGACACTGAATGTGACATATGCAATGATGGATATAAGCAATTCATTTGTTGTAATAAAAGATTTAATAACTCAGATATAGATTTAAACGAATTGTGGCATACTTTCTATCAATTGAAAAATCAACCAGTTAATATTAATATAATAGGGAATATCAAGTCAATTAATGATATATTAGATCGTTATAATCCAAATGATTTCTCATTTATGAGTTTTTCCTGGTATACCCACGTATTAAATATACCTGACAATTTTGAGTTAATAAAAAGATTTAATAATCTGAATGTGTCTGTAATCATCAGCAATCCCAGTGATGAAAAATGTGTTGATAAGTTAAAGTTTATTCTGAAAAACGATTTTAAATTGAAATTCTATTTTATTATTCAGAGTGATGACTCGCTTAATCAAGCGAATGATTTAATACATAAACTTAATATTAGCGATTACGTTTTTCAACCATTTTATAATGGTAGTAATTATGATTTTTTTATGTCCAACGTTTTTAATAGTAAAAAAGACATTCAAAATCACAAAGTTTCGTTTAAAGATATTCTAATAAATGAAAAAATAAATATTAATTATTTTGGTCGTCTAATTATCACAAACACAGGGGATATTTTCACTTCTTTTTATAATAAGAAAATTGGATCAATAAAGGATGATATAAAGTCAGTGATTCTTAAGGAGTTAAAAGAAAATACAAATTGGAGAACTCTCAGAAGAGATTACATCCCTTGTAAAAGTTGTACTTACAACTTATTGTGCCCTCCAATTTCTAATATCGAAAAAGCTTTGAAAAAAAACAATCTTTGCACTATTCTTTAATAGTTGTAAAGTAAATTGTGGATCTATGAATCTATGAACATTAACATATATGGTACATGCAGTTGAATATCATGAGTTTAAATTTGGAGGTGCAAGAATAATCTTAAACGTCAATAATTTAGAGGTTTTCTTATTAGATGAATTCTCTCTGAAATTGCTCAATTATCTTAAGCATAAACCTGTTGAGGATATTAGCTTACTTTATAAAGTTTTTAGCAAGACCAAGAGTCAGAAGATAATAAAATTTTTGGAAGAATCAAATTTGATTACCAACCATAATGAAAAACAGGACCTTAAACCTGTCAAAAGAGACAGTAATTATAGCGTAAACACTATTGATTTGTTTCTTTCACAAATCTGTAATCTATCCTGCATTTATTGCTTTGAAAGAAATAATGAAAGTCTCTCTGGAAATAATATTAAATTTATGGATAGTAAAACGGCAGAGAGATCGATTGATTTTCTTATTAATATCTCAAATGATAACAATAATCTACATGTGTGTTTCTTTGGTGGAGAACCTTTATTAAATTTCAAGATATTAAAACATACTGTCCTCTACGCGGAAAGGTTGGGTGATATATTAAATAAAAAATTCTTTTTTTCTTTAACAACAAATGCCACTCTGCTAAGGGATGAAGTGATTAGTTTTTTAATTAAACATAAAATTAGGATACTAATTAGCTTAGATGGTGATTTGCAGACTCATAATGCTAATAGACCCTTTTCAAATGGTACTGGTAGTTATTCTCAAATCATTAAAAATTTAAAAAAATTAAGAAAAAATAAGTTTGATTATTCTGCTCGTGCTACAGTGACTTTAAAGGACATTAACAATATCAATTCAAACTATAAACATCTTCTTTCTTTAGGATTTAATAATATCCACTTTGAACATGCACTTGGGAAAAATGGAAATTTTCAGATAAATTCTGATATTGATATTGAGGTGATTAAGAAACAGTACTATTTAATAGCTAAAAAGATAATTTCAAATTATAAATCAGGTAGAAAATTTAGCTTTACTCCAATTACTAAATCAATTGGTAATATTATAAGTGGCTTAAAAATGAATTATTCTTGTTTTATTGGCAGGGGTTATCTGGCCATAGATGTTGATGGGGATATTTACTTATGTCACAGATTAGTAGGGAACAGAACTTTTATAATGGGAAATGTAATGGATGACAGTTATGATACTAAATGGTTCGATATAATTCACAACGAAATGGATGTAGACGATAGGGAAAAATGCTCAATATGTTGGGCAAAATATTTATGTGGAGGGGGTTGTTACGCATTAAATTATGAAAATAATCAGGATATTAGAATTCCATTAGAAAACTATTGCAAAATAATAAAATACTCGATTGAGATGGCTCTTATGATTTATTGTAAAGTAAATGTAAATGACTAATTCAATTAACATAGTGAATGATTCCTTTTGTATTCAGACAAAAGCGATGAATAAGTATTTAATTAATGAGTTCAAGCGGCATTTTATTTTATGTCATCCTATATTGAGCTTTTTTCTGGATTTATTCTTGCAGGGAGAGGATTTACATAAATGGATAAAAAGCTTAAATAAAGGAGCTTCAATTCCAGACTATGGCTATTTCCCAAAAGAACTTTTTATGTATTATTATAGGAAATTTCTCTATTTTACTAATTTCAAACTAATTTTCTATAAACACAAGTCAGACTTATTAGACAAGAGATTATTGATTGATGATATTAATCAAGGAATTATTGAAACGTCAACAGTTATTTTTGAAACCACTAGAAGGTGTAACCTAAACTGCAAATATTGTAGTTGTGGGCAATTATATTGCAATAGTAATCAAAAGAGTAAGAGCGATCTAAATATTAATTCTGCAATTCTTCTTTTAGAATATTTGTTTAAATTAAAATCATTATATTCTTCAAAAAAACAAATAGCTATATCTTTTTATGGTGGAGAACCCCTTTTGAATTTTCATTTTATAGAAGAAATAATAAAATATGTTGATTCCAAGCTGACAGATATGCAGATTAAGTATGACATTGTAACAAATGGAGTGTTACTGGATAAATATATGGATTATTTAGTAGGAAAAAACTTTACCATTTTTATAAGCTTAGATGGTAATATAAAAAATAATGATTATCGTGTATTCAAAAATGGGCAATCTTCATTTCAGTCCGTTTATTTAAATATAAAGAAGCTCCAACAAAAGTATCCTGATTTCTTTAAATCAAATATTATAATAAAATCAGTATTGCACAATAAAAATAGTGTTACTGACATAATAAAGTTTTTTAATGAATCAATTGATAAAACACCTGAGATTTCAAGTCTGAAAACAAACTGTATTAAAATAGAGAAAAGGCATGAGTTTGAAGAGATGTTTGTCAGTTATGAATACAGCGTCTTGCAATCTGACGATATTTCTTACTTAGAAGAAAAAATATCAAAAGAACTGCCGGATTCAAAAATAATTTTTGCTAGTGTTGTGAATTATAATTCATATATTTATTCAGATTATATTGATTTAATTTTCAGAGGTAAAATAAAGAAAACTCCATCAAATACATGTCTTCCATTTAGCAAACGAGTTTTTCTAACTATTGATGATCATCTATTACCATGTGAAAAAATTGATTACAAATATTCATTTGGGAAAGTTGAGAATAATCAGGTAATAATAGACTATGAAAACCTTATTAATTTTTATAATGATGTATTTGACAGAATCAGAAGCAAATGTTACAATTGTTCCCGACAAAATAATTGTCCTCAATGTATGTTTCAACTTGATTTAGATAATCGGGAGATTGAATGTAATAGTTTCTTAAATTATTTACCTTTTAAAGAAGTATTGAAAGGTTATATTGAACTCATTGAAATAGACCGTTCCAAATTGAATAAAATCATTAAAAACAATTATAGTTTAAAATAGAGCTACTTCCAGTTCTTGTAATAAATAAAGACGGAGATGGAGGTATGAAATTTTGGCCGGAAGGAATTTTGATGATCATGATACTTTCATATTTGTTTTACTGGTGACATAGAGACCCAACTCAAAGTGGGAGTTTTCAGAATTATGACTTTACTTTTTCGGGTAAAACACAGGTTTTTAAATAATAACTAAGGAGTCCAAAGAGAGAGACAATTCTGTTTTAATGCTTGTTGAAATAAAAGAATAGGCTTAATTTAATGAAGTTTCCATATTATATACAACTCGATTCCATGGACTGTGGTCCGACCTGTTTAAGGATGGTGGCAAAATTCTATGGGAAAAGTTATTCGTTACAGACTCTCCGATCAAGATCGTTCATTTCTCGATCGGGGGTCTCTATGCTAAGTATCAGTGATGCAGCAGAGAATATCGGTTTTCGTACTCGAGGTTACCACCTCACATGGGAACAACTCCGCGATGAGGTTCCTCTTCCATGCATTATCCACTGGAACCAACGACACTTTATTGTAGTATTTAATATTTCTAAGCAACTACAAGTTTCCATTCCCTTTTGGAGACGGTTTAAGGGAGGGATTAAAAATGGGAGAAGTGTTGAAGATGGATTTATAATTCATGTTGCGGATCCAGCAATGGGACTCCTGAAATACACTAAATCTGAATTCCTTAGATGCTGGTACAGCACTAAAAACGATGGCGTTCAGGAAGGTACAGCCCTTCTCCTGGAACCTACTCCCGATTTCTACCGCCAAGAGGGAGAAGAAACAGGTAAGCTTACATTCCGCTACCTACTCACTTATGTCAGACCTTACAGCAAATATATCCTCCAGCTAATCCTCGGTATGGTTACTGCTAGCATTATAAGTCTCATTTTCCCGTTCCTTACTCAATCACTTGTAGATACCGGTATCGGTAACAGTAATATGTCTTTCGTTGTTATGGTTCTTGTTGCCCAACTAATCCTTAGCCTCAGTCAGACTGCTAACGGTCTGTTGCGTAACTGGATTAGTTTGCATATTACAAGTAGGATCAGCATATCACTTATCTCAGACTTCCTCATAAAACTGATGAAACTCCCCATATCATTCTTTGATGTGAAACTCATTGGAGATATTATGCAACGTATAGGCGATCATAACCGTATTAGGTCGTTCCTTACCGATTCAGTTATAAGCATCATTTTTGCAGTCATTACTCTTGTTATGTATACGATTATAATGGCTACATATAACCTTAGCATCCTTGGTATCTTTCTCCTTGGTAGTCTTTTATACATCGGTTGGGTTACCCTCTTTTTAAAACGACGCCGGGAGCTTGATTATAAGCGGTTCCAGCAGAGTGCTGCTAACCAGAGCAATCTAGTTCAGCTTGTTACAGGCATGCAGGAGATTAAGCTTAATAGCTGCGAAAAACAAAAACGATGGGAATGGGAAAGAATACAGATAAAACTATTTAAAGTCAGCCTTAAAAGCATGATGCTCAATCAGAACCAGCAACTTGGCGCTGCATTGATAAATCAGACAAAAGATATTTTTATCTCCTTCCTCTCAGCCCGTGCAGTTATTACCGGAGAGATGACCCTTGGTATGATGATGGCCGTACAATATATAATAGGTCAGCTTAATGCTCCTATCCAGCAATTTATAGGATTCTCCCAGGCTGCACAGGATGCACGCATAAGCCTTGAGCGTCTAGGCGAGATACACAAGAGGGAAGATGAGGAGAAACCTGAAGATGATAAAATAAAAGATATACCACCTAATAAGAATATTGAATTAAGAAATCTATTCTTCCAATATGAGGGACCTAATTCCGAAAAGATTCTGAATAATATCTCGCTGGTTATCCCGGCAAGAAAGATAACTGCTATTGTAGGGGTAAGTGGTAGTGGAAAGACAACTCTGATAAAACTACTGCTCGGTTTTTATAATCCTGTTAAAGGTGATATACTTATTGGCGGTACACAATTAAGCCGCTTTAGCCAAACGGAATGGCGTAAAAGGTGTGGTGTGGTTATGCAGGAAGGATATATCTTCTCCGATACAATAGCCGGTAACATTGGGCTCATTGATGAGAGACCCGAAAAAGAAAAGATAGACAGTGCAACAAAGACAGCAAATATTAAGGAATTTATTGAAAGCCTGCCGCTTGGTTACAATACTAAAATAGGTAATGATGGTCATGGACTTAGTACAGGTCAAAAACAAAGGATTCTTATAGCACGCTCAGTTTACAAAGATCCAGATTTTATTTTTTTCGATGAGGCAACCAATGCACTCGATGCACGAAACGAAAAGACGATAATGAAAAACCTGGGCAGTTTCTTCAAAGGAAAAACAGTTGTTGTTGTTGCGCATCGTTTAAGTACAGTAAAGGATGCGGACCAGATAGTTGTCCTCGAAAAAGGAGAAATCGTTGAAAAAGGAACACATAAAGAATTGGTTAAAATGAAAGGTGCATATTTTAATTTGATTAAGGATCAGTTGGAATTAGGGAGTTAATCACTATTTCCGAAAAAATGGGAAACTAGTATTGAAGTTTAAAGTGCACTGTTAGACGGATTTAGGTTTTATATATAGATAAAACTCAGAGTAAGGAAGTTCAAATTATGCTAGAGTTAAACAAACAGGAGATCCGGAGTCCCGAGATGCAGGAGGTAATGTCTGAAATACCAGGTAGCTTTCTCAAATGGGGTCTCTTTCTCTTTTTTGCTATTATTCTTATTCTAATAGTTGGGAGTTATTTCATTAAAAACCCTGAAATTGTTAAAGTCCCCGTTGTTATAACCACACAAAACCCACCTGTTTCACTTGTGGCAAAATCGGGAGGCGAAATAGAAAAGCTGTTTGTCACGGAGGGAAAACTAATAGGAAAAGATGAGATCATCGCCCTTATAAGGAACACCTGTGATTATGATGATTTGCGAAAATTAAAATTAATTCTCTCTGGCTTCAATGATAAAACTAACTGGATAGAAATCATTAAAACGAAATCGTTGTTGCCAGATCTATCTTTGGGTGAAATTCAGAGTTATTATTCGGCTTTTCAGAAAGAGTGGAAACAAATGAAGGATTATTTTGAAGAGGCATATATACCTACCAAACTGAATCTGTTGGAAAAACAGATTGAAACTAAGATCGAATATAATATTGAGCTTGCCAGGCAAAAGGAGTTTCTTACAGAAGATCTTGCTCTTGCTAAAAGTAGTTTTAAGCGTGATTCAACACTATATCATAAAGAAAGTTATTCAATCTCGGTGAACGAATTTGAGAAGTCACGCCAAGATTATATTCAAAGGCTTTATTCTTTCAGTGTTTTCATCGCTTCACTTAAGAACAATACTTCCGATTTTCTAAAGATGAAAGAGGCCCGACTTGATCTGCAGGTTCAGTACGAAAAAGAGTTAAAACAATATATTTTCACCATTGAGGAATCGGTTCAATTGTTGCGGTCATCAATATTCAACTGGGAAGAGAGATATTTAATAATGAGTCCGATAACAGGCCATGTTACACTCACCCGGTTCAGAAACGAGAACCAGGTAATTAAGGTAGGTGAGACACTCGCTACAGTTATCCCCGACAGTGTCACTAATATTGTTGCACATGCCGTTATCCCAATTTCGGGATTCGGAAGAATTGAGATTGGGCAGACAGTAAATATCAAGCTCTCAGGATTTCCTTACATGCATTATGGTGTGCTGAAGGGAAGAATTTATTCTTTATCTCAGGTGCCAGGAGAAGGGGGCTTTAGTGCGGACATTGAATTAACAGGAGGAATGACCTCAACCTACAGCGAAAAGATCAGGTTCATTCACGAAATGGATGGAACAGCTGATATCATTATAGGAGATAGCAGATTGATTTACAGGTTCATAAAACCCTTAAAGGCATTGATGAACAAGTAGGTTTTACCGTAGCCCCTGGGAAACAAGATTTAATTAAAGTGGAAATAAAAATAGCATATGGAAAACAAAGTGAGTAAAAAAAGTCACAACTTGAAATTCTATGGAAAATTAATGTAAGAATGAAAATAAACAATTAAAGCTTAAATATTATGACCAAAAAAGAAACTATGAAACGTTTAATCATTTTGTCGCTAATATCTTTTTCTTTGTTTTTTTCATGTCGATATAATCGTATTAGGACCAATGAAAAAGAGTTAGCAAAACAAATTCTTCTCCAAGAAAAAGAAAAAGAGGAAGCAGTAAGTATTGGCAGCCAAAAGCAGTTACCCGATACCCTGAATCGTTTTTCTACTAGTTTTCGCTATAAAGAAGATCGTTCAGTTGATCCTTCACATCTGCCAATAAAAATTGACATTGCCGGGAATCTTAATAATGTCAAGGAAATTAAATTGTCAGATGTCAATACCTATATTACTTATATTCGGATGGAAGCACCTCCAGATTCAGCTTTCAGAAAAGATATTGGATTCAAGTATCACCTTTCTGACGATTTCATAATTGCAATTAATCCTTTTGGAATTCTTCATTATACCTATAATGGCAAATTTATCAATATTATAGTTAAAAATGATTTTACAAGAATGGAAGTTTCCCCTGATGGAGTAATGAGTTATGGAGATTACACGTTTAAAGGTGCGTACAATGAGACAGTAAGGAGTGTTGGCAATAAATTGTATTATTCCTACTTAAACAATTTAACTAGACAGGAATATTTAATGAAATATGATTGTTCGGAAATACAGTTTGGTCAGACAATAAAAAATGATCCAGAAAATCCTTCAAAGATTATCGGTCAAGGGCAAATTATTGTTGATTATAATCACGGGAAGGTTAATCCTGGACCTACTCAAATGAATCAGGGAGGCATTTGGAGTGCAAGCTTA
>PMIJ01000123.1 GCA_003157015.1 Bacteroidales bacterium
GGTCAATATACCCGCGTTTTCCACTTAGACGTGCAACCTAAAAAACAGAGAAGCATTGTTGCAATGAATATGTTTGTTTTCATAACATTAATTTTTGGGAAACGAATTGACTTCAAGTGCCTGTAGGTTAAGTATATGAGCAAAGTTACGTTAATGGAAAACAAAATCCAAGCAAATTTTAAGTTGGAAGTCTGACCATAAAGAATCAACGGATTTTCAAATTATGATATGCTTTATATTAGGATGGTCACATATTCTGAAATAACTGCATTAATTGAGCAATATGAGTCAAATAAATGATTTTATGTTGATTAATCAAAATGTGATAAGATTATAAACCCTACAACCTTTTATTAAGTTGGACATTCAACATCCATCTGTAGCATCAATTAACACATCATATATTTATTGATTCTACCATTTGGATAATCAAACTACTGTCATATGGATGGTAATAAGCCATTTGCCTTTTATTTTTTTCAAAACAAGAAGGTTTCGTCCAATTACAGTCACACCAGCGTTAGTTGCTTGATATTTGCAAAGTAATGTAGCGAGATTGCCTGAGACATCCATTCTTAATATTTCAACCGAATCAATTTTCCCACCCATATTCATTCCATTCTGAAAATTAGCAATTAGGTCGTTCCTTCCATTTTCTACAAGTCCTGCAACATGAGAAGAAATATATTGAGCATCTTCGGAATAAAGGGTAATTAGGTTTTGAGCATTGAGACTATTATAGGCTTGTTTCCATTCTTCTGTTTGTAGTTGAAATTCTTTCATTAATTGTTGGTTTTTAGAATTATCACATGACTGAGACAGAATGATAATTGAGAAAAACAATAGAACATGAATGGTTTTAAGTTTTCTAAGTGATTTCATGGTATGGTGATTAAATATTTAATATTACATATACAAACCCCGAAAACGAAATGGATACATTTTGACCCAGCTTTTGTGTAAATGGGGTTTATTTATAGTAATTCTTGTTTATCCCTTTGTTTTAATCCTTTTATCCATTCAGTAATAACTTGTAAACTGAGTTCAACATTTCCAACTTGACAATGATTTTGCGCTTGTTCTTTTTCGGTGAACAACCGAGCCGTCAACGACCGGACATTTTTTAATTTCTGTATCTGGTCATAAAACTGGTGCAAGGGAATGTAATGGTCTTCACTTCCACCAAAAAGTAAAACATCCTGTTTAACCAAATGCGAGATGGTAAATGTTTTTAGTACTTCAATCTTCTTAAAAAATTCATATGGATTTTTCGCACCCAAAGTATGCATCCCTTGAGTAGTGCCCCATTCCTGCATTAAGTTGCTTTTCATTTTTTTATAAACCAAATTGTTAACTAAGGTAGAAGCACCTAATTTCAATAAGGTTTTTAGTGCAATTTTTGCAATTGGCTCTATTTGTTTAAAAATAGCCTCCTGAAAATCAGTACATATGTCATCACAAACTACCCTTTTAATCCGAGGCTCATAAGCAGCAGCTCTCAATGCGAGACATCCACCTAACGATAATCCAATAAGCGTAACATCATTTAGCTTAAAATAATCGAAAACTGCCTTGCAAGGTTTATGCCATTCATAAGTCATTGGTATATGACCTTCTTCTAAGGTTGCTCCTTGTCCGGGACCTTCAAAAGTAATTATGTCAAAACCATTTTGATAAAAATAAAGTTGAGATGAAAATAACTCTTCTATATAACTGTCAAAACCTCCAAAGAAAACAATAGTCCCGATAGATGATGATGGTTGAAATCGGTAAGCACTCATTGTAGCATTTCCGTATGGGATATTAAAATGTTGAGACTCCTGAATCTTGTAATATTCTTTCATCCATTTTATAAAACATAAACGACTGTTATTTTTTCTTTCATCCTTTGGAAACATATAGAATTCAGCAGAACGAAGATACCACGCAGCGTGAAGCAAGCGATTTTGCGCAAACGCATTTTCTGAGAGAGTCAAAAATTCGTGGATATAATCTGAATAATTGTGAACACGGGACGTCACTTCTCTCATTTCATTTAACATCTGCTTTGAACCATCAAAAAACCGATTCATTTGATAGTTAAGCCCAATATCAGGATGGATATTATAAAAACCTGTTTTAAAATCTTCTTTAGCTTTTATACCAATTAACTTCAGGATATTTAAATTTTCTGTTTCCATTTTTTCTGTTTTTATTTAATCAATAGAAGTTATGGTAATGCATAATTCACTACCGATACAAAATAATATACAATAAAGAATAGATTTTTTAATCTATATTAAAAAATGAATTGAAAGGAAAAATTATTTCTTTCCTCTAATAACACTTAACGTTTGTTGTGTAATTCCCAAATAAGAAGCTATATGCCCTAATGGTGCCCTTAAAATTATATTTGGATGCTCTTGCATCATAAACTTATAACGGTCTTCTGCAGTTTGAAATTGCAAGGAGTAAAGTCTGTCAGATGTTAATTTTAATGTGTTTATAAAAATCATTCTGACGAAACGCTCCATACCTTCAATATCAATAAGTAATTGTTCAAAATCAATATAGTTTAACACTCTAATGGTAGTGTCATTTAATACTTCCCAACCATACCGGGAAGGTTTGTTATAGAAGATACTTTCAATTGGTGCACTGAAATCATTTTCTTCAAAGAACAAATGAGTAATTTCTTTACCATCTTTTACATAATAAGCACGTATAAGTCCTTTTTCAATAAAAATCATTTTATTTGAAAGTCTACCAGGTAATAACAATATTTTACCCTTTGGATGCACCTCTTTCCTAAAGACTAAATTGACCTTCTCTTCCAAGTCTAATTTATTGGGTAAGTATTTATTAATGTAACTTACTAAATCCATTTGCTATTTTAATTAATAAATATACTCATAAAGTTCCTCTTCTGAACTAATTACTTATCTCTTTATCAAAATGATATAAATGCCATTAATTAAGGTAAAAAAGAGTTCCAGAGATAACTACTGACTCTCCTTTACTGGCATGAAGTGGAAAAGTCATCGACTTCACTACCTTTAGCCGGAAATAATTGACTACTGATTGCAGGAGTTAAATACTTTTTATATAGTTAGATATGCCAAATGCTATTTGACAGGATAAGAGTGGTCAATTCCACTGGTTTTTGCAGTTAAGACTCCTAAAATCATTTTTTTCTTTATTCCAATTTTCCCGGTTCATGGTTATTTATTATAATATAACCAGGAGTTTTGGAATTGGGTAGTATAATAATAAATGCGATTAGATGAAAAAATGAACAAATTGATAATCAGACTTGTTTATTAGCACACTTTCATCTTGAATGCCTTAATCCAAGATTTAAAAAAGTAATAAATTGTCTTTACTCATCTTTTATAAGCAAATCCAGAAAGCAGAGACGCAAAGTAAAAAGAATGACAAAATTAACTCATTGAGCCACTTTTTATATTTGAAATTATTTAATACAAAACCGAAATAAATCATAAAAACTGTTGACCAGAAAACAGTATAAAACGGGGCGAATCCGAAAAGCCTTATGAGTAGGTAACTAAAAACGAAATAATATGCCAAAATATGTAATTGAAAGGGAAATTCCCGGTGCAGGTAAACTGACTGCCAAACAATTGAAAGATATTACACAAACTTCTTGTGGAGTATTAGAGAAAATGGGTACACAAATTCAGTGGGTAAATAGTTATGTAACGACTGACAAAATCTATTGCGTTTATATTGCACCAAATGAGGAAATGGTTCGTGAACACGCAAAAAAAGGCGGATTTCCTGCAAATTCTGTAAGTCAAGTATCTACAATCATTGACCCAACAACCGCAGAATAAATGCAAGAGTCATTTTATGGATGTGTCTGATGGAAACATCAGGCACAAATTTATGCTGTTTTAAATTCAAAATGTCTCATTATGCAAAAGCCAGTGTTCTTAACCACTTTTTACCAGAAATTCTTTACCATTAAAAGCCTGAGTTAAATACCTGTAATATAGTATTGTATGCAAAGGGAATCTGACTGGCTGAATATGGTCATGTACTCCGGCTTTTGCATTACCTTTTATTCATCCGGAAAGTCTGTACGTTTCAACAGAACAGCTGATACATCCAACACTGTATCTGGTCAAAAGCAATGCGCAGCTATTACAAAGGCTGGGAAGAGATGCAAAAAATTAGCAATGGCAGGTTCTGAATATTGTTAGCAACATCAGAAATATTAGGCAATAAATATCCGCTTGTTGTCTGCAAAAATAAAAAGAACATTCACCGATATTTTACTTTATTTTACCGATTTATTTAATTGGTTAACCTGATTCAGATACACTGAGCCAAAAGTCTGCTATAACTTAGTCATAAAATTAATTTATAAGTCATATTAATTAATAGTTTATAAATCGAAAATGAATTCAGTAAATCGTGACTTTAGTATAATCAGTTCATCGGCAAAATCATTATTACTCATGAAAGGGCATACTGATATCCCTTTTGCAAGAGAAACTGCTGTATTAATTGAATATCCCAAAGAATTTTATCCTGACTATGATAGAAGAGACGTGACTTTTTGGGCAAGAACATTGCATTTTGAAAGCAGGTATTGGAGTATAGACCAGTTACTATCAGAATTGCCAGTAAAAAATATTCTGGAATTATCATCAGGTTTCTCTTTTCGTGGTCTTGACGTTATTATGAAAAAAGATGCTTATTATATTGATACAGACCTTCCTGACGTGATAAATATTAAGAGAGATTTTGTGTATGCTTTAAAATCTGGAAAAACAACTCAAGGGGAACTGGAATTACTGCCATTGAATGTTCTTGATGAGAAGCGATTTCAAGAAATCATTGGACATTTTCCAAGGGGAGAAGTGGTTATTTTGAATGAAGGATTGTTAATGTATTTGGATGCATCTGAGAAAGAAAAACTTTGCACTATTATCAAAAAAATATTACAAGAACGAGGTGGTTATTGGATAACAGCAGATGTTTATATTAAAAAGAAAAATGAAGAAATTGGTATTGAATTGGATAATGAAACAAAAACCTTTTTTTACCGACATAATGTGGAAGAAAATAAATTTGAAAGTTTTAAGGAAGCCAAAGCATTTTTCAGAGATATGGGTTTCATTGTTGATAAAGAAGCACGGATAGACCATTCTAAATCGATGTCATTAAAGTATTTAATGAAAAGTGCGTCATTAAAACAGTTATTTAAAATGCGAATTGTTGGAAAGATACAAGCAACATGGCGTTTACGGCTTACAGATAGTTAGCGGATGAATAATTTTTACATTAAAATGGTAAAAAACTTTGCTTTTTTATTTTGTTATGAATGCCATAAATAACTGGAAACCTCTTCTCCTTTTACTATTAGTAGTTTTCGGAATAAGTTGCCGACATGAGCACATTAATGTTTATGACGGTTTTGAAGCCTCAGGACTGAGTAAGATTTGGAGTACAGGAAGAATGAAACTTTCTTCATTTGAGATTCAATCCAAGATAGTACACAAAGGGAAGAGTGCAGCAAAAATTACATTAAGAACTGGCGATATTGTTGAACCCGCCACCGATAAAGACAAAGCGTCAGAACGTGATGAACTGATGGAAACACGCACTCTTTTTTCACTTGAAGGTGTCAAATATGAATATCAGTTCAGCATGTTCCTGCCAGATAGTTTTCCCATCATACCGGTACGACTTGTTATCGCCCAATGGAAACAGTCTTGCTTTGCCTGCAGTTGTTCGGAGTATAGTCCTATTCTTGCCATAAGATATGTTTCAGGAAGACTATTTATTACTCTTCAAACCGATTCTGTTCGTCAAACCCTGTGTGAACTCAATAAAGAAATTCGAAACCGCTGGTTGGATTTTCGATTTCAGATTAAGTTCTCAAGACAAAAAGACGGAGAGGTAAAGGCTTTCCTTGATGATGAAGAAATTGTTAATTATAAAGGTGTTACAAGTTATCCTGAGAGTTGTGGTGTCTTTTCAAAAAAGAATAAGTATTATTTTAAAATGGGTTTATACAGGGATAGAATGCCCGAACCAATGTCCATCTACATTGACGAGTACGGGAAAAGAGAAATGGTTGATGACATACAATATTAATAGGAGATTGTTCCCATCATAATTTTAATTCATGTTACAAGAAAATAATCATGAAAAAAGCAAACTTGCTCTATTTTAAGCAATACTTCATACAGTCAGTCATAAGCATGTTTTTGTTAACAGGTTGTAGCCAGACTCACATCCGTGACACAAACTATAACTACTCTGCACCTAAGCAGTTGGGCGATGGCATTAAAACTGACAATATAAAAAATGTCAATATTGACTGCAATAGAATTATTGAACTTACTAAATTAATTTTAAAAGACACTTTCCCAAATATTCATAGTTTACTGATTGCAAGAGACAACAAACTTGTTTATGAGAACTATTTTTCTGGTAAGGACGAATACTGGGGTTTAAGTTTAGGCTATGCAAAACACGATACAAATACTTTGCACGACATCAGAAGTATTTCAAAAAGTGTAGTTTCGGCTTGTATTGATATTGCCATTCAGCAACATAGAATAAAAAGTATTGACGACCCAATTTTTACTTACCTGCCTGATTATATTAAGTTTAAAACGCCCCAAAACGAAAAAATAACAATCCGACACCTTTTAACGATGAGTTCTGGCATAAAGTGGAACGAAAACCTACCAATCGGAGAACATACCAACAATGAAACACAAATGGAAAGAAGTATAAATCCGGTGGAGTATGTTTTGAGCCAACCAATGGATACAATTCCAGGAGCAGTCTGGAATTATAATGGTGGCGGAGTTCAGTTGTTAGCAGAAATTATCAAATCAGTCAGTGGTGATGACATTGACATATTTGCGGAAAAATTTCTTTTTAAGCCATTAAGTATTATAAACTATAAATGGATTAAAAGTTCCAAAAGTGCAGTTTTATTTCACCCAGGTAAAATCTTCAGCCACAGGAAAAGTTTCACTGCTGCCGCATCAGGGTTACGATTAACGTCAAGAGACTTATTGAAATTTGGGATGCTTTACTTAAACAACGGCAGGTGGGATGACGAACAAATCCTTACAGAAAGCTGGGTTAGTGAGACATTAAAAACTCAAATTCTTCGAGAAAATAATACCACAATCTACGGCTATAGTTATTTATTCTGGACGTATACGGAAACCATAGACAATAAAGCAATTCAAATAGTATCTGCAAGGGGTCTCGGTGGTCAAAGAATATTTATGAATAAAGAATTAAAACTAATAGTTGTAATAACGGCAGGGAATTATAAAAGAAATGACATTAAGAATGATGGACAATTGGCTTTAGACAAGTATATTCTTCCGGCATTGGAAGAACAATAAAAGTTATAATAATTGGGAAAGCCGTGACTTCAGTACCTTTAGCCGGAATAAATTGACCACCAATGGACTGAGTTAAATAATTGTTGTATTGTTATATATACTAAATGCACTCTGCCTGGCAAAGAAATGTTAATATGACTGATTTTTGCAATCAATTAAGAAAAAAAGGAGTTACAGAAATAACTACTGATTCTCCCGTATTGGAATGAAGGTCATAATCCAACTTCATAGAACATATTTTATCAAGATTATTCACAAGTTCTTCCTGAGTCTCAGCGGCTGACCACATTTGACCATCGTTGACCACTACATTACCTCGGACAATAGATTTTCCTTCTTTAGTTGTTTCCCTATAGATTTGACCTATGAAAGTTCTTTTAAAATCATAGCCGGATTTAACCAGGAATAATTCTGAAATCTCAAATTATTGTGGTAATTTCTTCTTTTCCATAAACGAATAATAGTCTGCAATGATACTGGATTCTCCAGAATATGAGTTACTTAAAGCATTAATAATGAAAGAATGTTTTTCAGAATTCGAATTCCAATAAGTCTTCAGTAAATTTGGTTTTGCCCTGACCAATGGGTTTCTTTTTGTTATCACACCCACAATAATCTCTTATTGCCCGTTCATTCATTCGGTCGATGAAATAATCGATATCAACCAGATACCTCGTACAATCGCTTGTAGGACTTGATATGCTAAAATGGATGATAGATACCTTTTGAGTATTGATGTCCTGTGAAATCAAATTTATACTGCTCTCATAAAAGAATAAGTCGATGAGGACAATCTCGGTCATTTTAATATCGGTCTTTGTTGGAATGTCAAAGACGATATAATGTTTGCCCTTAGTTAGTATTTTAGCTTTGGCGACCACACAATTAGAATTGACCAAAAAGGAATCTTCACCTACTTCAGAGTAGAGATTTTCCATACCCACTATGGCAGAGTCGAAAGGAAAAAAGTCTTGTAGTTTCATATTTGCGTACATTCTCTCAATAAATACTTAATGTCCGAGTAAAAGGTAGGGGGTCCGGTATCCGGTATAAGGGGTCCTGCTGGGGGTATGTTAATTCCAGACTACGGGGTCGACCAGGCACAGGACCGATATGACAAAAAATCTGGGCAAATTTTTTTCTATAATAAAAAGTCGGTTTTATAAAAAATTATAATCTGAGGCTATATCAGATTGTCTCTTTTTGGCTAAACTTTAAAATTTTTGGTAGAAAAAAAATGGATTTCCTGGATTGTACAAGATGGTCCTAAGATTAAATGTTCTGAAAATTTTAATAAAAATTTGGCATAAGTAAAAAATGAGAGACCCATATAATTGGCTATATCCAATATAGCAAAAAACAAAGAAATAACCACATTTTATGACATAGCTTTCTCCCAAAAACATTGATTTGGCAAGAATATAGTTATTTATCAGTAAATTAATACTTTATAAAAACAAAATGCCCCAAAATAATATCTTTCGGGGCACAAAGGATTAACTATATTGTTTACTTAACCCTTTTATAATCATATGTAATAACCTTACCATTCTTAATAACTGTTTCTACAAACTCATTGTGTGATTTAAATTCACCTTCAAGAATGGGAGATGCGATGTCAGAATTTGCAATATCACTATAAGAGACCTCTATATATTTATTATTTGATGTAAACCACAAGGCACGTATTTTGATATCCTTTTCTGTAAGAGTAGCATTAACGTATTTATCAATTTTTTTATCATACCCAACAAGTTGCTTCACTTCCATTAAAATTTTTCCTTTCGTAACATTTTTCAAATAACCTTCCAACCCCGTTCCAAAAGGTTTACATTCCCAAAAGCCAGTTGTGTCCTTCCCCAAATCAATTTTCCAAGAGCCTATAAACTGCTTCATTAGTTCAATCTGATTGAGTTTTGTTTGTGTGGTTTGTGCCTGTAATCCGTTTAATAAGACTAATAGGAATACAGCAATTGAAATTGTTAAACAAAAAATTTTCATTAGATTGAGATTTGGTTAATAGATAAAATAAATAACTATAAGTCAGAAATATGAAGCAAGTTACACCAGCCAAAAGGCGAAGTCAAATAAATCTAATTCACCACATAATATATACATGCGTCATCCAACTTAGACTGATGCGGTAAAAAGATAGATATATATCAGTATATTAATATATTACAATTGCCAAATTACTTGTTGTTGTCCTTTGTTCCTTTTAATTCCCATAACGTCACCCACTTTGCATCTTTCAAAGTCTCACATTTAACAGTACGGGACATCCAATCATCACTGTAATTCCATGTGTATCGCCAAATGTCAGATTTCCCATTTGGGTAATAAAAATTTACATTCTCAATGCAAATCCTCTTATCTGTAAATACAGCCGTAGAGTTACCCCAACTCCCATCGTCCCAGAAAATATGTGTAATGCATTCTTTCTTATTAGGGTCATAACCTGTTATTTCAACTCCATTTAGAGTATAGTCTTTTGTTTTCCATTGGTGAAAAATTTCGATTGCATAACCATTCAAAATTTTTTTACTTTTCATAGTCCAATCCAAATGATAGTAGGGTGCGGATAGACTATCTCGTGCTTCTCCTTGAATTGTCCAGATTCCAGAAAAAGCATCCAAGACATTATATTCAGAACCTGCTTTGGGGGATTCTGTTTGCGTTGTTTGTGCCTGAACTTCTGATAAGCCAATTACCAGAAATCCAGCAATCACCAGAATTAAAAGGGATTTTTTCATAAGATTGAATTTGGTTTTTAATAATTAACTGTAAATCAAAGACATTGACTAATTTACATAATTATTAAACACAAGTCAATTAATTCTGTATTTCACCACATATTAAATTACTGCATCATCAAACAAATACTGATGCCGCAAAAATGTAGTCAATTATCTGTATATTAAAATTCTATGAAATATAAAATGCCCCAAAATATAAGGATTTGGAGCATTCAATTTATATTCAAAATTCCTATTTTACCCGTGTAAAAGTAACAATCTCAGGGGGTTTATTTTTTACTATAGTAGTTTCTATATACGTATCAGGTGATGTAAATTCGCCCTCACATTTCCAAGGTGCTTTTTCAGGATTAGAAATATCACTATATGGAATAATTTCATATTTCTTGTTTGTAATAAAATAATAGGCATAACAACCAATATTTCGCCCTTTAAGCATTTGAGATTGAATCAACTTATCAGAACTTTTGTCATAACCCATAAGTTGTTTCCCTTCGGTATATGTTTTTCCATTGGTAACAAATCTGAGATTTCCTTCAAGTCCAGTTCCATAAGATTTCGCATCATAATAGCCAGTTGTGTCTTTACCAGCATCCCATTTCCATGAACCTAAGAACTGTTTCAATAACTCAACTTGGTTAAGTTTTGTTTGTGTTGTTTGTGCCTGTGCTACGTTTGTGCCAAGTAACAGCAATGCAATAACTATTAAGGCTAAATAAAGTGCTTTCATTTGATTAAGATTTAATTAATTGATTAAAATTTTTTACTTTTTTACTCGTGTATAATTATCCGTCTGTGCTTGCTTTCCATTATTAAAAGCTGTTTCTGACCAAGCATCTGGTGATTTAATTTCACCTTCAAATTTGAATATTGCATTGTCTGTATTTGCAACATAACTATAGGGAATATCAATAAATTTATTATTAGATGTAAACCACATCGCCCATATTTGTATATCCTTTCCTTTTTCCATATTTACATAAATGAATTTATCGATTTTTTTATCATATCCGTAAAGTTGTTTTCCTTCCGATGTAATTTTCCCTTTCGTAATGTATTTCCAAGAACACTCAAAACCCGTTCCATAAGGTTTCATTTCTGCAAAGCCAGTTGTGTCTTTCCCAGCTATAGTTTCCCAAGTGCCTGTAAATTGTTTCATTAACTCAACCTGATTAAGTTTTGGTTGTGTTGTTTGTGCCTGTGCTGCATTTGTAGAAAGTAACAGCAATGCAATCATTGTTAATGTTAAATAAAATGTCTTCATTTGATTAGGTTTTAATTAATTTATTAATATTTTCCTCGTATATATGTATAGGTTTGTGGTTAGTCAAATATGTCAGACCTCAATGTGTTGCATTCTCAGCTTCTCCAGTTACTTCACTCTTATATACTTCTCAACACGATATGATTTGCCAAGTTTAAAATTTTCATCCGTAGGATACGATTGAATTATTGTATCGTTCTTCATTTCAAGTAACATTTTGGTAGAAGTTCCTACAACGGATTTTACAGGGAAGTAATCTAAATATTCAGTATAATGATTACCAACAAAAATGTATTTCCCTCCGCCATAGTTATTCATAGTGTCTTTAGGCGTGATTGATTCTCCAACAAATTCTTGGTAATTATCTGTCCAGACTTTTGTCTGGCTTCCCTTTATAGTATCATTAGGATAAGTTCCAACTAATTTACCTGAATCGAAAAATTGCATAGATACCATCTTCCAAGCACCCACAACTGGACTTTTTGAAGAGTTGCAGCTAACGATTAATAAGATAACAGGGAATAGTAGAATCAGTTTTGTTTTCATAAGATTGGATTTGGTTTTTAATAATTAACTGTAAATCAAAGACATTGACTAATTTACACAATTATTAAACGCAAGTCAAATAATTCTTTATTTCACCACATAATAAATTACTGCATCATCAGATGAATAATGATGAGGAATTAAAATCTAATTTTTGATTGGACTAAATTATAGGGAAGCTGGCAGTGAACGAGAATAAACTGCAAAAAATGTGACAAGTTTATGCATTGTCCGTGTTAGTGGTTAGGTGTTTTTTGGTTATCTCTATAATAATCTGCTATTTTATAAAACGATTCTTTGGGTTCCCATTTATCATTGCCAAGTGATTTTGTAATACTAAAACTTGCCATATCGTAATCATTATCTGGATTAGTACTATATGTGTTTTTTTGTACATAAAAGTCAAATATAAAAGCCCCAGCTACTTTCTCCTTGTCATAGGTTTGAAGCAAATCAATTATATAGTCAGCTTGCACTTTTTCATTACGTATACATTTTTCTTTAAACACAGGTGGTGTTTTAGATGAGTCTAAAACAAAATAGCCCGTTGGTCCCTTACTATCCGCACCATCATAGCAACAGCAACCAAATTCAGTTATTACTACAGGCTTCCCTTTTGAAACCATTTTTTTTAATTTCTGGTTATAAAACGATTTATTAAATGATGCTTTGTAAAGATTTATTGAAATAAAGTCAAAATCTGACCAATCAACTTTTTCCCACATTGCGCTTGCATAGGCAATCTTACCAGAAAATCCCTTTTTTACTAAAGAGACAGCGTCTTTTAAAAATTGGTCAAAAGATTTTTGATATTTAGGTTTAAATCCTAAAGCATTTTTAATAAAGAAAAGAGGTTTTGATAGATTTGCAATCCTTGCTTGAATGGTTTCTCCTGGCACAAAACAATTCATGTCCACTGTTAATTCACCGCCAATAATAAAAACCAACTCATGGGTTGGATATTTCACCTTTAACAATTCAAATTCTATCGCAATACTTTTTAGATAGCTTAAAGTATTTTCTTTATTCTCGTTAATTAATCTTGGAGAAAGCCATACATTCAAGCCATATTCAAGAGCTATCCCAGCAGCAAGAATGAGATTTTTTGGTTCTTTACCATAAATTCTTATAGAGTTACAATTAAGTTTATTCTTAATTGCATCCATGTCAGACTTAACCATAATCTCGTTCAAATCGTCTCTGGTTAGAACATTGGTCTTATATTCCGTCCCTACATCGTATGTTATTCCTATGTATTTCATCGCCTGTAATTTAACGTATTTAATCAAGTTTCTAAATCAATGTTGGTGTCTTTTTTACGCTGACCGCTAACGGTTGCGCTATGAGCATGTGTTAGCGGCTGGCATTTTCCAAATAATTGTCGCCACTAAGCTGAATTATTTAATGGAATTTCTCACCTTTTGCCAGCATTTCAATAATTTCTTTCATGTACTTTTCTCTTGTCTCTTGTTTTTTTGTCTGAAGGCGGAACCCAATGGAGAAAAGATTGGTCTTATTGAGACCCTTAAAAAACGCTTCTGCTTTTTTGTTTTTGCTAAGTTCTTTTAGAAAGTCTTCAGGTATAGTCATTTTGATTGGGGAATCGTATGCCTTTTCCCAACTACCGTCTGCTTTGGCTTTTTCGACAGCTTTTAATCCTGCGGGTCTCATTCTACCTTCATTGATTAATCTTTCGACATGTCCAATATTTATTTTGGACCAAATACTTTTTGCTCTTCGGGGACAAAACTTTTGTAGCCAGGCTTGTTCGTCATATGCTTGTTTTTGACCATCAATCCACCCATAGCAAAGAGCTACATCAAGTGCTTCTGCATAGCTGATGGTCTTTTTCCCGGAATCTTTCTTGAATATTTTGAGCCAAAGCCCATTTGAGTTATCGTGATTCTTTACGAGCCAAGTTTCAAATGTTTCGGCTGTTTTAAATTCTATTATTGGAGTAGTGTTTAATTTAGTCATATGACTGTGGCTTTTTCCCCGTTCTATATGCTTGCCGCTAACCCGCTATATGACTACCAAAGGTAATCATATTTGACCTATTACGGATTTATTACACACTTCAAGAGGTTGTTATTTGACCAAAATATTGCTGACTATTTGATTGATACCTCGAACACTTAAAACATCACAGTTTAACTTATAGCATCATCTGACACATGCAGATGCGGTGATTTAAAGTTAAGCAGAAAAAATATTATTAAAAGAATAATTCGACTGAAGAAATAACAAGATTTGTACGTAATAAGAACTTGTTAAAGTACTTATATGCTTTTATTTAAGAAAAATAATACAAGCTGTCGTAATCAAAACAATGCAAATAAATGCAATATATGAGTACGGACTTGCCCAATTGTAGGACCATCCCAATCTTGGATTAGTCTTGCGAACTAATATTCTTGGGTCTTGGGGGTTGAAATAGAAAATTCCTTTC
>PMIJ01000038.1 GCA_003157015.1 Bacteroidales bacterium
GTAGAAGAACTCCCTGCAATCGTTGCAAAAATATGCGGAGTCTGCCCAGGTTGTCATCATATGGCTTCAGGAAAAGCTGTTGATGCTGTATTTGGTGTCGAACCTCCGCCAACAGCTAAAAAACTCAGGGAGCTTTTCTATATGGCACATTTTGTCCATAGTCATACAGCCAATTTTTATGCACTGGCTGCTCCGGATTTTGTTTTAGGCCCCGATGCTCCCGCTTCTAAAAGAAACATCTTAGGGGTAATTGAAAAGGTTGGTAAGGAAATCGGAACTGAAGTAATTAAACAGCGTCGCCTGGCGCAGGAAATACAGGCTCTTCTTGGCGGACATCAGACTTTTGTCGTAATGAATATCCCGGGTGGCGTACGAAGAGGACTTTCCGTAAAAGAGCGTGATGATATTGTTGAGAAAGCAAAAGGGTTCGTAGAATTCGCAAAGTTCTCTCTCAATGTTTTTCAAGATTTCGTGCTTGATAATAAACAGTATGTCGATATTATACTTAATGGTCCATATTCCCTGAAACTTCACTCAATGGGCCTCGTTGATGTGAACAATAAGGTAAATTTTTACGATGGAAAAGTGAGGGTGGTGGATACAGAAGGAAAAGAGTTGTACAAATATTCACCAACCGAGTATCTCGATTATGTAGCGGAACATGTCGAGCCCTGGACTTATCTTAAGTTCCCTTATCTTAAAAAGATTGGCTGGAAAGGATTTACCGAGGGGCAGAATTCAGGAGTTTACCAGGCCACACCATTATCAAGGTTGAATGCAGCTGATGGCATGGCCACTCCTCTGGCACAGAAAGAGTACGAACGCATGTACAGCACACTTGGAGGCAAACCCGTTCATGCAACTCTGGCCATGCACTGGGCAAGGCTTGTGGAGCTTTTATATTCTGCCGAAAGATGCCTGGAGCTCGCCCGGGATAATGATATTACCGGTAAAGAATTACGGGCACAGCTTGGGCCAATTCCAGGTGAAGGTGTAGGAATCGTAGAAGCCCAGAGAGGTACTCTCACACACCATTATTTCACCGATAACAAAGGAATTGTTATCAAAGTAAATCTTATTGTTGGAACTACAAATAATCATGCAGCAATAAGTATGTCGATAAAAAAAGCTGCTGCTGGTCTGATAAAAAAAGGAGTTGAAGTGACCGCTGGCACTCTGAATATGATCGAAATGGCTTTCAGGGCATATGACCCGTGTTTTTCATGTGCTACACATAGTCTTCCCGGAGAAATGCCAATGATTCTTGAAATTCGTGACGCCAAAGGAGAATTGACGCAGCGTGTGGTAAGAAATTAATACCCTTCGGCTTTAAATGATTTATTAGATAATCAATAATAATAAATATGCGAGTAGGAGTCTTTTTCTGTCAGATGGATGAAAGCGCGGATCTAAATATTGATTCCATTGCAAAATATGCTGCAAATCTTCCGAATGTTGATATTGTCCAGATCCTGGGGATAAAACCTCATCCTGATGTGAAAACTCTTAATGAAATCATCAGGACAAACAACCTTGAAAGGATTGTTATAGCAGGAGATATGCCCGGTTATTATAAGCCGGCTTTTACCAAAGCGATGGTAATGGCAGGAGCCAATACAGATGAAATTCGTCTTGCCTCTTTCAAGGAACACGGTGCAAGAGGGGAACAGGCAATGGATCGTGCCAAAGCTATAGTAGCCTGTGCAACCATGGCTGTTCCTTTCCCGCTCGCGGCCATTCCAGTCGGGAATCCGGTCAATCGCTCAACACTTATTATCGGAGGCGGCATAGCCGGAATACAGTCTGCTCTCGAGATAGCTGACGCAGGTAAACCGGTTTATCTTGTTGAACAGACCGGAACAATTGGAGGTCATATGGCTATGTTTGACAAAACGTTCCCAACATTGGATTGTGCTGCCTGTATCCTGACTCCTAAAATGGTTACAGTTGGACAGCATGAGATGATCCAACTGTTGACCAAATCAAAGGTGGTGGCTGTTGCTGGTAAACCTGGAGCTTACCATGTGAAAATAAAACAAAGTGCCAGGTTTGTTGATGTCAAATCGTGTGTTGCATGTAATCAATGTGTGGAAGTTTGCCCTGTTAAGGTAGAAAGTGAATTCGACGCCGGAATATCATTGAGGAAAGCAATTTATATCCCCTTTCCACAGGCTGTTCCCAATGCATACCTTGTCGATGCAACAAAATGTACTTATATTCTTTCTGGTGGTAAAAAGTGTGGCGTGTGTGCAAAAAAATGTCCCAAGGAATGCATTAATCTAAACGAAACAGACCATTTTATCGATATAGAGGTTGGAAATATTATTCTGGCCATAGGATATGAGCTTATGGATGTCAGCAAAATTGAACAGTATGGATACGGGGTATATCCTAATGTTCTGACTTCACTTGAATTTGAGCGTCTAACTAATGCTTCAGGAACGACAGGCGGGAAAATTATCACTAAAACCAAACGTTTTAATAAAAAAACAGAAAAGGATGAATGGATCTTTTCACCCGATGGGATCCCGCCAAAAAGTGTTGCCATAATTCACTGCGTTGGATCCAGAAATAAAAAATACAATGCTTACTGCTCAAGGGTCTGCTGTATGTATTCCCTGAAATTTGCTCATCTGATAAAAGAGAAGATCCCTGATGTTACGGTTTATGAGTTTTATATCGATATGCGTGCATTCGGAAAAGGGTATGAGGAATTTGCTGACCGTATCAAGGAGGAAGGGACTTTAATAATTCGCGGACATTCGGCTAAAGTTACCATGAATAACGGTCAGATGGTTGTCCGGGGTGAGGATATTATTAATGACAGATTGGCTGAATTCAATGTTGACATGGTTGTCCTTGCAGTTGGTCTTATTCCTTCCTCAGGCACAAATGAATTGATTAAGATGCTGGATATCAGCAAGGATTCTGACGGATGGTTTTCAGAATTGAATTACAACGGCAGCCCGACTGATACTGAAAAAGGGGGTATATATGTGGCAGGTATGTGCCAGGGCCCAAAGGACATTCCCGATACAGTGGCCCAGGCTTCTGCTGTCGCCGCCGGTGTACTTAGAAGCCTCACAACTAAAAGAGGTATTGGGCATATGAGCAGTATTCCACTTAGTGAAATAGAAGCAAAAGCTAAGAGTATTCAAACAGTATAAAAATCTTACCATGGCAATTAGAGTTAACCCCGGATTCATAAATGCGCTGGATCGTTTTGGCAAGGAAAATATACAACTGTGTTATCAGTGCGGTGATTGTTCTGCTGTTTGTCCACATGCTGACGAATTTTACAGATTCCCGCGTAAACCCATCCGCCTGTTACAAATGGGACTGGAAAAGAAGTTAGAAACCACACTTGAACCATGGCTATGCTATTACTGTGGCGACTGCTCGGATTTATGCCCGCGGGATGCTAATCCGGGAGACACCATGATGATATTAAGGAGATATCTCACATCAGTATATGACTGGACCGGGTTGTCGAAGAAATTCTATACCTCACACTGGTGGGAATTTGGTGCTGTACTCTTAATAGGGATCTTTATAGCTCTTCTTTTCTCTGTTTTCAATCCTCATGGAATTGTGACCACTCTGACACCCGACGGCGGAGTAAAGGTAAACGAAATGTTCCCTGTCGGGATAGTGAACATTGGGGCGCATATTATGCTGATCTCTATAGCCAGCTTCCTTATTGCAAATATTATCCATATGTGGTATCTGACACTTCTGAAGGATAAGTCTTTAAAGATACCTTTCAGGCTTTATATAACTAATTTGTACCAAATTATCGTTCATTTCTTCACCCAGAAGCAATTCAGTAAATGCAAAGACAGAAGTTACTGGTTTTTTCACTGGATTTTAATGTCGGGATATGTTTTGATGTTTGCCCTTATAGTGGGGAATCTGAAATGGTTTCAAACTGAAAAAATTTATTCCTGGTATGAACCACAGAGGATACTGGGTTATTATTCAACTTTAGGTTTAATTGCTGGCCTGGTTTTTTTCAGCTGGGGCCGGATTAAAAAAATAGGACAGAAATTCAAATTTTCACATTTAAGTGACTGGATTTTTATCATCCTGTTATTTATGACAACCGTTTCGGGGATTCTTTTACACATATTCAGGATCGAAGGCATGCCGGTTGCTACATATTATACTTACATTATTCATATGGCGGTACTCGTTCCGATGCTCTGTGTAGAGGTACCATTCTCCAAATGGTCACACCTTGCCTACAGGCCTTTTGCTATTTATTTCGCAGAGATAAAAAAATCCGCGATGCTAATAGGAAAAAAGAACAACTTATAAAAAATGAATAAGAAAAATGGCTGATAAAGTAACATTACCAAGAATAGGAGTTTATATCTGCTGGTGCGGAACCAATATAGCAAAAATAGTCGATGTTGAAGCAGTTGTCCGATTCGCATCCGGTCTGCCAAACGTTGTTCTTGCCAAAAGCTATAAATACATGTGCTCCAATCCCGGCCAGGAAATGATCACTCAGGATATCAAAGAACATAAACTTGATCGCGTGGTTGTCGCTGCCTGCAGCCCAAATATGCATGAGCGGACTTTTCGTAGTGCTCTGAGATCAGCTGGCTTGAATCAGTATCTTTTCGAAATGGCCAATATACGTGAACAATGCAGCTGGGTGCATACTGATCGCGTTGAGGCAACCGAAAAAGCCAAGGCTCTTGTCAGTGCAGCCATCTCACGTGTTGAGCTCCATGAGTCTCTCGAAACCATGTCGGTTGATATGTGTCCTAATGTTCTTGTTATAGGAGGAGGCATTACAGGTATGACCGCTGCTCTTGAACTTGGGGATTCAGGTTACACTGTTTATCTGGTTGAAAAAGATGACCATCTTGGAGGTAACCTTGCACGTGTTGATCTTACGGCACCATATCTTTATTCTGCCCGTGATCTATTAACGGAAAAAATAATGCGAATAAAGGATAACAGAAAAATCATAGTCTACCTTGAATCAAAAGTGACAGAGGTCACAGGTTTTATAGGCAACTTTAAAGCATCAATTCAATCCTACGACAATAAATTTAACTATCCCGGAAGGAAGATTAACGTGAAGATCGGAAATGTTGTTGTATGCACAGGTTATAAGGAATTCGACGCATCACGGATAGTTCACTATGGATACGGGAAATTGCCGAATGTCATTACCTCCTTCGAACTGGAAAAGATGATACGTGCCGGAAGTATTGAAACAAAGGAAGGTAAAGTACCAAAATATGTCGCTATTATTCATTGTGTCGGGAGCCGGACAAAGGAATTTCATACTTATTGCTCAAGGGTATGCTGTATGACAGCATTAAAATATGCTTCTGAGATCAAATCTGCAAACCCCGATTGTTATATTTCAGATATCTATATCGATATGCATGCTTTCGGGAAAGGGCATGAGGATTTCTACCGCAGGTCATCGGAAGCCAAAACATTGTTCCTGATGTATGAAAAAGGCGATAGACCGGTGATTCATAAGGCAGATCCTAAAGATGACTGTGAAATGCTGATAGAAGTCAATGAAAAACTTTCAGGTGAACATATTGAAATTCCGGCTGATCTGGTAATACTTATGGTAGGGATGGAAGCCCGCGAAGATTCTAATGAAATAGCACGTCTTGTAAATATAAGCCAGGACAAAGATGGATGGTTCATCGAGAGTCATCCAAAACTTGAACCGGTTGCAACTACTACTGACGGAATATTTATTGCCGGAACATGTGTCGCTCCAAAGGATATTCCTGATTCTGTTGCCCAGGCAAGAGCAGCAGCGGCACGGATACTGGCAAGAATTGCAAAAGGGAAAATCGAGGTTGATGCAGTTTATTCAGAAGTAAATGAGGAGCTATGCTCGGGATGCCGCTTCTGTAACCAGCTTTGCCCCTATAGCGCCATAGAATTCAATGAAGAAGAAAGGCATAGTCATATAATAAGCGCTTTATGTAAAAGCTGTGGCGTTTGTGTTGCAGCCTGCCCATCATCAGCAATCAAGGGCCGGCACTTTACAGACCAGCAGTTAATTGCACAGGTGGATGGACTATTCAGAGTCTGATTATTGGCATAATCAATATTATTGTATTTACATTTTTGAAATTCCCGAACTTATGGTTTCGGATGTTGACTGATTTTTTTGTATCGTTCTCTTAACCAATAATACCAATTTTCTAGTCCTTCTCCGCTTTTTACCGACATATCAAAAAACTGTAAATGATGATTTATTCTTAATGCGAACTCTTTGCATTTATTTACATTAAAATCAACGTATGGCAGCAAATCTGTCTTATTAATTATACATATATTTGAAGTATAAAATATCGTTGGATATTTTAATGGTTTGTCGTCTCCCTCTGTAACACTGATAATTACAACCCGGAATGATTCCCCTAAATCAAACGATGAGGGACATACAAGATTACCAACATTTTCTATAATTAAAACAGAACGATCAACTATCTCAAGTTTTGTAATCGCCTTATTTATCATTTCTGCATCCAGATGACATCCATTTCCTGTATTTATCTGAACAACCGGGGAACCTGCATTTTGGATACGTTCAGCATCAAGCGTCGTTTGCTGGTCACCTTCGATTATGAAGAAATTAATTTCCTTACTCAAATCTTTTATTGTTCTCTCAATAAGGCATGTCTTTCCTGATCCGGGTGAACTAACTAAATTTAATGCTAAAATATCTTTTGCCTCAAGATAACCACGGTTTCTTTCAGCAAGTAAATTATTTTTTTGAAGAATATCCTCCTTAATAACTATTTTGTGAGAATGACGCTCGTTTTCATCATCATTGTTATGGAGTTGATTATGATATGAATCATCTTCATTCAAATGATTTGTTTCTTCGCCGGGTCTAATAATGGTATATGAACTATTGTTTTGACCACAACCACAACTATCACACATAATTTTCCCAAGGTATTAATTCAAATGGATTATCTTAGTTGTCCATTCGCAGTTAAAATCATAAAAACATAAAAGAAATATACATAAATTTTAACCACAATTTACATTATTTCAATTAAAAAACATTCAACGATTTTACTCTTAATTCCTGTCCCTGAATAATTTGAAAATTAAATTGTTTGCATTCAGGACATTGTGAAAAAAAACTATCCGTCAAGAATTCTTTTGAACAAATCAAACAACGCGCCAGTCCGGGAATTAATGTAAATATAGTTTTGGAATTTTCTAAAATTGTTTCTTTTTTTGCTATTTCCATTACAAATTTAAGCGCATCAATTTCAACTCCTGATAACTCACCGACTTCAATTTCTATTTCATCAATTGCGGAAAGGTTATTTATTTTCGCCTGTTCAGAAGCTATCTCAACAATATTCATTGCAATTGATAATTCGTGCATCAATAAAAAATTTAATAAAAGTAGATAATTTTCATATAAAAGTTTACAATAGTACGACAATTCAAAAGATTTTTTGAAGGTAAATGGAACTTTCACTTTTTACATGGAATTCAAAATAAAAAAATTGACTTTGGTGAAGATTTGTCGTACCTTGTAAAGAATGTTGCGGATAAAATTATTAAACAAATAAACAAACAGGAGGTGCATCATGGCTGTAGAATATCTTTGTAAAGTTTGCAGGGGTCATCTCAATGTGAAAACATCCATTATCCTTACTGCCTCGAAACTTACTAACCGTTCACAGAGAGGGTTGATCTATTTGAATCCCGAAATCGGGAATTATACTCATACTACTCATCCGTCATTTCAGATCAAGGAAGGGGAAGAATACATATATTC
>PMIJ01000085.1 GCA_003157015.1 Bacteroidales bacterium
TTTTCAAGTTCTCTTGCTCCTTTTATTGCTCCGCCATCGTAAATAACCTGGTTAATATCAAGGGTGATTTTGTACTGTTCATGCGGGAGAGGCTTTATGGCATTCGCAATACCTGGTATCGGTAATGATCCAAGTACCCCACTCAGATCAATAACAGATGAATTATAAACTAAACTGCCGTTCGCGTCGAGTGTCGGAAGCCATCCCTTGACCAGATTTTCATCTTTGAGTTTTGAAATATCCGAATAGCCGTTTTTCTCACCTGCCAGAGCATTGGAAGTCATGGCATGGTCATAACAATCCTTCAGTGTAAGAATTTTCTGGGCTTGTAATCTGTTAGGTCCCAGACTAATTGCTATAAGCAATATCAATACTATTTTTTTCATTTATGTTAATTTTGTACTATTTAACTTTAGGCACTTAAGACACTGCGGGCACTTCTCATTTTGTAATTGCTTTTATAACAAAATCTGCCGCGAAATTCTTTCTCATTTCTATATATTTATCAAAATCGACTCCCATATTTTCAAATATAACCTCAAGAATTCCTTTTGCTGCAAAAGGGAAAACACTTAAAGAAGCTATGGTGGTCATAATCTGCGGCAATGTTTCCTCAGTTATATTGTACTTGTATAATTCATCTTTATGCTGTTCCAATATCTTGAGCCATAGGTTTTTAAATTCGATGTTTTTAATAAGCTTCTGTATCCTTTGCGGATTATGATTTATTTCGTTCAGAATAAACCCAGGGAGTTTTGGATTTTGCTGCATGAAGCTGATATGCTCTTTAAAAAAAAATCTTATTTTTTCTTCCAGTGAAAGATGATTTTCAAAAATTGGATTGAATTTCATGAACATTTTCTTTGCCAGTTTGGTAAAGACAGCCTCAAAAAGGTGATCTTTTGTTCTGAAGTAGTAATGTAGCAATGCTTTATTTATTCCTGCGCGATCAGCAATACTCTGCATACGGGCGCCAGACAGGCCCTCTTCTTCAAAGACAATTGTTGCAGCTTCAAAGATTTTTTCCTCAGTCAGTTTTTCATTCTCGCTCATATTTAACCTCCTGGTTTAACTATTCGGTTTAACTGAATGGTCAAAAGTATTATGTTTTTTTTGTATTGAACAAATTATTTCAAATAATTTTTAAAATAATTGGCATACCTTTCTGCGAATTTTAGGGATCTGCACAATTGATAAAACCTGGGCAAATATTCAGGATTGTAATAAGGAATTGGACTAAACTGTCCCTCCTATTATTACTCATAGCTCTATTTTTTTTATCATTCCCCGTCCATGCCCAGGATCAGCAGGGATGTTTCCTTGTTGATTATCATTTAAAAACTGCTGTCATTCCTCCCTATGAAGACCATAAACAGATTGATCTGTTTCCTACAGTGACCATAACAGTTGATAACAGGGACACTTTGGCGAAAGTGTCAAAATATATTTACGGGAACAACGCAAATCCTTATATGACTCAGATGGTAACTGAGCCTGATCTGCTGGCAAATATCATAAGGCTCGGGCCAAATATTATCCGGTATCCAGGTGGAAACCTTAGCAGTGTATTCTTCTGGAACTCAATTAAAAACCTGCCACCAGCCGATGCCCCGGCAAAGATTGCTGACGCAGATGGAAATCTTGTTGATGCCGGTTACTGGTATGGAAAAAATTCCGATAGCTGGACACTCTCACTCGATAATTATTATAGTATGCTTTCTCAGACTAATAATACGGGGATTATTACTGTCAATTATGGGTATGCCAGGTATGGAACAGGACCAGATCCGGCAAATACAGCAGCTCATTATGCTGCTGACTGGGTTAGGTATGACAATGGAAGAACGAAATACTGGGAAATCGGGAATGAAAGCGGCGGTCCATGGCAGGCGGGTTTCAGGATAAATACGGCTGCAAATCAGGATGGTCAGCCAGAAATAATTTCAGGCGCGTTATATGGAGAACACTTTAAGATTTTTGCCGATTCAATGAAAAAAGCGGCGCTGGAAACCGGGCACACAATTTTTATCGGGGCACAGCTTTTACAGTATGATGCTTCAAGTTCATATAATCCTCCTGACAGAACCTGGAACCAGGGCTTTTTCAGCAGTGCAGGAAACAAAGCAGATTTTTTTATAGTGCATAATTACTATACTCCTTATAACGAAAACTCAACTCCGGCAGTAATACTTAACAGCGGACAAACGGAAACAATTAATATGATGAAATATCTGAAGTCAAATACAGCTGCCAATAATGTAGATATGAAACCTCTTGCGCTTACAGAATGGAATATTTTTGCAGTAGGATCAAAGCAGGCTTGTTCTTACATTAACGGCATGCATGCGGCTCTTGTTATGGGGGAACTGATAGAGCAGCAATACGGGCAGGCTTCACGGTGGGATCTGGCAAATGGTTATGCGAATGGGGATGATCAGGGTATTTTCAATAACCGTGACGAACCAAATGTGCCGGACTGGAATCCACGGCCAGCATTTTTCTATATGTATTACTTCCAGAAATTTTTTGGAGATCACTTGCTTAAATCTACTGTAACAGGAGATCCGAATATAGTCTGCTACGCTTCATCTTTTTCTTCAGGCGAAATAGGATTGGTTGTTATCAATAAAAGTACAAATAATGCCATGGCGGGAATAAACATTCCCGATTTCGGCTATGGGGAACGTTACTATATGTACAGTCTAACAGGAGGCACAGACAATGGTAATTTTTCGCAGAAGGTGTATGTTAATGATCATGTTCCTGATAATCTTACAGGCGGACCCATTAACAACATAGACAATCTGAATGCCTGGTCAGATATTGTATCAAATCGTGTGAAATTCTTTTCACCTTCATATTCAGTGCAATATGTACTCATTGATCATGGAAGTTACATAATTGACAAAATTGCTGAGAATGAAGTCTTAAAACCAGGGATATATCCAAATCCGGCAAAAGATATTCTCACAGTTACCTCTTCTTCTTATATTGATAAAGTGGAAATTACTTCGCTTAACGGGATAATTGTTAAAACTCAGACCTCTCCTTTAGAAGATAATACAATCAAAATGAACCTGTCGTTACCTTCGGGGATCTATCTAGCTAAGATATATAGTAAAGGAAAAACCTACATTGAGAAGCTGATTGTAATTAAATAGTGATTCCTGTTTCTTGTGGAAAACCTATGTTAGTGGAGAGAAATCGGGGAACCATCCAAAATCTTAGCTCGCCGAACCTGATTCCTGTCAATAATATTGAAGCTCTTCGCAGCAAGCTACGAAGAACCGGAACGAAGTGGAACTCAGCGCAGCTAATCTTCGATCCCCTAAGGTAAATTCTTAATGCTCGCTGACTCCGCAGCAAGCAACGGAGAACCGATCCCGCGAAGCGGGAGAGCAAGGCGAAGCCAATATGCTCAAGGGGATTCAAAATAGCCAATCCCAATAAAATATTTTCAAAAAAAATTGCATTTATAAAAATTAATATTTTATATTTGCAATATATAAGTAACTTAAATATATAAAAAGTATGATATCTACAGACCTGATCAAAGGATCGCTGAAAATAATAGTGCTGAAACTATTAAAAGAGGAAGGGCCCATGCATGGCTATGCAATTACAAGAAAAGTGGAGGAACTCACTGACGGTAAAATTAAACTTACTTATGGAGCTCTCTACCCAATCCTTCATAAGCTCGAAAGTGAAAAAATACTAGTCATTGCATCCGAAAACTATAATAATAGGATGCGTATCTATTACAGTCTAACACCCAAAGGACATTCCACTGTTATCGAAAAAATAGGAGAACTGAACGATTTTATTGAAGCTCTTCGACGTATTGTTGATATGAAACCAGGTTTGCACCATGCCTGAACTCAGCCTGCAGCATATTGACCAGATCAGCCGCGATATTAGAAGACAGGAGATCACATTTTCGCATCTTCTCGAAGATCTGATCGATCATGTCTGCTGTGATGTGGAGAATGAAATGCAGTCAGGATTAAATTTTGCAGAAGCTTATAACAGAGTTAAAAAAAAGATGGGATTGAGGAGATTAAAAGAGATTCAGGAAGAGACACTTTATGCAGTTGATACTAAATACCGATTTATGAAAAACACAATGAAAATTTCCGGAGTTGCAGGCACGGTCTTGTTTGGCTTTGCAGCATTGTTTAAAATTCAACACTGGCCAGGCGCCGGTCAAATGATGACCCTTGGAGCTATGGTTCTAGCGTTTGTTTTCCTGCCCTCAGCCCTCAGTGTCCTCTGGAAAGAGACTCACAACAGAAAGAGGCTATTCTTGTTCATTTCAGCTTTTTTTGCCGGGATGCTGTTAATTTTAGGGACTCTCTTTAAAATTCAGCACTGGCCGATGGCAGGATCAATTTTATGCCTGGCTGCAGTATCCGGTATTCTGTTTTTTATCCCGGCACTGGCTCTGAGCAGGTTGTCGGATCAGGAAAATAAGGCTAAACGCCCTGTTTACATTCTGGGTGCAGCCGGCATAGTACTCTTTTTTGCAGGCATGCTATTCAAGATACAGCACTGGCCTCTCGCAACCCTGTTTATAATTACCGGGATAATCCTTCTGTGCTTCCTGGCATTCCCCATGTTTACCTGGCTTACCTGGAAAGAGGAAAGTTATATTACTCCAATCTTCATTTTCCTGGTCATTGGATTTTTATTAATTATAGTCCCCGGAGCCATGTTAACATTGAGCCTGCAGCATTCATACCAGGAATTTTACTATCCTAATAATGATCAGCAGAAGTCATTATATGATTATTTATTCAGGAATAACAGTTCTCTGATCAGCAGGTATAAAGATTCATTAAATTACCCTAAGATGGAACAACTCCATTCAAAAACTTCCGGGATTCTTACAATTCTAAGCAATATCCAGAAGAAGATGGTTCAGGAATCGGAAGGACAACCCGGCAAACCTGCTGTGAGCGCCAGCCAGATAAGTCAGACTGAAACCGGTCAGGAAATATTGTACATGGAACTCTCAAAACCTTTCGACCCCCGACCTGCCAAGGCTTTTCTTATGCCTCACAGCAGTGCCCGTAAGGAACTTAATTTTTCAATAGCAGAATACGAAAGCTATTTAGCCAGCATAATTCCTGCAGAAGATTTGTTGAAGTACAAAAAAATGATTGATACGGAAACATTCCTGCCTGATGGAAACCCCGATAAAGGTGGAATGTCTTTAATGGCAGCACTTCATTCCCTAGAAATAATGAAAAACGGGCTGCTAACTGTTGAATCATGTGTATTAAATACAATTGCAAGACATTAATCATCAAATACATAAGATCATGAAGCAAAAAATATATATTCTCGGAGTTATTTCGGCTATTATCATTTCCACCGGAGTAATATTGAAAGTGGAGCATTGGCCAATGGCACAAATTTTTATTGCTGCTGGGATTTTAATCCTGGTACTGATATTCTTTCCTGCGGCGTTGATAAATAGTTATAAAGCTGAAGGCAATAAGCAGAACAGGTTGCTTTATATTGTAACATATATTACTTGTTTTGTTGTTTTCACGGGACTGCTTTTTAAAATTCAACATTGGCCCTATGCGGGGGTTGCGCTGTCTATTGCACTTCCTTTCCCATATATTGTTTTTCTTCCTGTTTTTCTGATTGTTACTTCAAAGAACAAGAATTTCAATATTTACAATACGGTCTTTGTCCTGATTCTGCTGGCACTGAATTCAGTATTCTCAGCACTTTTTTCATTAAATGTATCAAAAGAAACCGTTGATGACAGTTATAACATATCGAGGGATTATAGCAAGGCAAAAGTTGCCGTCGCTCAGCTCCCGTTAATTGTCAATGGATCAGCAGTCAATCTGAAAATTGATGGAGTATTAAAAATCGTGAATGAATATCAGGATAAAATTTTAAAACAGGAAGGTCTCTCCAGAGAACAATGGAATAGTAATCCAGGAAACTTATGGCGACCTGAAGCAAGGGGAGTAGCTGCAGATGCAATTTTGAATCCTAATGGCCCTTTTCCTGGAGAAGAGCTCAAGACCGCTCTTAAAGATCTTATACTGGAATTTGGGAAAAGTCCTGGTTATGAAAGTCTTGCCAAGGCTGCTCCTTTAATACTTGATTACAGTGAAGACGGTTATGGAGGAGAACCAGGGACACAGAATGATTTCACATTGAATCCCCTGTCATGGGCCCTCATTTACCTCGATGGTCTTGAAGCAAATCTTCTTATGATAAAAGCGTCAGCGCCTGCAGTCAATTAATTTCGATTAATTGACCAAAAGAAATAGGGACATGCTAATGTCCCTTTTTTGTATCCGCCTTTGTTTTACCCCTCTTACTCCCTCAGGGGGAAGAACCAAACAAAGGCTTAATTTCTGAATTACTTCTCCAATAATTATTGGTATTTAAAGTCCCCCTTGGGGGATTTAGGGGTGAAATATGCAATAGAAATGAAATTCATGTTTCTTTCCGTACCTTAATTTCCACTATCTGTCGGTAAAACAGGTCAATACTTCTATTAAGTTTTTTCATGGTAATCATCCACTATACATTTATCCCATAATTGAAAAGATTTATGAGAAAATTGATTTTGATATCAGGTTTTTGTTTGACAGTTGGGATAAATCATGGCATGTCAATTCTTGCCCAGCAGGACAGTACCTGGACTCTGCAAAAGTGTATATCATATGCATTGACCCGTAATATACAGGTAAGGAAAAGCGAACTCTCTAACCAGCAGTATCTGGTTAATGCCGGTGAAGCCAGGGCTCAGCAATTTCCCTCGGCAAATGCCTCAGTCAGTCAGAATTTTAACTGGACTAAAAGTACCGCAGCAGGAGAATCAGGATTAACAGCCAGCAACGGTTCCAATTACTCGGTTAACACAGGAGTCACGATTTTCAATGCATCAAGGTTAACCACCCTGATTAAACAGGCAGAGCTTAGTATTGAAGGGGGCAAGTACTCACTTGAGACTACCAAAGAATCGATAAGCCTTAGCATTCTTGATGCATATCTTCAGATATTATATGCTGAAGAGCAGGTGCATAACAGTGAGAAACAGATTGAATCCACGACAAGTGAGCTTAATCTTGCTGAAGAGCGACTTGCTCTTCAGGCAATCTCTCAATCGGATTATGCCCAGGTTAAATCTCAGCTGGCAAGTGAAAAACTAACTCTGGCTAATTCACAAAGTCAGCTTGTAATTGCCAAGGTAACCCTCGAACAGTTAATGGAACTTCCTGTTTCAGATAACTTTAACATTGTACATCCTGATCTGACAGAGTCTTTGAACCAGAATAGGTTACCCGATGTTAAATCGGTTTATGAAACAGCTCTGGCTATCAAACCACAAATAAAAAATGCTGCAATAAATAAAGAAATAGCATCCCTCGATGAGAAAGTTGCAAAGGCAGGTCTTTTCCCTGTCTTGTCTGCCAGCGCCGGCATAAGTTCAGGCTTTTCAAGCCTTAACAATGGTTCATATTTTGGACAGCTGAATAACGAAATTTATCCTTCAGCAGGATTCATGCTTTCTATTCCGATTTATCAGAAGAAACAGGTCAAAACAAGCATTGCTCTGGCAAAAATCGGTTACCAGAATGCAGAGCTGAGTGAATTTGATACCAAAAACACCCTTAGGAAAAGCATTGAACAAGCATGTGTTGATGTAAGATCAGCCCAGATTAAATATGAAGCAAGCAAAGAGAATTACAGTGCAACGCTTGAAGCCGAAGTTCTGTCAGATGAAAAATTCAAACAGGGAGTTATAAACTCTGTTGATTACCTGGTTTCCAAAACAAACCTGATTGTAGCAGAGAGTGACCTGCTGCAATCAAAATACAACCTGATAGTCAGTTATAAAATTCTCGATTTTTATATGGGAATTCCTCTATCGCTATAAAAGACAAAAGACAAAAATAAAAGCTAAGATGATGAAAAAGAAAACGTTAATAATTATTGCAGCTGTTTCGGTTGTTGGGATTGCTGCTATACTGGCACTAAAACCTTTTTCAAAAAAGGAAGCTGCCGTTGCATTCAATACAGTCAAAGTTGAGAAGGGTAGCATCAGCAATACAGTTACTGCTACAGGTACAATACAGGCTTTAAAAACTGTTAATGTGGGTACCCAGGTTTCAGGAATTATTTTGCATATCTATGTTGATTTTAATGATCACGTGAGACAGGGACAATTGCTCGCAAAACTCGACGAAACACCTTTGAGGACACAGTTGGATCAAAGCCAGTCAGCAGTCGATCAGGCACAGTCGCAGCTACATTTCCAGGAGGCGACATATAACAGGTTAAAAGTCCTGTATGACAAGAAGCTGATCGCACAGAATGATTATGATCAGGCACTCTACAACTATGAAAATTCCAAAGCCGCACTGTCCAATGCCAAATCGGGACTTGACAGGGCAAAGGTGAATCTGGAATACGCTACCATAACTTCCCCGATCGATGGCGTTGTCCTGAACAGGGCTATTGAGGAAGGTCAGACAGTAGCTGCAAGCTTCAGCACCCCGACACTTTTTACTATTGTCAATGATCTGACACAGATGGAAGTGCAGACTAGTGTTGATGAAGCTGATATTGGAAAGGTAAAAGATGGCCAGCGTGTTCAGTTCACAGTCGATGCATATTCTGATCTGAAATTCGAAGGTACTGTTTCCCAGGTAAGATTACAGCCGGTTACAACCAATAATGTAGTAACGTATGTTGTAATACTTAGTGCTCCGAATCCTGATAAAAAACTTATGCCGGGGATGACTGCAAGCGCAACTATCTATGTGGAAGAGAAAACAAATACTTTGCTGCTTTCCGGAAAAGCAATACGTTTCACTCCTGATCAGGCTTATATGATGAAAATGTTTGCAAAAATGAAAGCAAGCGGTGCAATGCCAAAAATGCCGTCAGGAGCTCCGGCTGGTTCAGCTGAAATGCCTCAGAACATTCCTGCGGGACAATCTTCCCAGGGTATGCCTTCAGCAACTGGAATGGCTGCTATGAACTCTGATCCGAAAACAAAAACCGTATGGCTGAAAGATGATAAAATGGGCATACGTCCAAACAGGATTAAAATTGGTATAGATAATGGAACAAGTGTTGAGGTACTCTCAGGTTTGAAAGAAGGAGATGAGGTGGTCATTTCTTCTGGTGATAATGAAGCTAAAAGCACAACAAAAAAGACGGATAATGGTCCTCCGGGATTCCCTTTTTAAAAAGTGAGAATGAAAAGAACTTAAAAACAGGTGTTATGAATAAGAGTATTATAGAAATAAAAAGTCTCAGGAAGGATTACCATGTAGGGGAGGTTACCGTACATGCATTGCGCGGAGTGGAACTTAAAATTCATGAGGGAGAATTTGTCGCCATAATGGGGGCAAGCGGATCGGGCAAATCAACAATGCTTAATATCATCGGATGCCTCGATAAACCGACTTCAGGCGATTATCTGCTCGATGGGATTAATGTCAATACTATGAATAATGATGCTCTTGCAAGATTCCGGAATAAGAAACTTGGTTTTGTTTTTCAGGCATATAACCTGTTGGCACGAACCACTGCTCTTGAGAATGTGGAACTGCCTCTGTTTTATAATCCCCAGATCAGGTCAAGGGAGCGCAAAG
>PMIJ01000063.1 GCA_003157015.1 Bacteroidales bacterium
ACTTTTTCAGAAATATTGCCCCCAGAACTGAAAAAAATAGTCTTACTCTCTAATTTGTATTATAGTTGAATATCAGCAGAATAGCAACCTTTCCATTGCCAATTACTTGCCATTCTTAATAAATAAACTCCTGAACGATTCAGAGGTAAAGCTGTGTCCCGATTGCTCGCTCAGGATTATGCGCCCGGTTTTCATGTTTTCTGCAGACTTCCCTCCGGGTAAAAGGTAGATCCAGTCTCTGTCTCTTTGTGTTGGTTCCTGTTGTTCCATGATTAAGTGTTATAAATTTTATGGTAGATAAATAATATTTCAATGAACGATTTTTGGAGTCAAAATAGACCTCTGCCTCATTAATTATTATAGTGAAAAGTATGTCAGATAACAACCTAATTATGATTGTTTTATAATAATTAATGAGAATCTTTCCGGTTTCAAAAATGACTGGTCGAAAGTCGTATATCAGAAGCCTCTTTCGTCTGATATTATTATAGTAAAAATCGGAGCCTGGAACAACACTTTTGTCTTATGAAATGGCATAAAAAGTAGGCTCTAAACTACATTATAGTTGATTAAATTGGAATCATGCCATGTTCTCAATGATATTATTCAACTGATTTAGGTTTAGTCAAAGTAAAGTGATAGGTTTGCTCAGGCTCCAGGAGCAGCATCTGAAATCAAAACAGAGGAGGGAATTTGATCAAAACAAAACTGGCTCCATTGAATAGAGCCAGCAAATAATCTTCTTAAAGTTCAAAATCAGTTCAAAACATTTTGGATGTGACTGATTATCTGTACTGTTTGTTGACCCACCTGGGCTCGAACCAGGACTCTGCGGAACCAAAATCCGACGTGTTGCCAATTACACCATGGGTCAATGTTTATCTAAATGAGTTGCAAAATTAGAAATATTTTTGAAAAGTGATCATCAGGAGGTTAATTTGATGAACCTTAGAAAGAAGTGCTCAGGAAGGATCTGACAATATTTTTTCATATCTGGCCCTGTTCATCTCTTCCACCTCAACAACAATAAAAGGACACTCAACAAGAGACCGGAGAATAAATCCCAATTCGCACATATCTTCATCGCCATGTTCATAATACCAGGTAACACTTGCTTTTTCGACAATCTCTTTCATTTCAGACAGTTCTCTTAAAATTGTAAAAATCCATTTTATAGAACTCGTGTTGATATATTCAAATCCAATGTCAATTTTTGATTTCTCTGTGTTATGTTTGGCGAACAGAGATATCCATTCCTGAACCGGCCGATAGAAATCATTTGCATTTTCAGGGATAGATCTTCCCATAATAAAAATCTTCTCGGACTCCAGAATTATCCAGGGTGTTCTCTTTGTGGGATTATTTTTAAAACTATCAGGGTACATCTTTAAAAAATATCAGGAGTTAATCACCTGTTCTTCATACAAATATACGTAGGACTAACTAATATATTGTTAAACCCGTCAATCAATTTTGACCCGGAATTTGTAAAATTAGAAAAAGGCAGGTATTATCCAAATGTTATTGAGTCACATTCTGATTAAAAAGCGTCGGTTCATTCTCTTCCCATAGTGTGGGATGCTCCTTTTCGAATCTATTCAGAATAGCTTTCATTATTGTCTCCCGAAGGAATTCAGATTTATTTTTTACCCTGTAACGGTTACAATATACACCCAGGGCCCTCATTTCCCTGTTATTCAGCATAAGGGAAAGACGATTTGTACGTCTAAGCCGGTCTTCTTTGTAAATTGAATGTCTCACACTCATTAACTCTGAATCAGACATCTAAATTAAAAAAACAGACTATCAAGAATTTAAAGCCAGAAAATAGTTTTTAACATAAAAAAAACAGCCAGACTTTAACACCTGACTGTCTGTTATTTATAATATTAACAACTTTTAGTATGGACCCCCTTTTTATTTCCCTCAAAAGGGGGAAAAAATCACCATGCTCAAGTGAATTAAACTAAATATCACAGAATTATCGCCCCCTTGGGGGAGATGCCGCGAAGCGGCAGAGGAGTGTTATTCTCTTTTCAGATGACCCCTGGGGAAGATGCTGCGAAGCAGCCTGGGGATTTTTAGCAGCGGTTAATTGCATCCAGGTCAGCATATGCCTCTTTAAGTCGTGCTATAAAGGACTCCTCTCCCTTCCGCAGCCATACTCTTGGATCGTAATATTTTTTATTGGGTTTGTCCTCACCTTCAGGATTGCCGATCTGACTCTGCAGGTATCCCTGCTTCTCTTTGGAGTATTTATTTATACCATCCCAGAATGCCCATTGCATATCTGTATCAAGATTCATCTTAACAGCGCCATACTTGATTGCCTCCTTAATCAGATGCTTCTCTGACCCGGATCCTCCATGAAATACGAAGTTCACAGGATTAGGGCCTGTTTTAAATTTCCTTATAATATAATCCTGGGAATTCTTCAGAATAATCGGTTTGAGTTCTACATTTCCAGGCTTATACACTCCATGAACATTACCAAACGAAGCGGCGATGGTAAACATATCGCTTACTTTGGATAGTTCTTCGTATGCATAGGCAACGTCCTCGGGTTGTGTATATAACCGCGAGCTGTCAATACCAGAATGATCTATGCCGTCTTCTTCTCCGCCTGTAACACCAAGTTCAATTTCAAGGGTCATTTCGATTTTACTCATTCTCTCAAGATACTTTTTGCAGGTTTCTATATTCTCCTTTAAAGGTTCTTCAGAAAGGTCAAGCATATGTGAACTGAAAAGCGGTCTTTCGTTAGTTTCGTAGAATTCTTCACCTGCATCAAGCAAGGCATCAATCCATGGAAGAAGCTTCCGGGCTGCATGATCCGTATGAAGAACAACCGGAATGCCATAATATTCGGCAACATTATGAACATGAAGAGCGCCCGAAATGCCTCCGGCTATTGCACCAACCTGATTCTCTTTAGGCAAGCCCTGCCCGCCAAAAAAGTATGCTCCCCCATTTGAAAACTGGACAATGACCGGAGAATTTACAGCCTTTGCTGTTTCCAGTACAGCATTCACGGAATTGGTCCCCACAACATTAACCGCAGGTATAGCAAAAGCATTACCGTTGGCAAAGTCAAATAGCGACTTAAGATCATCTCCGAAGATTACTCCCGGTTGCAGTTTTAATTCCTTATTAGCCATTTAATTAAGTGTTAATTGTTAAAATGTGTCATTTCTTCCTTCAAAGATAGGCAATTTAAAGCCTTGTTTATAAAATATTATCGTGCGTAATTTGAATTTTCTAATCCCCTATGGCACAGAATAACAGCTGAATTTCAATCACTTATGTTCTTTATTCAAACCATTCATTATCTTAAATCAGTACTTTTAAGAAAAAAAATTTATTCTCTCTGAGATATTATTTATCTTCGTAGACTTATTTTAAAAGATTTCTGTTCTGATAATTATAAAATACAAGTGAATCACAAAATTATTAAATAGTCTAAACCCGACCTGCTCCAATACAGGTTATCTTCAAAAATCAAATAATCAAATATGAAAAAAATCTTAATACTAATATTTATCTGTCTACTCTCTTCAGGCGGTTTGATCTTCTCACAGAATAAAGTGTGGTCGCTGGAAGAGTGTATCAAGTATGCAATTGAAAACAATATCCAGATAAAGCAGCAGGGAATTCAGAACCAGGTTCAAAAAAATTCACTTGATCTGGCAAAATTTCAGTTGCTGCCAAATCTGAATGGCCAAGCTTCACATTCTTATTCATTTGGCCGTGCTCTTGATCAGAACACTTATCAGTTTTTTAATCAGACTCTTCAATCCGATTACTTTTACCTTGGAGGAGCCATGCCGGTATTCAACGGACTGCAATATTATAATGCTATCCAGAAAAATAAATACCAGGTTCTTGCCAGCCAGCAGGATCTGCAGAATATTTCTGATAATGTAGCTTTGAATGTTGCACTTTCCTATCTCCAGATTCTTCTTAACAAAGAACTTGTTACAGCAAATCAGAATCAGCTTGACATAAGTCTACAGCAGATTGAGAAGACAAGAAAAATGGTCGATGCCGGTAGTGTAGCCAAAGGAAATCTTCTGGAGATAGAATCACAGGCAGCCCAGGAGGAGCTCTCTCTGATCACTCAAAAAAATCTTCTGGAAACGTCCGTTCTTATTCTTACACAATTGCTTGAGCTTAAAACTCCCTCAGGATTTGAGATTATAGTTCCTGAGATTAATGTTGATCCTAATGCAATAGTTTCGGGAAATATCGATGATATTTATGCCATAGCAGAGAAGAACAGACCGGAAATAAAAAGCTCTGAACTAAATCTCACTGCCAGCGAATTTGCTCTTAAAATGGCAAAAGGCTCCAGGAGTCCTGTTATCTCCTTAAACTATTCATTAAACAGCCGCTATACTTATCTGTCTAATGTTCCAGGAATTCAGTCGTTCAGTAACCAGTTAAAGAATAATAAGAACTCGGGAATCGGCTTATCAATAAACATACCGATTCTTAACGGCTGGCAGGTGAATAAAAGCATCTCCAATTCAAAATTGAATGTAGAAACAAGTAAGTACAACCTTGAAGGAACGCAAAAGCAGCTTTATAAAAATATTCAACAGGCATATACTGATGCCGTAGCGGCCCTCAAAAAATTTAATGTTAGTCTCAAAGCAATCGCCTCAACAGAAGAATCTTTCAGATATACTGAACAAAAATTTAATGTAGGTATGGTTACTCCTGTAGACTATAATGCTGCAAAGACACTGCTCCTTAAGGCACAGTCAGATATGACTCAGGCGAAATATGAATTTATATTTAAAACCAAGGTTCTCGATTTTTATAAAGGAATCCCATTAACGCTCAACTAATAATTTATAATACAAAATCATTTTAAGATACAAGAACATGAAAAACAATAAGATACTAAAGATTTTACTTCCAATAGTAATCGTTCTGATCCTATTTGCAGTAATTGGTAAAAAAGCTGGCTGGTTTGGTAAAGCTTTAACAGTGAAGGTTGCAGTTGAGAATGCTCAAAAACGTACTATAGTTGAAACCATTACGGCTAATGGGAAAATTCAGCCTGAAAAAGAAGTTAAAATAAGCCCTGATGTATCGGGTGAAATAGTTGAACTGACAGTTAAAGAGGGTTATAGCGTTGAAAAAGGACAGCTCCTGCTCAGAATAAAGCCCGATAACTATATTTCCCAGAAGGACAGATCTATGGCAGAAATAAGCGCAGCTCAGGCCCGTCGTTCACAGTCAGAAGCTCAGTTTACCCAGGCAGAACTGTCATATAAAAGAAACAAGCAACTATTCGAACAACAAACTATTTCAAAGTCTGATTTTGAGCAGGCAGAAGCCACCTACAATGTTGCAAAGGCAGAGGTCGATGCAGCCAAGTTTGCAATAACAAGTGCCGAAGCTTCACTTAAAGATGCAAATGAGAACCTTATCAAGACATCAATATATGCGCCGATGACCGGTACGGTTTCAATGCTTTTAGTGGAACTTGGAGAAAGGGTTGCTGGAACAAATCTCATGGCCGGGACTGAATTAATGAGGGTTGCTGATCTGTCGCGCATGGAAGCCCAGGTTCAGGTAAATGAAAATGATATCCCCAGGGTTAAACTCGGTGACACAGCTCTTATTGAGGTAGATGCATATCTCGATCAGAAATTCAAGGGAGTAGTTACTGAAATCGCAAATTCTGCCAAGACTACAGGTGTATCAGCTGATCAGGTAACTAACTTTGATGTCAAGATACTGGTTCTTCCCCAATCATACCAGAAACTTGTTGATGCCGGTGATAAAAACCCATTCAGACCTGGAATGTCAGCAACTGTTGATATCCGTACACAATCAAAAGTTGATATACTCACTGTTCCTATACAATCTGTCACAACTCGCTCCGACACTACAAAAACAACAGGTACTCCATCGCAGAAAGATATTCGGACACTTGTGTTTATTACAGATGGGAAATATGCTCTTGCAAAAGATGTAAAAACCGGAATTCAGGATAATTCTTATATTGAAATTTTTTCCGGTATTTCGCCAAATGATCGCGTAATCTCGGCTCCTTTCAGTGCAATCAGTAAAAAATTGTCCGACAGCACCGTTATAGAGGTTGTGAAAAAAGAAGAACTCTTTAAGGTGAAATAAAGAGTCCGTATCCTTTTCAAAACATGATTATATGTCTTGAAACCGCGACAAACCTCTGCTCAGTGGCATTATGTGATAGCGCCGGAGTGATATCTTTGCGGGAAAGCGATGAATCAAAATCACATGCCTCCCAGCTCACTATATTTATTGAAGAGATCTTTCATGACAATGGTATTAGAGCCAGTGATCTAGAGGCTGTAGCTGTCAGTAAAGGCCCCGGATCTTACACAGGATTAAGGATTGGAGTATCTGTAGCAAAAGGGTTAGCATATGGAGCATCAATTCCTCTTATCGGAGTAGAAACCACATTATCGATGTTTTGGGGGATTATCACAAGCAGATATTATAATTCTGAATCAGATGCAAATTCACTTTTCTGTCCAATGCTCGATGCCCGCAGAATGGAGGTCTATTATGCACTATATGACTCAAACGGAAATAAAAAAAAGCAAATTTCCGCTGAAATAATAACTCACGAAACATTTATGAATATCCCTGATTCACAGAAAATTATATTTTTTGGTGATGGAGCTGTAAAGTGCAAAGAGGTGATTAATCGGAAAAATGCTATTTTTGCTGAAGATTATATGATATCAGCTTCCTATATGCATAAGCCTGTATTACAGGCATTTAAAAATCGCTGTTTTGAAGATGTTGCTTACTTTGAGCCATTTTATCTTAAAGATTTTATAACTTCCAAACCCAGAAAAAATATTCTGGGAAAATAATCGGTATAATAATCACGTTCCAGCAGGAAGTACTATGAGAAGATTTTATTGCATTATAGCAGCCCTAATAATATTTTCATCCTTTGCGAAGGGGCAGGCTGTGTCATATAAAGTCGGTGAGAAAGTAACCTATACAATTCAATACGAGTTCATTACAGCAGGAAGCGGAACGCTTGAATTAAAAAGCGACACTTTTAACGGGAAAGAGGTTTGGCACTCAAAATTAGCCGCAAGGACTATAGGAATGGCTGAAGTTATTTTTAAGGTATTGGATATTTATGAGAGTTTCATAGATCCGGATACCGAGTTACCCGTGAAATCAATCAGAAACATACATGAAGGAAGATACAGAAGATACAATGTCGTATTGTTTGATCATAAAAGCAGAACTGATTCTAGTATACTTACCAGCGACCTCACCGGGAAGCATATCGCTCCACCGCGTATTCACGATGTGCTCTCCTGTTTCTACTATTTCAGGAATCATATTCTTCCCGTTGACAGTAATCTGAAAGAAGGTGAATTAACAACTATTATGACCTGGTTCTGTGACGAACTATACCCAATCAGGTTAAGATATAAAGGAATAGAGGAAGTAAAAACCAGGCTTGGAAAAATTAAATGCTACAAGTTTAATCCGGTTACAGAGACCGGGAGACTTTTTAAAACTGAAGAAGATGTTTCTTTCTGGTTTTCAGCTGACAAGAATTTTTTACCTGTTAAGATCCGATTTGATATATTTGTAGGCGCGTTTACATGTGAGATCGTAGATTATGAAGGACTGGTTTACCCACTTGGAGCAAATGAAAAATAGAATAATTAATTTATTGAATAACTGAAATATTTATGGCAAGTACTGCAGATTTTAAAAATGGTTTAGTCATTGAGTTCAACAATGACCTTTATACAATTGTGCAATTTCAGCATGTTAAACCCGGAAAGGGACCTGCATTTGTCAGGACAAAACTTAAAAACCTGAAAAGCGGAAGGGTAATTGACAATACTTTCTCTTCAGGCACCAAGGTGAACCTGGCCAGAGTGGAAAGACGTCCCTACCAGTATCTTTATAAAGACGATATGGGTTATTATTTCATGCATCTCGAAACTTTTGACCAGATACACATCCAGGAATCATTGATTGAGAATCATGAATTTCTTATAGAGGGTGCAAGTGTTGAAATAGTTGTTCATGCAGATACCGAAACTGTTCTTTCTGTGGATATACCTCAGACTGTTGTTATGGAGGTAACTTATTCCGAGCCAGGTTTAAGGGGAGATACTGCCAATAATGCATTAAAACAGGCAAAAGTTCAGAATGGCGCAATAATAATGGTCCCTCTTTTTGTGAATACAGGAGATAAGATCAGAATCGATACACGTGATAAAACTTACGTTGAAAGAGTTAAGGGATAAATTATACCATGGAAGATAAAAAAGGCTTTGCGGAAAGATTAAAGATTTCAAAATTTAAATTAGATTCATTACTTGATATTACATTATCAATCAATGCGAATCTTCCGACCGAAGAACTTTTATCGAAATATGAATTCATTCTCAGGAATAACCTTGGTATAGGTAAAATTCTTATATTCAAACATTCAGGTACCTGGGAATGCCTTTTAAACGGCGGTTTTCCGAAATATTTTGAAACCATTGATGTAGAATCAAGATTGCTGGGCATTTGCGAGATTTTTTTTGGAGCCCCCGATATTGGTTTCGAAGGAGTTGATATAATTATCCCAGTATATAATAACAACGTACATCTGGCCTTCGTTTTTATCGGTGATATCGAGGAAGAGGGAGAGGGAATGAGCCCTGTTCTGAAACACCTGAATTTCATTCAGACCATTTCAAGCATTATAATAGTTGCGATAGAGAATATCAGGCTTTTTAATGAAAGTCTGCACCAGGAAGCTATGAAAAAAGAGCTTGAGCTTGCTGCAAAAATGCAGAGGATGCTCATCCCCGATAACAGCCAGATGCCAAAAAATCCTAAAATTATTGTAAATGGATTTTATTTCCCTCATTACGAAGTCGGTGGGGATTATTATGATTGTATAAGGCTTTCGGAGACAAAAACCGGATTTTGTATTGCGGATGTTTCCGGCAAGGGAATCTCAGCTGCAATTCTGATGTCGAATTTCCAGGCAAGCCTGAGAGCATTGTTTACTTTTGATATAGAACTCGAAACGCTCGTTAATAAGCTTAATTCCATTGTGGTAGTAAATGCCGCTGGTGAAAAATTTATTACACTATTTGTTGCAAGATATGATCATAGGACAAGGGTTCTTGAATATATCAACGCTGCACATAATCCTCCGGTATTGTATAATACAGTTACTGAAGAAACCCTTCTTCTCAAGTCTTCCTGCGTAGGTATCGGAATGCTCGATGTAATACCGGCTGTTCAAAAATCAGAATTAATAATAGGAGATTATTCAAAGATTGTTTGCTATACAGATGGTTTCTCCGAGTTAAAATACGCTGACGGTACAGATATCGGAACAAAGGAAATTGTCCGCCACATTACTAACACCGAACCAGTTGAGAATAACATCAGGGAAATGATATTAGATCTCGGGCTGCCGCATAATAATCCATCAACCTTCGATGATGTCTCTATCATCGCTGCGGACCTGGTAAAATAACTCTGTGTCTCTCCGTGCTTCTCAGAGTCTCTCTGTGTAATCAAAAAACAAGAACTGACACTGAGTTACTCAGAGAATCACAGAGGTTCACGGAGAAAACCAATTATTCTAGCTTACCCGAATCAGGTAATAATTCTTTTTCCCCTTTTGTAAAAGCAGATACTTATTATTGAGAAGTGATTCAACCTGAACATGAGCATCAGGATTATCAATCTTTTCCTTATTAATGCTGAATCCTCCCCCCTGGACAAGCCGTCTTAGCTCACCCTTTGAAGCAAATACATGCGAATGTTCTGTGCAGAGGTCGGCCACAGTAACTCCTTTCAGAAGAAATTCCATCTTAATATCAAAAACAGGAACTCCTTCAAATACAGACAGAAATGTATTTTCGCTCATCTTTTTGAGTGATTCTGTCGTTCCCTTTCCAAACAGAATCAGTGATGCCTCAACAGCTCCTTCATATTCACTTCTTGAATGGACCATTACTGTAACCTCTTCAGCAAGTCTTTTCTGAAGAATACGTTCATGAGGAGCTTTATCATGCTCGGAAATAATTTTTTCAATCTCCTCCTGAGGCAGAATTGTGAAGATCTTGATGTATTTTGCTGCATCCTCATCGGATACATTGAGCCAGAATTGATAAAAGTGGTAAGGTGAAGTTTTTTCAGGGTCGAGCCATACATTACCTGATTCTGTTTTACCAAATTTACTTCCGTCAGATTTAGTTATCAGAGGACAGGTCAGTGCAAAAGCCTCACCTCCTGCTTTGCGGCGGATAAGCTCGGTACCTGTTACAATATTCCCCCATTGATCGGAACCTCCCATCTGGAGTTTACAGTTGAACTTATTGAATAAATGAAGAAAATCTGTACCCTGTACCAGCTGATAAGAAAACTCCGTAAATGACATTCCTTCTTTAGATTTAGACCCGATTCTTTTTTTTACCGAGTCTTTTGACATCATATAATTTACTGTAATATGCTTCCCGATCTCCCTGATAAAATCCAGGAAGGAATATCCTTTCATCCAGTCATAGTTATTTACCATAACTGCCTTGTTTTCTGTATCTGACTGGAAATCAAGAAATTTGGAAAGCTGTTTCTTTATGGCTTCCTGATTTTTTCTCAGCGATGGTTCATCGAGCAGGTTCCGTTCTTCCGATTTTCCTGAAGGATCCCCGATCAGGCCTGTTGCTCCGCCTACCAGGGCAATAGGCTTGTGTCCGCTTCGCTGGAAATGCACCAGCAGCATTACCTGCACCATATGACCGATATGCAATGAATCTGCAGTTGGGTCAAATCCAATATATCCGCTGGTTTTTTCTTTTTTTAATAATTCTTCTGTACCTGGCATAATATCATGTATCATGCCTCTCCATTTCAGTTCTTCAACAAAATTCATAAAGCACTATTTGAGAATGCAAATATAACAAACAGGTTTAGATAGTTGGCTCCTCGGATTTCTTTTTGAATCTATCGAAACTGTGATTAAAAGCTCCCTCCCCTATAATCGGAAAGATTGATGGCGCAATATCAGATATCGGATTGTAAAATTTAGACTCTTCAATCGCTTTCTTTGGAAGGAACGCTCTCCGGACATCAATCGCATTAAGGATTACAAAGAAAACACTCATTATCAGCGTCGATTTAATTAGTCCGAATACAATTCCAAGTATTCTGTTTATAAAGCCCAGAGACGCTGCATTCACAATTTTGTCAGCCAGTATTCCGATAAAGTGAATAATTACTACAATTATTCCGAAAGTAATAATGAAGGCTATGATACCCACATAATGGCCTGTCATATCAAAATAATCATAAAGTTTTCCGGCAGTAAAAGTTGAAAATTTTATTGCACCCCAGATTCCCAGGATTAATGCAGCCAGAGAAGCAACTTCCTTTACCAGTCCGTTGATGAATCCATTTATAAGCGATAATATCAGAACAACGATTATAAAAGCATCTAACCAGTTCATTATTAATAGTATTTATATTACCAAATATAATTTATTTCCGGGCAGAAAAGAAACTTACCAAGAACCCTTTTCTAAAAACTTTATTCCAGGTCCTTTTAAAATTTGATGGCATCAAAATATTTAGAGCGACGAACTCACTAATGATTAAATAATTATATTTAATAGAAAATGAAGTTAATCCCATCTTACCTGAAAACCAGCCAAACAAACTTATTCCTGTTATAACAAGAACAATGAACAAGAGTAAATCTTTTCGTTTAATAATTTGGGAAAAGGTTGATTTTATTATTCCCATGATTACTTTTCTGTGTTAAATCTGTTTGAAATATCCGGCGCTTTGTTTCGTCCAGAATCTTAAGATCCTGTTATTTCTTAAAAATCAATAATGTTCCAAGTAAATTTATCTGAAAATATACGTTTTAATCTCCGGATTATTATTTATTTTCCATCAATTAAATTACTTAAAGCTAATTTCATATTTGCTTCTCACTTAAAACAAGAAACAAATAAGGTAAATTTAAAGATAAAACTGTTTTAAATGGCTGTAAAAAACTCATCCGACGAGATTCGGAAAAGAATTGACTCAGGGCAAATAAGCCGAATTTCAACGATACTTGCAGTACTTGTCAGACCGGCGCTGTTTCTTATTGTCCAGGGACTAATGATCCTGATCTTAATTGCAGTTAATATCAAAACTCCGACTCTTGCAGCAACTTCTTGGTGGACAGTTTACGGAACGCTTGTTGATTTTGGCTGCTTACTGACAATATATATTCTACTTCGTCGTGAAGGATTAAGAATCAGAGATTTGCTTTCTTTTGATAAAACTAAAATTAGCCGTGATCTGTTTATCGGTCTCGGTATTATTATTGTAGTTTTTCCCCTTTCAATATTCACAGGATATATATTAGGAAGCTCCTCAGTATATGGAAGTCTCCATCCGGTCTTACCCGCAGGCAATCCAATGACAAGAAAGTTACCTTTCTGGGCAGCTATGTATAGTAAGATGATTTGGTGGATAGTGTCGGCGTCAACTGAAGAGCTGATTTATCAGGGTTATGCTTTGCCACGTTTGAAGCTGTTTTTCGGACGTACCTGGCCGACAGTACTATGGGTTGGATTTGGCTGGGCATTACAGCATAGTTTCCTTCCATTCATAAATCTTAAATATGCCGCTTTTGCCTTCCTGCTTTTCTTTCCGTTAACTATTGCACTTCAGTTGATTTATCTCCGCGTTAAGAGACTCTTCCCATTGATTATAGGGCACTGGGGAATGGATTTCATTTCAACAGTTTTTATGATTTCTTGTTTTTAATATTGAGAAAGGAGTGTCGGCATTAAACTTCAATCCCGTGATATTCAATTTCATTTAAAAACAATCAGAATACACTATGTTATCTTGCCCCGTCTTTCATACAACGAACATTAAACCCATCCTTTTTATCACTATTACCACTGACTGCATTGCCGGAATCATAGTATAAGACACGATAAATGGCATCTATCGAAGAGTTTTCGGAAGAGGACCACAGGTAACCATCCTTTCTAATGCCGTTAAACGTGCCATCGTTACCACGATAGCCTCCCGGAATGGCAGTAAAACCGCTTCCGTTAGCAGCTCCTGTATTTGGACTTTGCCAATGGGTTATACCGGTTTCCTTTAGTTGGTTCCCGGCAATGGTATCGCCACCCAGATAGGTTGAGAGCGTAGCCCATTCGGTATCAGACGGTATATGCCAGCCAGCAGGGCACAGCGTGCCTGTATTTACAGTAAACCAGTTATACATTGCTCCATAAGAAACTGAATCGTTAGTGTACCAGCAGTAAGCAGGTGTCGATAATTCTGTCCATGCTACCCCATCTTTTACCAATGGAATTGCTGTTCCATCATTGAACCTGGTGGTCTTCAGATTTTCAGCCATCCAGGTCTGGTTTCCGATTTGAATAGTTTTATAAACATTCCCATCAATATCACTTAACGAGCCATAGGTCAGGTTAGGATTAAAGACAATTACGCTACTGGCTGTACCTGCAGTAGTGAATGTGGTATCTTTTCCATTTATCGTTCCACCTGAGTTTACTGCTATTACACGGAAATGATATTTTGTAGCTGGTGTTAAACCTGTTAGATTAGCAACTACATCGACGTTTTTATTTCCGTCTATCGTATCGGGGATTGCCTTTATGCTATGTCCATAAATAGTATTCGTATCATACTCAAAAGTAACTATAGTAGTTTGATTGTTTGCATTTACGGCACCTTCCAGGGTCGCCCATGTTTGGCTGACATTAACGGCCCACCAGGTGTTGACTGTTGGTGCAGATAATGTAAGCTCTTTACTTTTTTTACATGCAGTTACAACCATTATCGCTCCTGACAGAGCAACTAAGGTCATCAATTTAAAATTAAAATGTTTATTCATAACAATTGAAAATATAAGAAATTATTCAACTTCCGTTATTTCTAGATTTGTCACCAGCTTGTCCCTGTCCAAAGTTTGCTTTAAGCTGAATTTTAATTAAGAGAACCATTTTCATTTTCAAATAATAAAATTTAGGTAGTTCATTTCCTGAACTTCTCTCAAATCTGCCATCAAAAGATAAAGTTCATAACCTTAAATTAATAACTACTTTTTCATAAAATCCTAATGATTGTGACCTTAAAACGACAGATGAAATTCATTATTGTTGATGATGATGTAAATTCTAAACAAAAGTGTTTTTATGGTGCTGGGGTTGCTTATATACGACCAGATCAATATCATCCAATTGAGTTAAGTATTGGGTGGATGGTATTTAGAACTAAATCATTGGTTTAGTCGCCAACTAGTAATATCTTTATTGGTCCTATTCTCTGTATCGTTGATCCAAATTTTAATGCTATGAAATACGAACTTAAAATAGCAGGATTATTTCTATCATTTCTTTCAATCAATTTATTTAACTCCTGTAAGAAAGATAAGTCCGCACTTCCAGGCCTTCCAACGGTTAAAACATTAACCGTAACTGAAATATCATACACATCTGCAACTTCAGGAGGAAATATAACTTCTGACGGAGGATCTCCTGTTGTTTCAAGAGGTATCTGCTGGGACACTTTATTTGAGCCAACTGTAAATAAATGCCGAACAATTGAGGAAGGCGGATCAGGATTATTTAAGAGTAACATGAATCATTTAACACAGAATACATTTTACTTTATAAGAGGATATGCAGTAAATAGTGTTGGAATAGGCTATGGTAAACAGGAAAACTTCACAACCTTATCCGGCAAACAACCTGGTAAAGTATCAGACATAGAAGGAAACAATTATGATACCATAGTTATTGGTACCCAGACATGGATGAAAGAAAACCTTAAAACCACCAGATTCAATAATGGGTTACCAATACCCTTTGTCCCGGATAATCAGGAATGGTATAATCTGATGACGCCTGGTTATTGCTGGTATGATAATGATCTGAATAACAATACTACTCTTGGAGCCTTGTACAATTGGTATACTCTGGATTCAGCAAGTAATGGTTATAGAAATATATGTCCCATCGGCTGGCATGTTCCCAGTGATGAAGATTGGATTATACTGTCAACATATCTGGGAGGGGATACTGTTGCCGGTGGTAAATTAAAAGAAGCCGGGATAATACATTGGCAGAAACCCAATTTTGGAGCCAATAATGAAACAGGCTTTACTGGCTTTCCGGGTGGTTGCCGTGACTTTGATGGCTCATACCATGCCAGTGGCAGCTACGGTTTTTGGTGGAGTTCTACAGAGTTTGTTATTGGCGGTGCACTGTGCTGGTATTTGAGCTACGATAATGGGGGTTCTTACAGTTATGGAAGATTTGAGCAGGATGGTTTTTCGGTTCGTTGCATAAAAGATAAACCGGGAGGTAGATAGGTGTTTGAATTGCTCTTTTAATCTTACAAGTTAAAAGCTGATGATTGATATTATTTAAATAACGCTCAACCCGCAAAACATATTTGCGCGAATCTTCAGGATCCAATTTAAATCTGAATTCCCAGGTTAAGACAGGGCAAGGTCTCATATGGTAACATTGATTTTTACCGGAGAAGACAATCCTCAGGTCGTTTTTTATTTAGTCATTCGCACTTTTTTTACGACTGGTTTTATAGGTTTAAAGAAGCGTGGCATCATGGATCGGTTATGTGGGAGGCAGTTGATTGAACAATCATTGCCTTTTTCATGATATAATTGTTAATTTGACACCAAGTGTAATAAACGCAAATAATTTTTAAACAGGCTGATTCCGAAGAGGGGTAATCATATTAAGGTCTGACGAACATATTAGATTTCAATTTGTTGTCATATCGGAGACCAGAAACCAATTTAAAGAACGGAGTTACTCCTGCCCGCCCCACTGTAACTCAGGTGCATAATATTATTGCTTAAATAAATTATAACACCTGGATCAATCGGTCAGACAGTACTTTTTAGCTGTTTGTCCGGTTGATTTGTTTTTAGTCATGGCAAACTTCAAAAATTAGGCAATAAATTTTTTATTTTATTACTGTCAATGTATGGCAAATCGGTATCCAAATTCCATTCAATCACTGAATACTAAGAGTGCTAACTCCATCCATAGGATCTTAGATGATTTTTGTCGATGTTTTTTATTTGGAACAAATAAAATTGACTTTGATTATATTATCTAATAATTTTGATCTTAAGAATAATGAACAAAATGAAAAGTAAATCTTGGGCTTCTTCATTATTAATAATGGGATTAATGTTGATTCTTATCAATAAGTGTAGTAAGGAGAAACCGCTTACACTGCCTGTATTACACACTACCCCATTAACTGATATCACATCGACATCAGTTATTAGTGGCGGAAGTGTTACTTCAGATGGAGGGGAAATTGTTACTATGAGAGGGGTGTGCTGGGCTATAAGTCCTAATCCCACTGTATTTGATAATATTACCTCAAATGGAGTTGGAGAAGGCAACTTTTTAAGCTCTATTACTGGATTGAAGAGCGGAACAAATTATTATGTGCGGGCTTATGCTACTAATAATGAAGGTACAGCGTACGGTAATGAGTTTATTTTTATTTTACCGGTTACTGACATTGATGGAAATGTCTATAATACTGAAATAATAGGAACTCAGGTTTGGATTACTGAGAATCTGCAAACAACAAAATATGCTGATAATACGATAATACCAATGATCACTGATAATGGCGGATGGAGTAATCTTTCCTCTCCTGCTTATTGCTGGTATAAAAATGATGAAAATTTTAACAAGAAGAATTATGGAGCGTTATACAATTGGTTTGCAGTAAATACCAAAAAGCTTTGTCCAACTGGTTGGTATGTTCCAAATGATGTTGAATGGACAATTTTGATAAATTATGTAGGGGGAGAGAATATTGCCAGTGGAGAATTAAAAGAAACAGGTACCACCCATTGGATAAGTCCTAACTGGGAAGCATCCAATGAATTCGGTTTTACAGCACTACCCGGGGGTTATCGAACAGGTCTCGCTACAGGATCATTTCGTACCCTGGGATATTATGGTTGGTGGTGGACTAGTTCACAGTATAGTTCAACAAGTGCTCGAGCCTGTTTAATGACTTTCGATGAAAGTGATATAGCCCGAGGTTCCGGATTAAAAAATAATGGCTATTCCGTTCGATGTATTAAAGATAATTAAATCAGGCAAATAGGAGTTTGGGTTGCTTTCTTTATGTTACATCCTCATAATGACCATTCTTTGCCATGAATTTTAACTTCTGCCTTTAGAGAACTGATATAGGTTGACAAATCGTCTGCCAGTTTTTTTAAACAGTTTTGTAAGGGACCATGTTTTTAGTTCCATTTACGGCGTGAAATTTGATTTGAACGATTAATCTAACCTCTTAATATGATAAGATTTATCTCTTCGATTTGTGTTATATTCCTGATTTGCTTTGCCTGCGTAACCGATAATTATTCTAAAATACCTGATGGAATTTATACCGGCACATTTCAAAGGCAACTTGTATTTGGCGGAGGGGATACAGCCCATATTTCCATTATTTTTTCGGGAAATACTTGGACAGGAGTCAGCGACAAATCAAATTACCCGGATCTGTGTCATGGAACCTATACAATTAAAAATCATAAAATTTCATTTATTAACGATTGTGAATGGATTGCACAATTTGACTGGACTCTTATTTTAGGTGGCGATTATGATTTTAGTTATACTGACAACCAGTTAAATATCAACAAGGACTATAGCGGACCCACAACTGATACATATGTTGATGTCTATAATTTGACAAGAAAGTAATAAAAACACTCCACTAAAAGCAAGTTATAGCTCATTACAAAAACAATACCTGACACTTTAAAAAAAGACATCATGAAAACCAAATTTTTCTTAACAATTATTACAGTAATGGTAATTTGTGGTTGGACACGTCCAACGAAATCAGAATTATTGTTTTTAAATTCTAATCAATTAAAACCATTAGGCATTGAACTTAATTCGAATGGAGTATTTTACAAAAACCTTAATCCTCAATGGATGCAAGATCATGCCAGGTACTCTTGTTTAAGTTTTTATTGCTGCAATAACAATTATTTGACAACTAATCATTACTCAGAGACAGATGTATTAGAAGCTAAATCCAGAAATGAAAGATTGTTAATGAAGATGGAAACGACAAGAAATGATTTTTACCCGCTATTAATAGGGGATATAAACGGAAAGCAAAGTTTAGATAATGAAACCCTATCACCTGATTTGAAACTTTTCCCAATAGCAATTTGCATGAGTGAAACAAAACTGCTAAACAGAAAAGATACTATCGTTGTCTGGTTCAAACCAACAGAAGCGCTGAAAAAAGCCTTACCTGGAAATGTTAACTTTGAAGATCATTTGCAGGTGCCGGTAAGAAAAAAATAACCAGCCATAATTCTGAGAATAAAGTAAATAAGTCCTTAACGGACCGGATAACAGCTATACTCCGGGACTTTAATATGTTTCACCGCTACCTTTAAATGGACGGTTTGGTTAACCTGCTTACCAACAGGCAGGTTAGCTTCGCTGAGGTCGTCGTCCTTCAAGGTGGGACTCCTCAGTTGCATTTCACTACCGTGAAAACTGAACAACAAAGGTGAATTCTTAAAAATGTTCAAATAGAATTATTGTGGCAACATGTAAAAAAGCCTTGATATAATTGTATATCAAGGCTTTATTTGTTGTCTTGGTAGCTTACCAGGGATAAAGCTTATTACTTCTTAAATTTCAGAGTATTACAACGCAAAATAAGGAATTCCAGGTATTAGGTCGAACAGAACCGAACTCTGGATATTTAGTCGAGTCATGCTGCATTTTCTTTACTGTTGTTCTGAGATGGTTCACCTCGACTTTAAGTAATCAAGAACCACTGAAAACCAACAGTGCTATTACCATTCACCTGGGCTAAATCCTGGGTGGATGGTTTTTATTTGACTTGTGTCATTGTCTTTCATAACTTTAGCAGAATGAATATGTATTATGGCCAGTCTTATCCCAGGATATGAATATGACATCTTTATCAGCTACCGTCAGAAGGACAACAAGGGCGACAGGTGGGTAAGTGAATTTGTCGATGCTCTGAAGACTGAACTGGAATCTACATTCAAAGAAGAGATTAGTGTTTATTTTGATATCAATCTCCATGATGGACTGTTAGAGACACATGATGTAGATGCCTCGCTAAAAGATAAACTGAAGTGTTTGATATTTATCCCGATTATATCCCGCACCTATTGTGATCCCAAGTCATTTGCATGGGATCATGAATTCAACGCATTTGTAGAACAGGCTTCTCAGGATCAGTTTGAACTAAAGATAAAACTGCCTAACGGCAATGTTGCAAGCAGGGTTTTGCCTGTTCAGATACATGAACTTGATGCTGAAGACAGGAAGATTATTGAAAGTGAACATGGTGGATTCTTAAGAGGTATTGAGTTCATCTATAAGGAACCCGGAGTAAATCGTCCTCTCATGGCAAATGAAGACCATCCGGATAATAATCTGAACAAAACTTTTTACAGGAACCAGATAAATAAGGTAGCAAATGCTGTCAGTGAAATAATTGGTGGATTGAAAAATCAGTTGAGTGATCGAAATGTGGGGTCTAAAGACATAGCTGAAGAAAAGCCTTTTAACAGAAAAGTTCAGAAATCAAGATTCATTGCAGGCACTTTAATACTTCTGGCGTTGATAATAGCAGGGTATTTCATTTTGTCAAGACTTAAAAAGCCAACAGAACAACTTGAAAAATCAATTGCCATCCTTCCTTTCATAAATGATAGTCCAGTTGATAGTAATAAATACTTTATCAACGGGATTATGGAAGAGGTTCTCAATAATCTTCAAAAAATTAAGGATTTCAGGGTTCTTTCACGAACATCCACAGATCAGTACAAAGATAAAGACAGATCAACTGTTCCAGAGATAGCAAAAAAGTTGAATGTGAACTATATTGTAGAAGGTAGCGGGCAAAAATATGGGAACAAATTTGTTCTCCGGGTACAATTATTAGTAGCCAAAAATGAAAGACATATATGGGGAAAATCATACGACCGTGAAATTCTGCAAACCAGCGATATAATAAACATACAGAGTGAGATTGCCCAGGCAATAGCAGCTGAATTAAATGCTGTAATAACTCCTGAGGAAAAACAACTGATTGAGAAAAAGACGACAACAAACCTGACTGCGTATGATTTCTATCAACAGGGAGAAGAGGAAAGGAATAAATATAATGACAATACTAATAAACAAGATCTAATAAGAGCTGCTGAACTCTATAGAGAGTCATTAAAATACGATTCAACATTTGCCAAGGCTTATGTTGGACTTGCATGGGTATATCAAATTAAACATTATCTATAATTTTATTCGTCAGAGAATTCTTCACTTGACACAATGCTCTATCTTGCAAACAAGGCTTTATCATTTGATAGTCAGTTATCCGGTGCATACAGAGCAAGAGGAAGATATTATTTTTATAAAGACCAATATGAAAAAGCTATTGAAGAGTTTGACAGAGCCCTGAAATACAATCCAAATGATTACAATGCATATTATTGGAAGGGGGTAACATATGAGAGTTATTTAGGAGATTGCATTCAAGTAATTGATAATATAAGTAAAGCTGCCGACAGAAATAAGGGGAAAGACTTGCCTAGCTATCTGGATGTTTTAGGCGATTATCTAGTTCTTGCCGGATTCCTTGACAAAGCAAAATATTATTATCAAGAAGAATATAAATTAACCAGAGATTCGGCTCAGTATTTATATTCTTTTGCCTGGATAAAAGTGTGGGCTGCAGATTTTGAAGAAGCTCTGAAATTGGCAAAAAGAGCTAACCGGATGGATTCGACAAAGATAATTGTTCTTGGTTTTTACTGTTATCTGCCAGACAGTTATAACGATGAAGCTTACTTGAATGCAAAAAGATGGGCTGGGATTTATGAAAAAACTGGCGATCCGAATCTCAATGAGTCGCACCGTATTGGTATAGCATTCTGGCGTGTAGGAAAACATAAAGAGGCAGAATATTACTTCAATCAACAAATTAAATACTGTGAAGCTACTTTAAAACATAAAAGATCCTATCCTCAATACGGTGGCGCTTATTATGACCTGGCAGCCACATATGCATTTTTAGGTGACAAGGCAAAAGCATATAAATACCTTGATGAATTTGATAAAATGAAAACTAATATGGCCTTTTGGGTAATATTAATAAGATATGACCCCTTGTTTGATAGTATCCGAGGTGAAGAACACTTTAAAAGAATTGAACAAGGTGTGGAATCCAGATGCCAGGCAGAGCATGAAAGGGTAAGGAAATGGCTTGAAGAGCGAGGGATGCTGTAAATTTTATTTAACCAGGTAAAAGGTGTTCGGGTATGCTCTCTTTATATTGCATTGAAGGAACCATTGGTTCAGGAAATGCAATTTTAACCTATCATCACAAAAAAAGGGAACTTCTTTAATAGTACCCTTTTACTTATTCTTTACGAGAAAACACTTAAACTAGCCTCCCCATTTTTTACTAGCTGCTTCGATAGCAGGACCTGCTTTGCCTAGATCTGCTGGTGTCATAACAGGATAGAATTCAATCTCTGCCTTTAGCCACAGGAAAAAAGGTTCAGCTATTGCTGGAATTTGTGATGCATCGTCCATATTAATTATAACAAAGGCACCCCTATGTCCACAAATAGTTGTGAAATAGGCTGCTTCAGCTTTCACTTCTGCCAGAAGATCCTGCATTTTCTTACCAAATAGAGGATCCTTCAATAGCTTGTTGCCGTCTTCACCTGACGCCATCTTAACTTTCATAATGTATTTCATAATTACAATCTATATTAATTTAGAATAAATAAACATAATTGAATATAATATGTTCAAAACAACTGAAAATAAATAAATTAGGTAAAAAGGTGTTCGGGTATGCTCTCTTTATGTTGCATTAAAAATTAATCAATTAAAAGATAAACAATTTATATAACTCTCAAGGATAGGAATGCGCTCTTCAGAATATGAGACCTTAACCACGCATTTATAAAGTGAAATGTTTCTTTATTTAGACCGGGACAGTAATCTGCGGCAAGAACTAAGGGACCTGGGTGGGTCACCAATTATGGAAAAACTTCTAGAATTATCACGTTGATAAATTATTTTCAGCAGAAAATGATATTAAGAGGATCATATGTCATAATCACTCTGAAGTTAATTTAGGACCAAGTGATTCTGTTATCTCAATATCCAAAAAGATGAAGTAGTCTTAGATTAATGATCTTATTAAACATACTGATTGTATTACAAAGCTTCAGGTAAACTTTACTGTCCATCGTTACAAGTATCTAAATGAAATAAATACGAGATTAAAATTAAATTAATCTTTCCCCAATTCCCCATCATCGTGTTTAAACTGAATATCTGGCATATATAGTATAATCGCAACCTCCTCTAAATCCATTTCTGGTCTATTTCAACAGTTTCTATTTCACTACAGTATAATACAATATCGAAACACAACATTCTAATTTAAATCGCTTAATAAGAACCATTTAGATTGTTTGTTGTAGTTGCACATTAATATATCTACCTATATATCAGCATTATAAATATTCAATTGTACAGCCTGGGGATTTGGGACCAGGCTTTCTCATTTCTATTTATTCACTAATCAAAATCATATGAAAACGCAACAGACAACTATATCTGAAGTAAGACTTGTCTATAGAACTAAGGTCAAAGCTTCAGAGAGGCTACAAGTTAAATGCTCAAAGGATGCATTTGACATATTTATGGGGAATTGGGATCTGGATTCTATAGAACATATTGAGGAGTTTAAACTAATGCTTTTAATCAGGTCAAATAAAGTCTGGGGGATTTCATCAATATCAAAAGGTGGTATAAGTGGAACAGTAACAGATGTAAGGATTATATTGAGATATGCAATCAAAGCTAATGCTAGTGGAATCAAAATTTGCCATAATCACCCCAGTGGAAATGTATAGCCAAGTGAATCTGATATTGCAACAACCAGGAAGATAAAGGAATCTGGGATAGTAATGGATATACAACTATTAGATCATTTGATTATAGTTCCAGAAGGCACGTATTATAGTATGGGAGATGAAGGAATTGTATAGATCAATTCAAATAATATGTGTAACTTTAATATGAAGCAGGAACGTTGAAAGTCAGACAAAAGTATCGTATAGATTTGTATTTCAGTATATTGTCAATGCGATACTATTGTGACTGACAAGGCTGTGCTTTAAAAAGATCAACCTAATTATCCTGAGAAAACCATTTGTCAGATATAAGTAACAAACA